>NZ_ANAX01000147.1 GCF_000341065.1 Nocardiopsis halotolerans DSM 44410 | reverse complement strand
CCGGGGGACCGCGGCGGGACACGTCCGCCACTCATCGTAGGCACTGGCCAGCGTCTCCAGGTATCGAACCAGGATATGGGGTTCCTCTCGGCGCGCGGCCGTGTCCAGAACACTGGGTCCGTCGAAGAGCAGACCGCGTACGGGAGCTGTGTGCTCGGGGCACGCCGTGTGCGGCGGCGCGCCCTCGCCGCTCCAGCGCACGAGGCTGACCGCGTGGGCGTGGGCGTAGCGCAGCCGGAAGGCGGGGTTGGCGTCGGTCAGGCGGGCCCAGGCGCCGGGGTACTCGGCGGAGGGGAGCACCGGCAGGTCGCGGCCGGTGGTCTCGGTGTCGCGGGGACGTTCGGGAACCGACCGGCAGAAGGCGACGCGGGCGCTGTCCTCGCCGACCGCGCCGAGGGCCCGTGCGGCGGGGGTGAGCAGTTCCCGGTGGCCGCCGTCCCGGTAGGGGTCGCGCCAGGAGACCTCGCCGTCGCCGGGGCCGGGCGGCGGAGGCCGCGAACCGACGGCCAGGGCGACGCGGGCGCGGGCGTCGGCGCGGGCGAGCCTGCGGGCCTGGGCGACCGGTCCGGCCTCGTGCAGGGCCGAGGCGGGCCACTCCCCCGTGCCGTTCCAGTCCCCGCCGGTCAGGAAGCGTGGCCCGTCGGCGGCCTCCGCGAGCAGGGTGTCGCGCTGACGGGCGGTGAAGGTGACGTTGAGGAAGCCTCGGCCGTCTCCGCCGGCGTGGGCGAAGTCCACTCGCCCCTCGTCGCGCATGAGCAGGAACTCCCTGGTGAGACGGGTGCAGACCGCGCCGCGGTGGTCGCCGCGGCGCGCGGACGTCCGGTCGCCCACGCTGCTGGCCAGGCGGGGCGGCAGGGCGGTGGCGGCGTCGGCGCCCTCGCTCGCGTGGTCGCTGCGGGGCCACACGAAGGGGACTCCGTCCGGGTCCAGGTCGAAGGCCCGCACGGCGGCCTCGCGCACGGCGGCCTCCA
This sequence comes from Nocardiopsis halotolerans DSM 44410, assembly GCF_000341065.1. Taxonomy (GTDB): domain Bacteria; phylum Actinomycetota; class Actinomycetes; order Streptosporangiales; family Streptosporangiaceae; genus Nocardiopsis; species Nocardiopsis halotolerans. Next base: position 24,067 of record NZ_ANAX01000147.1, on the reverse strand, counting down.
GGCGCCTGGGGGTCACTCCGGCCCCCCGTCGACCAGGCCGCGGATGACGTCGACGAGCTCGTCGGGGTCGAAGGGCTTGGTGAGGTAGGCGTCCACGCCGATGCGGTCGGCGCGCCGCTGGTCCTCGGCCTGGGTGCGCGCGGTGACCAGGACGATCACGCGGTCACGGGTGCGGGGGTCGGCTCGCAGGCGTTCGGCGGCCGTCCAGCCGTCCACGCGGGGCATCATCACGTCCAGCGTGACCACGTGGGGGTCGATGTGCGCGGCGCGGTCGAGGCAGTCCTGCCCGTCCACGGCGGTGAACACCTCGAACCCCTCCAGTTCGAGGTTGAGACGGATGAGCTCACGGATCACCTCGTCGTCCTCGACGACGAGAACCCGTGTGGGTAGGGCGTTCACGGGCGTGACACTACCGCCGGGGAGTGACACGGCACCACTGGATTGTGGGTATCGGCGCACCGGACGGGTGCGTCCGAAAGCGGGTGGACGAAGGGCCCCGCGCCCCTGCTACAGTTGTTCACGCAAGCCAGCCCCCTTAGCTCAGGGGATAGAGCAACGGCCTCCGGAGCCGTGTGCGCAGGTTCGAATCCTGCAGGGGGCACCCACACCGGTCCGGCGGAGTCATTCCGTCGGGCGGAGGGAACGACGCCGACCGCCACGGTCGGCGTTTTTCGTTTCACGCCGTCCGACACCGCGTTCGCCGGACCTCCCGGACACACGGTGGACGGGACACACCACGCGGAAGGGGCGGGTCCCCGAGAGGGCGCGGAGCCCCTCCCTGGTGGTTCAGCCGTCGGAGCACAGGTCGGGGCGGGCGGCGTGCAGTGCCCGGGCGAGGCGCGCCTGCTCCCACTCACCGATCTGGATCCGGATGCCGCCCTCCTCGGGGATGACCCAGGTCGGGTACCGGGCGCCGTCGAGGGGCGCGTGGAGTTCGACGACGACGTAGTACCAGATGGTCCGGACGCCACCGCCGGTCTGGACGCTCCTGTCCCGGCTGGCGCGGAGCACCCGCGACCAGGGGATGTGCGCGGCGCGGCCGGGGAACCACCACCTGGGTTCCTGGACGAGCGTGATCCCCGTGTCGTCCACCGAGATCCCCTGGCGGGTGGAGTGGCGCGGGGCCATGCGCACCAGCGGCCAGCTCAGGAGCCCGAGGAACAGTGCCAGGAGCAGCGTCCACACGGCCGCACCGAGCGTCTGGGTGGCCGCCGTCACGGCCGTCAGCACGGTCGCGCCGATGGTGAGGAAGACGCACAGCCCGGCGGCGACGGCCCATCCGAGGGAGCCCTGACCGCGCATGTCGACCCAGGAGGAGTGCGTGGGCGGTTCCGAGGGCTCGCGGGGATCGTGTGGCATGGGGCCGTGTGCTCATTCGTTCGCGGATTGCTTCGGCGGGCCCCGTTGAGGGACCCGCCGGGCTGGTCGGTGACGGGCCGGTCCCGTCGCGGGCACCGGATGAGCCGGGCGGTGGTTCGGACCGGCGCCGTCCCGTCCTCTCGGACGTCCGGGAGCACGGGACGGTTCTCCACCGGAATCGTCGCACGGGGCCGCGGCACCCGCTCGGGGACAGGCGTCAGACGGAGGCCTCCGCGGTCCCGGGCTCTCGGATCGGGTCGCGGGAGAACTCACCGCCGCGCAGGCGTACGGCCAGCACGAGCACGGCCAGGCCGACGAGGGTGATCAGCGCGCCCGTCCACAGGGGCGAGGTGCAGCCGAGGCCGAGGGCCAGACCGAGGCCGCCCGCCCAGGCGCCGAAGGCGTTGCCGACGTTGAACGCGGCGATGTTGGCTCCGGAGGCCAGGGTGGGCGCCCGGTGGGCGAAGCGCATGATCCGCGTCTGGAGGCCGGGGACGGTCGCGAACCCGAAGGCGCCCATGAGGAGCAGGGCCGCCAGCGCCGCCCACGGGAGGTGCGCGACCAGGGCGAACACGGCCAGGACCAGGGTGAGTACCGCGAACAGCGCCAGCAGCGTGCGGCCGAGGGCGCGGTCAGCCATGCGCCCGCCGAGGAGGTTCCCGGCGAACAGGCCCACACCGAACAGGACGAGCAGCCACGGCACGGTGGCCGGGGCGAAACCGCTGACCTCGGTGAGGGTGAAGGCGATGTAGGTGAAGCCGCCGAACATGCCGCCGAAGCCGAGCACCGTGACGATCAGCGACAGCCACACCTGGACGCTGCGGAAGACCCCGAGTTCGGCCCGCAGTCCACCCGCGGCGTGCTCCCGCCCGGGGTCCTCGTCCGGGACGAGCAGGGCGATGCCGGCGAACGCGACGACGCCGATGGCGGTGATCGCCCAGAAGGTGGAGCGCCAGCCGAGGGCCTGGCCGAGGAAGGTGCCGAAGGGAACGCCCAGGACGTTGGCGGTGGTGAGTCCGGCGAACATGAGGGAGATCGCCGCGGCGCCGCGGTGCGGGGGCACGACGCGGGCCGCCAGCACGGCGCCGATGCCGAAGAAGGCCCCGTGGCACAGGGCGGCCAGCACGCGCCCCGCGAGCATGACCTCGTAGGTGGCGGCCAGCGCGGAGACCGCGTTGCCCGCGATGAACAGCACCATGAGCAGCAGGAGTGCGCGTTTGCGGTTGACGGCGTTGAGCAGGGCGGTCAGGCCGACGCCTCCGACCGCGACGGAGAGCGCGTAGCCGGAGACCAGGTAACCCGCGACCGTGGGTGTGACGCCGAAGTCGGCGCCCACCTCGGGCAGCAGGCCCATGATGACGAATTCGGTGAGACCGATGCCGAAGCCCCCGACGGCGAGGGCGTACAAGGCGAGCGGCATGGTGGGCGCTCCTCGGAGAGACATGTCGTTGCGCATGCACTAGTTGCGCATACACTAATTGCAGAAGCAGCGGAAATAGTTGCACGCGCCCTCTATCTGCGCAAGCTGCTATCATGTGTTCCCGGGCACGCCGTGCCGCCCGAAGGAGGTTGGGGAGCATGGGTATCGCCGACGACGCCGTCGAGGTCCGCGCACACGGCTGGCGCACGCTCGCCGCGGTCCACGGCCTGATCGAGACCGCCCTGGAGAAGGCCCTCCAGTCGCGGCACGGCCTCTCCGTGGTGGAGTACACCGTCATGGACGCCCTGGACCGCCAGGACGGCTGGCACATGCGCATGCGCCAGCTCGCCCGCGCAGCGGCCCTGTCCAACAGCGCGACCACCCGCCTGGTCACCCGCCTGGAGGACCGCGGCCTACTCACCCGTGTGCTGTGCGCGGACGACCGCCGCGGCATCTACACCGAGCTCACCCCCGCCGGGGCGGCCCTGCTCACCGAGGCGCGCCCCACCCACGACGCGGTGCTCGCGGAGGCGCTGGACGAGGCCGGTGCCACACCCGAACTGGCGCCCCTGGTGGCCGCCCTGCGCGACCTCGCGCCCCAGACGCTCGCGTAGGAGCAGCGGGGCCGCCTCCTCAGCGGTCGTCCACAGCGGGAGAGAACCTCTGGTGCGCCGATCGCGGGTGTCCTAACTTCGAAGCATGAGGTTCCTGGTACGCGAACGCGTCTTCGACATCGGTGACGACTACTGGGTGACCGACGAGGAGGGACGGAAGGTCTTCCTCGTGGACGGCAAGGCGCTGCGGTTGCGCACGACCTTCGAGCTCAGGGACACCGAGGACAACGTCCTGGCCGTCATCCGGGGGAAGCCGTTCCGGGTGCGCGACCAGATGAGCGTCGAGCGCGAGGGCGGCCCCACCGTCACCGTACGCAAGCGCCTGTTCAACCCCCTTGTCGACAAGCTCGTGGTGGAGGTGGAGGACGGCGAGGACTGGGAGGTCACCGGGGACTTCCTGGGCAAGGAGTACGTGGTCAGCGACGCACACGGCACCGTCGCGCACGTGTCCCGCAGATGGTTCCGTGTCCGGGACACCTACGCGGTGGACGTGAACACCCACCGTGCCGACATCGGCGCGGACCCCGCGCTGGTGATCTGCGTGGCGGTGGCCGTGGAGGCCCTCACCAGGGACGACGATGACGAGGGGGCCGGGGGCTGAGGGCCGCGCGCGATCAGTGTCCGGTGGATCCGTCGATACGCTCGCGCAACAGATCGGCGTGGCCGTTGTGGCGGGCGTACTCGGCGACCAGCCTGACCAGCACGGTTCGCAGCTGAACGGGGGCGCCGCGGGTCGATCCGCCGATCGCGTCCAGCGGAAACGCGGCGGTGATCTCCCGAGCGTGTGCCGTCTCCTCGCGCCAGACCGCGAGGGCTTCGTTCGGGTCGCCCGTCACGTCTCCGAAGTCCTGGTCGGGGTCTTCGTCGGAGTAGTACAGCAGCGGCAGATCCTCGCCCGCGAACCGGATGCGCAGCCACCACCGCTCGACCCCGGCCAGGTGCCGGACCAGTCCGTGCAGGCTCATGCTTGAGGGTTCCACCGATCTCGCGGAGAGCTGCTCGGAGGTGAGCCCGGCGCACTTGGCCGCGAGAGTGGCCCGATGCCAGTCGAGGTAGGAGGTGAGGAGTTCGCGTTCGCTCCCGATCCGGGGCAGGGGCGGCCGGTCAGCACCTTCCCAGTCGGGCGAGAAGTGGGCGGGCGGAGTTCCGTGCATGCCACCCAGTGTGTTCCGTGCCTACGACAGTCCGTGGCACGTGCCCCCAGCGCCCGTTCCCCGAACTCCCGGAGGAGAGGGTGGCTGGCTGTAGTGCCCGGCTCGTCGGCGATGGGCCAGACTGACCGGTGTCGGCGGATACGCGGAAGGGACGGCGGGCATGGGTGAGGTCTGGGCACGGGCGTTGAGGGCCGCCACCTACCTGGTGGTGGCCCTGGGTTCGGGGTTGGTGACGCTGGTGTTGCTGCCGCTGACCCTGGTCGTGGCGCTGACCGTCCTGTTCGGGGGCGTCGGGTTGGTGCTGCTGCCCCGGTGGGTGGAACTCATGGGCCGGTGGGCCGCCTGGCACCAGGACCGGGCCTCCCGTCTCCTCGGTGTACCGGTTCCACGGGTCCCCGCCCCCGGGACACACGGTTTCCGGGAGCTGTGGGGCCAGCCGTCCACCCGCAAGGTCCTGCGGTGGATGCCCCTGTTCGCACCGACGAGCGTCGTGCTCGGGTTGGCGGGGGTGTGCGCGTTCGGGCTGCCGCTGACCGCTCCGCAGTTCCTGTTCTGGTGGGCGTTCCCCGGGTCGGAACCGCTCCTGGTCCTCTGGGTTCCGGTGCGGGACTGGGGTACGGCCCTGGTCTCTCTCGTCGTGTACCTGACGGCCGGGGCCGTGCTGGGCCTGTGGGTGGTCGCTCCGGCGGCCCGTGCGCACGCCCGTATGAGCATCCGGCTGCTGGCCCCCACCGAGGCGGAGACGCTGTCCGCGCGGGTGGACGAACTCAGGAGGACCCGCGCCGACGTGGTGGACGCGCACGGCGCTGAGCTGCGGCGCATCGAGCGCGACCTGCACGACGGTACGCAGGCGCGGCTGGTCGCGATCGCGATGCAACTGGGTGTGGCGCGCGAGGCGGTGGAGGAGGACCCGACCGTCGCGGCGCTGCTCAGGCAGGCCCATGAGGGCACCGAGGAGGCGATGGCCGAACTGCGCGACGTGATCCGCGGCCTCTATCCGCCGATCCTCGCCGACCGGGGACTGTCCGGGGCGCTGAGCGCACTGGCCGCCCGCACCACCGTTCCCACCCGCGTGGACGTGGGTGAGCTGGGTGGACTACCGGTGGCGACGGAGACCGCGGCGTACTTCGTGGTCACCGAGGCGGTCACCAACGCCGTCAGACACGGCGGCGCCGATGAGATCACCGTACGGATGGATCGGGTGGGCGACGTGCTGAGCCTGACGGTGCGCGACGACGGCTCGGGCGGGGTGGACGAGGAGCACGGCAGCGGGGTGAGGGGTATCCGTCACCGTGTCGCCGCCCTGGACGGTACGGTCCGCGTGGACAGCCCGGCGGGCGGGCCGACCGTGATCGACGTGGAGCTGCCGTGCGGATCGTGATCGCCGAGGACAACGTCCTGTTGTCCGCCGGGTTGGAACTGCTGCTGTCCACCAGGGGGTTCGAGGTGGTCGAGGTCGCCGGGGACCCGACGGCCTTCGCCGACGCCGTGGACCGGCACCGTCCCGNTGCCGCCGAACTTCCGGGACGAGGGCGTCCACGCGGCGATCGCGGCCCGGCGCAGACATGAGGCCCTGCCGGTTCTGGTGCTGTCGCAGTACGTGGAGCGCGACTACGCCGGTGAACTGCTCGCCGACGGCCGGGGCGGTGTGGGTTACCTGCTCAAGGACCGGGTGGGCCGGGTGAGCGAGTTCGTGGACGCGCTGCGGCGGGTGGCCGGCGGAGGCACGGTCATGGACCCGTCGGTGGTGCGGCAGCTGCTGGCCCGCAGGTCCCGTGACCCCCTGGAGTCGCTCACACGGCGCGAGAACGAGGTCCTCGCGCTGATGGCCGAGGGGCTCGGCAACGGGGACATCGCCGAGCGGATCGTCGTCACCGAGAACGCCGTGCACAAACACGTCGGCAACATCTTCGCGAAGCTGGGGTTGTCGCCCTCCGACAGCGGGCACCGCCGGGTGCGCGCGGTGCTCGCCTACCTCGACGGCAGGTGAGCGGGGCCCGTCCCCGTGCGGTGCGCGCACCGCGCCGTGGTCTCCTCAGGCGGCGGGCCAGGAGCTGCCGGTGAGGTCGAAGGCCAGGTGGAACCACACCTTGCGGATGCTGGGGTGCCCGTTGTCGCCCCATGCGGTGGCGAAGCTGTCGACCAGTGCCAGGCCCCGGCCGTTCTCGGCGGTGAGCCTGTCGCCCTCCAGCGCTCCGGCGCTCAGCGGGCCGTCCCCGTCGTCGGAGGAGCGCGTGGGCCTGCCGTTGTCGCGGCAGACCAGGGTGAGGCCGTTGGCCACCCGGTTCACCCGCAGCACGAAGGTCTGTCCCTCCTCGCCGGAGCGGCTGTGCCGGATGGCGTTGGTCGCGAGCTCGGTTCCCAGCAGGGAGAAGACGTACCGGTAGTCGCTGTCCTGGCTGGCCGCGCAGGTGTCGAGGAAGGCCCGGGCCAGCGGCACGCTCGCGGGCGTACCGGAGAACTCCCAGTGCCGCTTGGTGAAGGGGATGGTCGGCCGTCCGCTGAAGTAGTGCCGGTACTCGTCCGGTACACCCGCGAGGACGGTGTCCTCGGCCTTGGCCAGAGCGGGCACGGAAACGAGCGTGGGCATGGAGGACTCCTTAGGCGTGGCGGCTCAGCGGGCGGGCGAACCGTGGGAGGGGCGGCTGCGGGAGCGTCCGGTGACCGCCTCGGGGGCGGGGCGGCGTGGAACGGCTACGACCTTACGCGATCAGACCCCTGTGGGACAGGGGATGTGGGTGTGGTGAGTGGCGCGAATCCCGCCGTTTCCCCACTTTCCCGCCCCCTGGTTCGCCGCGCCCCTCAGCCCGCGGCGTCGAGCGCCCTCGCGGCGGCGTCCTCGGCCGCGGACCGCTCGGCCGGAACCAGCCCGACCCGGGTGCGCCGGTCCAGCAGGTCACCGGTGTCCATGGCCCCCTCGTGGCGTACCGCGAACCGGAGTTCGGCACCGGTGATACCGCGTACGACGGGGGTGAGCAGTGTCGGATCCGCGTCGGCCTCGGCCAGGACGCCGACCGCCTCGGTGCCGTACCTGGCCACCAGGCGGCGCGGGGCGTCCAGGGCGTCGAGTTCCTCGTGCGGGGCGGCGCCGACCAGGGGCAGTGAGCGGGTGCGGCAGGAGCCCGCGGGCAGCCCGTGGGCGCGCACGGCGGCGTCGACGGCCTGCTCAGCCATCGCGCGGTAGGTGGTGAGCTTGCCGCCGACCACGGTGACCGTGCCGTTCGGGGAGACCGTGACGGCGTGTTCGCGCGAGAGGTCGGCGCTGGCCCCGGCCCCGTACACCAGCGGACGCAGCCCCGCGAAGGAACCGAGGACGTCGTCCCGCTTCAGGGGGGTCTCCAGGGGGCCGCTGATCTGGGCGAGCAGGAGGTCCACGTCGCCGTCGGGCACCTCGGGAACGCTGGGGACGGGTCCGTCCACGGGCTCGTCGGTGAGCCCGGCCAGGATACGGCCGTCCGGCTGGGGCAGGGCGAACACGAACCGGCTGGTGCCGCCGTCGATCGGCACGGTGAGCGCGGCGCTGGGACGGCCGAGGACGGAACCGTCGAGCACCAGGTGGCTGCCCCGGCTGGGGCGCAGACGTACGTGGGGATCGAGCTGGTCGGCGTGGACGCCGGTGGCGTTGACGACCGCGCGTGGGCGCAGGGGGATGGTCCGGCCCGTCGTCTCGTCCCGCAGCACGGCTCCGTCGGCGGTGACGCTCTCGGCCGAGCAGCGGGTGAGGATCCGGGCGCCCTCACGGGCGGCCGTGCGCGCCAGGCCGACGACGAGCCGGGCGTCGTCCACGAGCTGCCCGTCGAAGGACACGATGCCGCCGAGCAGCCCCTCCCGGGTGATCCCGGGCAGAAGCCGCAGGGTCTGCCGGGCGTTGAGCACGCAGGGGCGGGGCAGCACGGTGCCGGGTGTTCCGGCCAGGAGCCGCAGCAGGTCTCCCGCCCCGGCTCCGGCCCGGACGAACAGGGCACGGGCCAGCCCGGTTCCCCGGTGGACCGGGATGACCATCGGCAGGGGCCGCACGAGGTGGGGCGCGGTCACCCGCATGAGGACGTCGCGTTCCCGGGCGCTCTCGTAGGCGATACCGACCTGTCCCCTGGCCAGGTAGCGCAGGCCGCCGTGGACGAGTTTGGAACTCCATCGGCTGGTGCCGAAGGCCAGGTCGTGGCGTTCGACCAGCACCGTGGACAGGCCGCGCGACGCGGCGTCGAGCGCGACACCGGCACCCGTCACTCCCCCGCCGACGACCAGGACGTCCACGTGGGGATGGCGCTCCAGCTCGGCGAGGTCCCGTGCGCGGCGTGCGGCGTTGAGGGAGGAGGAGGTGGGAGACGTGGGGCTCATGAGCACTCCGTGGGTTGTCGTGGCAGCGGTGGAGGTCCGCTCGCGGGGTTCAGGGGGCGAGGTAGCCGTCCAGGAGGACGGTGAGCTCGTCGATGAGCCCGGCCTCGCCGGTGACGTCGGCGAACAGGCGGCGGGAGGTGATGGTCCCCTGGACCGTGACCAGCACGAGGCGGGCCAGCACCCGGGGATCGCCCTCGCGCACCGAGCCGTCGCGCTGGCCCTCGGCCACGACCGGTTCCACCAGTTCCAGGGCGGCGTGATGGCTGGTGCCCAGCCGCTGGAAGGTGTAGGTCGCCAGGAGTTCGGGTTCGGTGTCCACGATCCGGGCGAACAGGGGGTGGGCGAGCAGCGCGCGGGCGACCCCGGCGGCGTGCCGGACCAGCTGGGCCCGCACGCTCTCGCCGGGGTCGCCTGAGGCGGCCTGCTGGTCGGCGAGGATCCGCCGCAGTTCCCGGGTGAGCAGGTCGGCGACCAGGGCGGTCGCGTCGGGCCAGCGCCGGTAGACGGTGGGCCTGCTGACCCCGGCGCGGCGCGCCACGTCGGTCAGGGTGGTGCGGCGCACCCCGAAGGCCTCGACGCAGGCGCGGGCCGCGTCCAGAATCCGGTCTTCAACGTTACGTATTGACGCCATGTGTAAAACTGTAGAGCATGACTGACGAGATGCACTCCGCGGCGGACATGAGCTGGTTCGCCTGGGGCGACCCCGCGAAGGCGCGCACGCTGGACCCGGGGTTGCGTGACCTGGTCTCCCAGGTGCTGCGGGCTCCGCTGAGGGACCTGCCCCCGGTCCCCGAGGAGCGGGTGGAACTTCCCCCCTCGCTGCTGGACGATCGACTGCGCGAGGCGTTCGCCGAGGTGGTCGGGGCCGACCACGTGGACACCGGCGCCGCCGCCCGGCTGCGCCGCAGCGGCGGCAAGAGCACCCCCGACCTGCTGCTGCGCCGCGCTGGCACGGCGGATCCCGCCCCGGACGCCGTCCTGTACCCCGCCGACCACGACCAGGTCCAGCGCGTCCTGGAGGTGTGCGCGGCCGAGCGCGTCGCCGTGGTCCCGTTCGGCGGCGGCACCAGCGTGGTGGGTGGTGTGACACCGCTGAACGGCGGCCTGCGCGCCGTGGTCGCCCTGGACCTGCGCCGTCTGGACCGGCTGGTGTCGGTGGACACCACGTCCATGACCGCCGTCCTGGGCGCGGGCGTGCGGACCCCGCACGCCGAGGCGATGCTGGCCGAGCACGGGTGCACGCTCGGGCACCTGCCCCAGAGCTACGAGTACGCGAGCATCGGCGGCTACGCGGCCACCCGTTCCAGCGGGCAGGCCTCCTCGGGGTACGGCCGCTTCGAGGACATGGTGGTGTCGCTGCGCGCGGCCACCCCGCGCGGCACCCTGGAGACGGGCGGCCCCCCGGCCTCGGCCGCCGGTCCGGACCTCGGCCGCCTGCTGCTGGGTTCGGAGGGCACGCTGGGGGTGATCACCGAGGTGGGCGTGCGGATCCGCCGACGCCCGGAGCGGGTGCTGGACGAGGCGTGGTCCTTCCCCGACTTCGCCGCGGGCGTGGACGCTCTGCGGGACCTGGCCCAGTCCGGTATCCGGCCGACCATGGCACGCGTGCTGGACGAGACGGAGACCTTCGTCGGCGCGGCCATGGGCGGTGAGGAGGCCGCGCCCGGCTGCCAGGCGGTGCTGGGCTTCGAGGGCACCGAATCCGAGGTCGGCGTCCGCGCGGCGGCGGCCGGGGAGGTCATGACCAGGATGGGCGGCACTTCGTTGGGTTCGGGCCCGGTGGAGCACTGGCGGCGGAACCGGTTCTCGGCGCCCTACCTGCGTGACTCCCTGCTGTCGGCCGGGGCGCTGGCCGAGACCCTGGAGACCGCGGCCTCCTGGACCGACCTGCTACCGCTGTACGCGGCGGTGTCCGGTGCGCTCACCGGGGTGCTGGAGGAGGACGGGGAGGGCGGTGCCGTGGTGATGTGCCACGTGTCGCACACCTATCCCACGGGCGCCTCGCTGTACTTCACGGTGGTGACGGCGGCCGGTGCCGCGCCGCTGGAGCGGTGGGGCCGGGCCAAGAGGGCCGCGTCGGAGGCCATCGCCGCCAACGGGGGGACGATCACCCACCACCACGCGGTGGGGACCGACCACCGGCCGTGGATGGGCGCGGAGATCGGCCCGCTGGGCGGCGAGGTGCTGCGAGCGGTCAAGGCCGCGCTGGACCCGGCGGGGATCCTCAACCCGGGGAAACTCGTCCCCGACGCCTGAACGGCGCCTTCCCCCGACGCGCGCCCATGGGCGCGCGTGCCCGGGAAACCGTGTCGCCCGCCGTCGTGACACGACCACTCCGGTGCCCCGTGCCGGGTCATCGCCCGCCCACCCCGTCGCCGCGGTACCCGGACCGCGGCGACGGGCCCGTCGGAGGCGGCGGTACCGGGCACCAGGGGTCACCCAAGGCTCCGCCCCGCTGCCGGGACGTGCTCTCGGCGTCCCCGGGACGACGGGTCCTCCGTCCGGGTCACGGCGGAACGCCTGCCCGTCGGCCCGGCGCCCCTGGGGAGGGCGGATCCCCGGAGAACCCGTCAGGCCCTCTCCCCCTCACGGGAGAGCTGACCCTCCAGCTGGTTGGCGAAGTCCACGAGGAAGTCCAGGAGTTCGACTCCGTCGGCACCGCCGTCCTCGACGGTGTAGGAGGCCGTGACCGCCGTGTTGACGGTGGTGAAGGTGGACGCGGCGTAGACCTCACCGTCGCCGTACTCGTAGACGACGGAGTATCCGACGTCACCCGCCGTCACGGGGCGCCAGTCGAGGACCACCACGTCCCCGGCCGACTCCTCCTCGTGGCGCCCCTCCTCCCGGTCCCGGACGCTCTCCTCCATCTCCCCGCGCATCGCGTCGGCGGTCTCGCCACCGTCCTCGTACTCGTACAGGAGGATCTGGACGTACACAGGGTGGAACCCGCCGTCCTCGACCGAGCAGGAAAGGTAGCCGACGAGGCCTTCGTCGGCCATGTCCTCCATGCCCTCGTCCTCGACGGACTGGTACTCACCCTCGACACGGGGATCGTCGGCTTCGGGGATCTGGCCCAGGACCTCGGAGGGCAGCAACCGGGAGCAGGTGGGAAGAGCCGCGTAGGGGCGGCTGTCGGCGATGTTCCACACCACGAAGCCGCCGGAGACCAGCAGCACCAGCGCGGCGACGCCCGCGCCGATGAACAGCCCCCTGCTGGAGCGTCGGGGCGGACCGGGCTGACCCGGGTGACCGAGGTGACCGGGGTGTCCCGGTACGGGCGGCTGCTGGGGCGGGACGCCTCCGGGAGGGCCGTAACCGGGTTGTGTGGGCGGGACCTGGGGCTGTCCCGGAAAGTACTGCCCGCCGGGAGGGCCTGGGAACGAGACCCCGGGCTGGGGGTGGCCCGGCTGCCCGGGGAAGGGCTGGCCTCCGGGAGGGCCGGGGAACGAACCGTCGTTCGGGGGATGGGTCATCGGTCTCGCGGCGTGGACCCGTCCGGTGGACGGACGCCGCGCCTCCTCACAAGTGCTCGTCGACCGCGCGCGGCGGCCGGGGATCGCCTACGACCCACGCGGGGCACGTGGGCGTGTGCGTCGGGACGTCACCCCGAGTATTCCCGTTCCCGGCCCCGCCCGTCACCGGTGTGGGCCGGAACCGGCCTACTCGGTCTCGCCGACCCTCGCGAGCTGGTCCTCGACCTCCCCCGTGAGCCCGTCCACCAGAGCCAACACGTCCAGGAGTTCCGCGCTGGCGGCCTCTCCGTCGGAACCGGTCCCGTAGTGGACGCTCACCCCGAGGTTGTCCATGACGAAGCCGCTGGAGGCGAACGCCACCTCACCCCCGTAGGCCTCCTGCAACGCACCCATGGTGAAACCGACGTCACCACGTGAACTGCGGTTCCAGGCAGCCCTGTCCAGCGTCTGGTCGTCGAGGGTGAGTGTTCCCACCTCGCCCGCCGGGAGTTCGGCCTCCATGTCCTCCAGGTTCTCGGTGAGGTCATCGATGCGCTCCTGCATGTCCTCGCCCTCCGGTTCCATGGCGGAGGCGAAGATCGTGACGGACGGGCCGGTGTCGCTCGTCTCCACACTGCACTGGAGATTGCCGTACCCGTCGTCCTCACTCTCGGAGAACTCCCCGCTGAGTTCGATGTCGTCGCGCTCCAGCGCGTTCTCGAACATCTCGACCGGGAAGGCCTCCTCGCAGTCGGGGAAGGCGACGTAGGTCCTGGGCGAGGCCGCCACCGCCCAGGTGACACCGATCCCGGCGACCAGGACGACGGCCAGGCCCGCGGCTCCGGCGATGATCAGGTTCCGTCGCCTGGTGTCCCCGGCACCGGGCTGTCCCGGGTGACCCGGTTGTCCGGGAGGGCCGGGGTGCCCCGCTTGCCCTGGCTGGTGCGGGAACCCCGGCTGGCCAGGCTGTCCCGGGTGCCCAGGAGGTCCCGCTTGCCCAGGCTGATGCGGGAGTCCCGGACGACCTGGCTGGCCTGGATGCCCGGGATGACCTGTCTGTCCAGGCTGGTGCGGGAACCCCGGGTGACCGGGTTGCCCGGGCACACCGCCCTGCGGACGGGGACCTTGGTGCGGCTGGGAAGGCTGGGGGTACTGCGGCTCCCGGGGCTCGGGCGAACCGCTGCCGGGGGCTCCCTGGGGATGCTGCTGCCCCTGGGATCCGGGCGGGCCGTCGCCGGAGGGCCCCTGGGGACTCCACCCCTGTTGGGGATGTCCCTGGTGGGGGTCGAAGGGACCGTGGGGCGGCTGAGCCGTCATCTGAGAGAACTCCAGAGGGAGAGTGTGGGAACTGACACACGACACGCCACCGTCGGTGACGACGGTGGCGCACGGCCCCGCGTGGAACACGGAGTGCGGTCAAAGTTATCGGTCAAAGTTATCGGTCAAAGACCCCGGATGGGCCTCGGAACGGAGGTTCCGCCCTGGCCGGAACCGGCCGTGGTGGCGCCCCGGTGCCCCGACAATGGATGCCGTGGCACGAGGAAAACTCCGCATCTACCTGGGTTCGGCCCCCGGTGTGGGCACCACGCACAACGCCCTGGCCGAGGCCCGGCGCCGGGCTGGGCACGGTGTCCACGTCGTGGTCGCCGCCGTCCACACCCACCACCGCGAGCACGTCTCCGCCCTCCTCGAAGGCCTGGAGGAGGTGGCACCGCTCCCGTCCGGTGCCGTGGACACCACGGCCGTGATCGCGCGGGCACCGGGGACGGCCCTGGTCGACGACCTCGCCCGGCCCAACGGACCCGGCGCGTCCAACGCCGCCCGCTGGCAGGACGTGGAGGAACTGCTGGAGGCGGGCGTCGACGTCCTGTCCACCGTGGGCATCCACCACCTGGAGTCCCTCAACGACGTCGTCCACCAGATCACCGGTGTGCGCCCCTCGCGGACCGTCCCCGACCACGTGGTGCGCCGCGCCGCCGAGGTCGAACTCGTCGACGTCACCCCGCAGGAACTGCGCCGCAGGATGGCGCACGGAGACATCCACCCCGCCGAGCGCGTGGACGCCGCCCTGGCCGACTACTACCGGGAGGGGAACCTGGCGGCGCTGCGCGAGCTGGCACTGCTGTGGACCGCCGACCGGGTGGAGGAGAGCCTGTCCCGCTACCGGGGCGAGCACGAGATCCGGCGGACCTGGGAGGCACGGGAGCGGGTCGTGGTGGCGCTCACCGGCGGGCCCGAGGGCGAGACGCTGATCCGCCGGGCCGCCCGGGTGGCCGCCCGCTCACGGGGCGGCCACCCCCAGCCCAGCCACCTGCTGGCGGTGCACGTGGTACCGCCGAACGGGATGGCGCAGACGCCCAGCGACGACCTGCTGCGGCAGCGCAGACTGCTCGCGGAGTTGGGCGGCACCTACCACCAGGTGGTCGGCAAGGACGTCCCCACCGGTCTGCTGGAGTTCGCGCGGGGCATGCAGGCCACCCAGATCGTGCTGGGATCCTCGCGCCGACGCACCTGGCAGTACGTGTTCGGCCCCGGGGTCGGCGCGATCGTGGCGCGCGACTCCGGGGACATCGACGTGCACATCGTCACCCACGAGCGGGTGGGCAGCGGGCGGTGGCCGCTGCCCCCGCCAGGCCGCGGCCTGGGCGAACACCGCAGGGTGGCGGGCTGGTCCCTGGCCCTGCTGTCGCCCACCCTGCTGTCGCTGGTGCTGACGCTCCCCCTGTTCGAGGACGTGAGCGCGGCCTCGGACGCGATGCTGCTGTTGCTGGCCACGGTGGCCACCGCGGCGGTGGGCGGCCTGCGCCCCGCCCTGGTGTCGGCGTTGTGGAGCGCGGTGCTGCTCACCGCGCTGCTGTCCCCGTTGCACGGACGGCCGCCGGTGTCGGTGGACAACGTGCTGGCGCTGACCGCGTTCGCCCTGGTGGGTTCCCTGGTGGCGATCGTGGTGGAGATGGCGGCCCGCCGGTCGGCGCAGGCGGCGCGCGCCCGGGCCGAGGCCGACGCGGTGACCCTGCTGGCGAGCAGCGTCCTCGCGGGCAAGGAACCCCTCCAGGCTCTGCTGCGGCGGATCCGGGAGACCTTCGGACAGCGGTCGGCGACCCTGCTGGAACGGTTGGACGACGAGCGCTGGCGGGCGGCGCACAGCGTCGGCGCCCCGGCCTGCGAGTCCCCCGACGAGTCGGACGTGCTGGTACCGATCTCCGACAGCCTGGCGCTGGCGCTGCGCGGCCGGGTGCTGCCCGCCATCGACCGGGGGATGCTGCGGGCGTTCGCCGCGCACATCGGCATCGCCCTGGAGCACCAGCGGCTGGAGTGGGACGCGGCGGAGGCGCGCGGTCAGGTGGCGGGCAACCGCATCCGCACGGCACTGCTGGCGGCGGTCTCACACGACCTGCGCACCCCGCTGACCTCGATCAAGGCGAGCCTGTCGAGCCTGCGCGCCACCGACATCACCCTCACCGACGAGGACCGCGAGGACCTGCTGGAGACGGTGGAGGAGTCCACCGACCGGCTCAACCGGCTGATCGACAACCTGTTGGACATGAGCCGGGTGCACACCGACAACGTGCGTCCCAAACTGCGGGCGGTGGGTCTGGAGGAGGTCGTGCCCCTCACCCTGCTCGGCCTGCCGCACGAGGAGATCACGGTGGACGTGCCCGACGACCTCCCCCGGGTCCTGGCCGACGCCGGACTGCTGGAGCGGGCCGTGGCCAACGTGGTCTCCAACGGGGTCCGGTACAACCCGGACCCGTACCTGCCGGTGCTGGTCGCGGCGAGCGCGCACGGCGACTGTGTGCAGCTGCGCGTGGTGGATCGTGGTCCGGGGGTCTCCGACGAGGGCAAACAGCGCATGTTCGAGGCCTTCCAGCGGCTGGGCGACGCCCCCCAGGGCACGGGGGTGGGTCTCGGGCTGGCGGTCGCGCGTGGTTTCGTTGAGGCGATGCACGGCAGTCTCGACCCCGAGGACACACCGGGGGGCGGGCTGACCATGGTGTTCACACTCCGGGCCGTGGAGAAGAACGAGACGGACGGCGGGGACGGAAGGAAGGCCGATGCGGGTCCTGGTCGTTGACGACGACATGCAGATCATCCGCGCGATGCGGATCAACCTGCGGGCGCGCGGGCACGACGTGGACACCGCGGCCGACGGGGAGTCGNCCCGCCGAGAGCCACCCCGACGTGGTCCTGCTCGACCTGGGGCTGCCCGACATGGAGGGCCTGGAGGTCATACGGCGGCTACGCGGGTGGTCACAGGTGCCGATCATCGTGCTGTCGGCGCGGCACTCGGCCGGGGAGAAGGTGCGCTGCCTGGACTCGGGAGCCGACGACTACGTCACCAAGCCGTTCGGGATGGACGAGCTGCTGGCCCGCATGCGGGCGGCGGAACGGCGGTCGGTGCGCACGGACGAGGCCCCGGTGGTACGCACGCCGTGCTTCACCGTGGACCTGGGCGCCAAGAGGGTGCTGCGGGACGGTGAGGAGGTCCGGCTGACCCCGACGGAGTGGCACATCCTGGAGATCCTGGCCCGGCACGCGGGCCAGCTGGTCAGCCAGCGCCAGCTGCTGCACGACGTGTGGGGCCCGGCCTACCAGAGCGAGACCAACTACCTGCGGGTGTACATGGCGCAGCTGCGCCGCAAGCTGGAGCCCGACCCCGCGCACCCGCGGTACCTGATCACGGAGGCGGGCCGGGGGTACCGCTTCGAGAGGGCCGGTTCCCCGCAGCCGGAACACTGACCCCTCCGCCGGCGGCGCGCACGCGGGGACCCCCGCGGTGGTGCACGGGGTCAGCGGACGAAGGCCTCCCCCTCCGACAGCTCGATGAGCATGTCGAACTCGTCGGTACCGACGTGGCCGCGGTTGGCCTTGGCCACGGCGAGGCAGGGCGCGAACGCACGCACCCACTCCATCATCCGGTCGCCGTCCACCCCCAGGACACGGGAGAGCACGTCCACGCGGTACACCACCTCGGGCAGGGTGGTGGACTTCCACAGGGCCCAGTCCACGGCGTCGACCGCGCCGTCTCCCAGACAGGCGCGCGGATCGACGGCCACCAGCCCGCGCGCACCGCCGTCGATGACGTTGCCCGGGTGCAGGTCGCCGTGGACGGGCACGACGTCCACGGTCCCGTTGGCCAGGTCGCGGGCCCGGCAGAACCCCTGGTGCATGGCGGACGCGGACACCATCTCGGCGGCCGGTCCCTGGGCCCGCTCCCGGCCCCACAACTCGAAGACGAACTGCACCCGCGAGCTCAGCGGGCGCAGTTCGAACAGTTCCTGGCGGGTCACCTCGACGTCGTGGAGCTGGGCGATGAGCGCGCCGATCGTCTCCATGGGCGGGACCACGCCGCCCGCCGCGACGGTGTCGTTCCCGACCCACTCCATGAGGATGGCGCCCCGTGCGCCGTCCACCTCCCACACGCGGGGCACACGCCCGGAGGTCTGCCACATGCGCAGCACCTGGGCCTCGGACACGGCCAGACGGATGTCCGGGGAGAGTTTGAGGACCGCGCGTTCGCCGTCCGGGCGGCGGACGCAGATGACGACGGAGGTCCGCCCGTGGGGGGCCGGCCCCTCGATCGTCAACCGCCATTCGGAGGCGAGTTCGTCGACGATCCCGGGGAGTTCGGTCAGCCACTCGCCGACGTGGCTGCCGAAACGCCGTTCCAGACGCCGACGCTGCCGGTCATCGACGAACTGCGCCGTGACGTCGTTCATACATCCACCTTAGGTTCGCTCGCGTCGATGCCTGTCCGGGATCGGCCCCTCCCAGGTCGGCGAACCGTCGAACCGGACGGTTCGCGCCGCACGAGCACTGTTCGGGGCCCGGGCCGGTCACGGGGTTCCTCCGCGCCGACAGGGGAGTGCGGAACCGTCGGAGGGGTCGTGCCCGGGGCACCACCGCACCGCGCGGACAGTGACGCGGTGCGGGTATCGCGTTTGTGGGTGCGAGGAGTTCCCGCCCGCTTGCTCCATACCCACCCCTGTGCTCCCGGTAACGGCACCGAGGCGTCCTGAGCTCTCAGTATCACCCGTGCGGCTGATGGTGTCACCGTGGGTGGTCGGCTGTCGAGGCCTCCGCCCGGAGTCGCCACCGGAACACCCGGGGCGCCCCGAGCGCACCCAACGGCCCCAGCGGCCTCAGGCCAGGCGCCGCTTGGCGGCCCGGTGCTGGGCGAGGAGGGTGTCCACGACCAGTTCGGAGGGCCACAGGGGTTCGGTGATGGCGGTGACGTCCAGTCCTCGCAGCAGGTCGAAGTCGGGGCAGTCCACCAGTCTCCAGGCGGNGTGGCCGTGGCGGCGCAGCCGGTCGACGGCGTCGAAGACCGAAGGCGCCCAGGTACGCAGGTAGCCGACCTGGACCGGGGAGCTGAGGCGGCGGCTGAGCATGCGCGCCACGTCCATGACGACCTGGCGCTCCTCGGTTCCGGTGGTGCCGTCGGCGGCCAGGACCACGCCGTCGGACGGACGCCAGCCGGAGTCGACGAGGCGTCCGGCGAGGTTGGCGACGATCGACGGGACCGCCCCCAGGGGAGGGATGTGGCAGGAGTCCCGCATACGGCCGCGGCGGAGCCGGGAGAGCAGGTGGGCGCTGGCGACGTCGCCGCCCGCGACGAACGCGGGGACGACCACCTTGGGACCCCGAACGGAGTGGACGGCGGCGGTGACGTCGTCGGGGCTGCCGAAGGCCGGTGCCACCGGCGCCTCTCCCCTGCTGGCCACCGCCTCGGCCAGGCCGCACAGGGCCTCCCTGCGGTGGGCGTCACGCGAGTCGTCGGCTACCAGGACCATCGTGGGGACCATGCACGGCTCCTTCGTACATCGCCGGGGGAACTGCCGTTGCCCGCCGAGCGTAAAGCGGCTCAGTTTCGTGGAGGTACCGTCGTGTTACGGGGAGGAAAAACGAACAATGGCTGTGGTGGTTATCACCACCGGAAGTCTCTGTGAACCATAACAATCGCCGAAAAACCGACGGGTGTCCACTTCCGCCAGGAGTGGCGTACACCTCATGCCGCCCCGGAACGAAGGGGGACTATCCTTACCCGGAGGAATCCTCTCCCCCGCGAGCTGGCACGACGCCCCTCCCTCCCCCTCACTCGCATCATTACCAGCCAGTAGGACATGACGGACGGCACACCCCACATTCCCAGTCGGACAAATGTTAGATTTCGCCCGCAACCTCTCTAGAGAAATCCCGGGAGAAGGTTTTTCACATGCATTCGTCAGGTGCGGATGCACGTGCCCCTGAATGTGCGTCGGGTGCGCTGCCTGATACGACGTGGATTTCCCCTCCCCGCCGGCGAGCGCCGTTTCCTCCCGATTCCACGCGCCCCGACGCCGCGCCGAACCGCACCGCCCGCGGCGTTCGCGCTCCCGCGCGCCCGTGCCACACCGGATGCGCGCTCCTGCCACACCAGACTCCGACCTGTCAAGGGTGCGCACTCCCCCAAGGGCACATAACCGGACACCACCTGACGTGGGGGGACAGGATGCGGGTACGGCGTGATTACTTGCCATGACCCCCTCGACCCGCTCACACTTGGTACCGATGGAGCGCGTCCTCGCAGGCGACAGGCGCCACGAGACCGCTCCGGGCCACCACCCGCCCGGTTCCCAGCACCGGACGGTCCGCGCCCCGAGATCCACACCGAACCATTCAGACTGGAGTGAGCATGGCCGTCCACCCTCGGGTGCAGACGCTGGCCCAGACCTTTCTCGCGCATGCCGACCAGGAGGCCCCCGGCCTGGTCGAAGGCCTCTACCTGACCGGTTCGGTCGCCCTCGGCGACTTCCGCCCCCACACCAGCGACGTCGACTTCGTCATCGTCACCGGTCGCACGCCCGGGAAGCAGGAACTGGAGCTGCTGCGTCGCGTCCACACGCGCACCCGCTCCGAAGCCGCCAGGCCCCAGTTCAACGGCATCCACGTCACCTGGGACGACCTCACCCGCGACCCCACGTCGTGCGGCCCGGTCGCCTCGGTGATCGGCGGGCGGTTCCGCAGCCGGGCCAGCGCGGACGTCAACCCCGTCACCTGGCACATCCTCGCCGAGCACGGCGTGACCGTGCGCGGCCCGCACCCGCTCGAACTCGACGTGTGGGACGAGCCCGAGAGCCTGCGCGCCTGGTCGCTCGGCTCCCTGGACGAGCAGTGGCGGCGCTGGCGCGAGAAGGCCGGGCGCCTGGTCACCCCGCGCGGTCTGGCCGTCCTCGGTTCCCTGGTGCCCTCGTGGAGCGTGCTGAGCGTCAGCCGCCTGCACTTCACCCTCAAGACCGGGGAGATCACCTCCAAGTCCGGCGCGGGCGCCTACGCCCTGCACGCCTTCCCCGAGCGCTGGCAGCGCATCGTCAACGAGTGCCTGCGCGTGCGCCGCGACGCCGACGTGCCCTCCCTGTACGAGAACGCCCTGGCCAGGCGTCGGGCCGCGCTGGACTACATCGAGATGGTGCTGGACGACGCCCTGCGTCCCGGCCTGGCCGTCTGACACGGTCCCGTCGCGAGCGCCCCGCCGGACCACGGGGGGTTCGTCCCCGTCCAGCCGCGGGCTTCCCGAAGGGCGGTCCGGGGGAGCACCCGCCAGGGCCTTCCCCGGGCCTCCGGGACCTGGTCACGGGATCACCGAAGTCCGAATCCTCCCGCCTCCGTACCGCACGCGGCAAGCGCCCACTAACCTGGGGTGCATGACCATGCGCCCCATCGTCCGTTTCGGCGACCCCGTCCTCACCACGCCCACCGCTCACGTCACCAGGTTCGACCAGCGCACCAAGGCGCTGGTGGAGGACCTCCTGGAGACGGTCGACGCCCCGGGACGTGCGGGACTGGCCGCCACCCAGATCGGCGTGGGCCTGCGTGTGTTCAGCTACAACGTCGACGACCGGATCGGCTACGTGATCAATCCGGAGATCGTCGAACTGTCGGAGGAGACTCAGGACGGCGAGGAGGGCTGCCTCTCCGTTCCCAAGCTGTGGTACCCGACCACGCGTGCGGAGCGCGCCGTCGTCACCGGCGTGGACCTGCGCAACGAACCGGTGACCGTGGAGGGGACGGGACTGATGGCCCGCTGCCTCCAGCACGAGACCGACCACCTCGACGGCATGGTCTACCTGGAGCGCCTGGACCCCCAGACTCGTAAGCGAGCCCTGCGCGACGTCCGGCGTTCGGACTGGTTCATGCCCGCCGAGCCGCCCGAACCGACGGGCGTGCGGCTCCCCAGCGCCTTCGGCGGCGGACGCTGACGCCCTCTCCGCCGCGGAACACCCGGCCGGCACGAGGGAAGGTCGGTGTGGTCCCCAACTCCGGGTATCTTCGGACACATCCCCATGCAGTCTCCCAAGTCACGTGAGTAACGCACTAGGCATGTAACGCCAAGATCTCGTATGGTCTGCTGTGTATCTCCCGATGCCACGGCACTCCCCCGTCGCACGCCGTCGGCCGATCGGATGCGCTCAGACCATCCCTCGGAGCAGACACATGAGACCCACTCCTCCCTCACCCGTGCGTGGCAGGCGTACCGCCCTGTCCCTCTCAGCCCTGGCCGCGGCCCTGGTGATCACCCTGCCCGGCACGGCCCAGGCCGAGCCGGGCGACGACGAGGTCGACATCGACGAGTTGACCCAGCGGGCCGAGGAGCTGGAGGAGAGCTACGACGGAGAACTCCTCCAGTTCAACGAGATCAAGGAACGCGTGGAGAAGGCCGAGGAGGACCTGGCGGACGCCGAGGAGCGCTTGGAGGCGTCCCGGACCGGTGTGTCCACCATCGCCGCCACCCAGTACAAGCTCGGCGGCGGTCTCGACCCGGCCCTCCGGGTGATCTTCTCCAGCGAGCCGGAGAGCATGTTCTCCAACGCCGCGGCCATGAACTACCTCGGGCAGAGCCAGGTCGAGGAGATCTCCGAACTCGTCCAGACCCGGGACGAGGCCGCGCTCGCCTCCCAGGAGCTCCAGGGCGAACTGGAGGAGGCCCAGGAACTCGTCGACACGCTGGAGGCGGAGCGCGAGGAGGTCGAGGAGAAGATCCAGGAGTACGAGGAGCAGCAGGTCCCCGATCCGCCCTCCGGCGGAGGCTCCTCCGGTGACGGCACCATTCCCGAGAGCGCGATGGGCTGGGGCTGGAGCGGAGCCACGCCGCGCATGGCCGCGATCCGCGACGAGATCGTGCGGAACTTCGGTGCTCCCTACCCCGTGGGCTGTCTGCGGTCCAGCAACGACGACCACGGCGCGGGCCGTGCCTGCGACTTCATGATGAGCGCGGGCGGCGCCATCCCCTCGGAGGAGAACCAGGCCCTGGGCACGCAGATCTCCCAGTACGGGATCAACAACGCCGACCGGCTGGGCATCAAGTACATCATCTGGGAGCAGCGGATCTGGCACTCCGGGACGGGCCAGTGGAAGTGGATGGAGGACCGCGGAAGCCCCACCCAGAACCACTACGACCACGTGCACATCTCGTCGTACTAGTGGGGGGACGAGTCCCGTCCGCCGCGGAACCCGTCCCCCTCACGAACGACGTACGGGCTGGTCGAACAGGGCTACCGCCTTCCCCCTCCATCGCGTCGCGCCGCATCGGCAACGTTCGCCGACCTGCGTCCCACCCCACGCTCCCCGCGTCCGACGCGGGAATCCCGTATCAGGCGCGAGGAGGTCCTTCGGGCGAAACGGGTGGTTGCCGAAGGCGCATCGTCGACCGGAGGACCGGGCCGACTGCTCAGACCAGGGTGGAGACGCAGAACGGATGTCCGGCGGGGTCCAGCAGAACCCTCCACCGGTCGGGCTCGGGCTGGCTCGGCGGCTCGGTCGCCCCCAGGGCCAGGAGCCTGGCTTGGGCGGCGTCCAGGTCGTCGACGCCCAGGTCGAGGTGCGCCCGCTTCTCCTGGGCGGGATCCGGCCAGGTGGGCCGCTGGTAGCCCGGCAGCCGGGAGAAGCCCAGTCCGGCCGCCCCCTCCTGGCCGAGCAGGACGAAGTCGTCGCTGGAGTAGGCGACGGGCAGGCCGAGGGCTTCGCCGTAGAAGCGTGCCAGCTCGGCGGGGTCGGGGCAGTCGAAGGTGACGGCCGCGTAGCGCAT
Organism: Nocardiopsis halotolerans DSM 44410; assembly: GCF_000341065.1. Taxonomy (GTDB): domain Bacteria; phylum Actinomycetota; class Actinomycetes; order Streptosporangiales; family Streptosporangiaceae; genus Nocardiopsis; species Nocardiopsis halotolerans. The sequence continues at coordinate 665 of NZ_ANAX01000147.1, read as the reverse complement.
CGTGGGTACGGACGTGGTTTCGGTGCTCATGGGCAGCACGTTAGGACGCGACCAGGACAGGTTCTGTCCTGGTCGTGGGAGAGACTCCAGGACGTGATCAGCACATCCGCCCGCCTGTTGCACCTGCTCTCACTGCTCTCTGCGCGGCCGTCGTGGACCTGCGGCGACCTGGCCGAACGCATGGCGGTCAACGAACGCACGGTCCGACGGGACGTCGCCAGGCTCCGGGAACTCGGCTACGGAGTCGAGTCCGACCCCGGGCCATGGGGCGGTTACAGTCTCGGTGGCGGCGCCCGGATACCGCCGTTGGTCCTTGACGACGAGGAGGCGCTGGCCGTCGCCGTCGGGCTGCGCGAGGCGGCGCTGAGCGGCGTCCTCGGGAGTGAACAGGCCGCGTTGTCGGCCCTGTTGAAGCTGCGGCAGGGCCTACCGCCGCGGGTCGCCGGCCGACTCGGTGAGATGGACTCGGCCTTCGTGCACACGGCCAGGCCGGACCAACCACAGATCGCCCCCGGCGTGCTGCTGGAACTGGTCACCGCCTGCCGCCGGGGTGAGCGCGTCCGCCTGTCCTACCGCGACCGGAAGGGACGGGCGACGGACCGGGACGCCGATCCCTACCGTCTGGTGCACACGGGCCGCCGCTGGTACTTCGTCGCCCGCGACGT
>NZ_ANAX01000146.1 GCF_000341065.1 Nocardiopsis halotolerans DSM 44410 | reverse complement strand
CAGGGTCGAGCGGATACGGCCGACCGGGCACGCGGTCGAGCTGGTGGACCCGCCCGACCCGGCACGGCTCGTCTCCGGTTCGCTGGCGAGTGGTGTGTATCCGCTCCACGCGACGGTTCGCCTCCCGCTGCCGATGGAGCAGGCGATTCGGCTGATCCCGTCGACGGTCGGCACCCACCGCCCTGAGGGCTCCGAGGCCACCGTCGTCGACATCGGCGGACCCGACGCGGACGGTCTCGCCCGATACCTGCTCGGCCTGGCCACTCCGTTGCGTGTCCTGGCACCGGACGAGGTACGGGAGGCACTGGCTCGCCGCGCCCGCGAACTGTTCGTCGCCAACGTGGACGAGCGGTCTCCGTAGAGGAGCGCCGTGGGGGAGGACCCTCGAAGCCACGGACCGGCGCCCTTGAGAACCGTGAGCGTTCGCGCAGGCGGGAAAGGCACCTCCGCCACCACGCGGTGACCGGAGGGCCTCACCGGACCGCCCTCATGAGCCGTGACCTCGTACCTGTGGTGAACCTCGACGCTCCGGCCTCGCCACAAGCACAGGATCATCCGAGGTTGGAGCACTCCGGCCACACCGGCAGCGGTTCCGGCCAGCCCGCGTCAGCCTGGGCGGCCTCGGGACCCGCGTCCGCCCAGGGCCAGCGGGACGGCCGCCAGCAGTGCCACGGCCGTGACCGCGAACGCGGGGCCGTACCCCAACAGCTGGATCAGCAGCCCGAGGAGCATCGCCCCGGCTCCCGCACCCGCGTCGTAGCCGATGTTCCACACCGCGCTGGCCCTGCCGTACCCGGCGGGACCGGCGCGGTTGAGCATGAGGGTGACGGTCTCGTTCTGAACGGCGCCGAAGCCGAGGCCGAACACGGCCGCGCCCAGGAGCACCAGCACCGTCGTGCCGGTTCCCGGGGCTTCCTCCCCCACCGACCACAGCGCGACGGTGACCAGGGCCATCCCCACCGTCGCGCCGGCCATGCCCGGCAGTAGCAGGAGGGTACGCCGGTGGCGATCGTGCAGCATCCCGGCGGTCCAGCGGCCCGCCACCACCGCCAGGGCGTAGGCGGCCAGGGCACCGCCCACCAGCCACGTCGCCTGTGTCAGGGGGATGGCCAGGAAGGTGATGATCGCGCTGGCCGACGACGCGGTCAGCAGCATGAGCACCAGCGGCATCACGAGAGGCAGCAGCGGCGAGGGAGAACGGTCCCCGGACGGACCGTCGGAGACGGCACGCGCGGACCGGCCACGGCTTCGCAGTGCGGACCGGTTGCGGCCGCCGTCGGCGTACCAGATGCCTCCGGCCAGGGCCGCGCCCAGGACCGAGCACAGGCCGGTGATCCAGAAGGCGGTGTCGAAGCCGATGTTCAGGGCCAGGGCCACACCGCCGGGCAGGATGAGTACCTGGGGCAGGCCGACCGCGAGCCCGTAGTATCCGGTGGCCCTGCCGACCTGGTGGTGGGGGACCAGCCGGGCGGCGAGCACGGTTCCGGCGACGCTGACCATGCCGAAGCCGACGCCGCGCACCGCCGAGACGGCCACCAGCGGGCCGAGGTCGCTGGTCAGGGCGAACAGCGGGGTGGGCAGACCCATCACCAGCGAACCGACCGGGAAGGCCCACCGGTAGCCGCCCCTCTCCAGGATCCAGGGCATGGCGAGCTGGGTGAGCACGGTGGTGAGCATGAACACGGCGGTGGTGCTTCCCGCGCCGAACTCGCCCGCGCCGCCGCGGGTGGCCCACAGGGGGACCAGCGGGAGGACGGCGGCGAAACCGCAGAGACCGATCGCCGTGGCCGCGATGAGCAGGGCGAAACCCCGGCCGCGCAGGCCCGGCAGGTCATCGCCGACGGGTGGTGTACCGCTCTCGGATGCGGACGAACGAGATCGGATCATCCGTCCTTTCTAACCGACATGTGGGGACGTGTCGATGGTGTGGACCACGTCCCACCAGTCCTCCCACCGGGTCTGGGGGAGGGCACGGGTTTCCTGACGGGCGTCACTCCGCCCCGGACCCGGTCCTCTCGGCCAGCCAGTCGCGGATGCGTCCGGCCAGTTCCGGGGTCACGGCGCGCTCGGCGTGCCCCATCCCCGGGATGATCCACAGGTCGCGGGGCTCCCGCGCGGCGTCGTGGATGTCGGTGGCGTGGGAGACCGGGAAGTAGGCGTCGGCGTCCCCGTGCACGACCAGCAGGGGTGTCGGGGAGATCTCCCCGGCGACCTCCCGGGGCTCGGCGGGCATGGGGTCCCACTCGCGGTCGATGACCCTGACCTTGCGGAAGCCGCGCAGGAACAGGCGTCCCATCCTGCGGCCGATACCCAGGTGGAGCAGCCGCATGGCGCGCGTTCCCCTGTAGTACCAGCGGCTGGGGCCGCTGACCGAGACGACCGCGTCCGTTCCGCCGTAGATGGCGGCGTGCCGGACCGCGACGGCGGCGCCCATGGAGAACCCCACGACGGAGACGGAGGTGTAGCCGAGTTCCCTCAGGCGGACGACGACCGCCTCCAGATCGTGGATCTCCGCGTTACCGACGGTGCTGAGCCCGCCGGAGCCGTGGTGGCCGCGGAAGTCGAAGGTCATCACGTCGCCGACGGACAGCAGCGTCTCGGCGACGGCGCGCGTGTTCGGGTTGCGATGGGTACCGGTGAACCCGTTGGCGAGGACCACGGCGGTGGTGCGCTCCCCCAAGCCGCGCAGGAGCACGGCGTCGATGCCGACTCCGTCGGAGGTGGTCAGCCAGTAGCGGTTCTCACGGGGCTGTTCGAGTGGGTGGTCGGTGGCGTCGGACACCCGACCATCGTGCCCGATCAGTCCCGGCGGTCGGATCCCGGGCCCGGTGTGACGTTGCCGTCACTGCCCTGGTGGTCGATCCACTCGTACGGGTACATGTGGTGGCTTACGGACACCTCCCCGCCGGCGGGAGCGCCGTCGTCGTACGCGCCCTGGTCACCGTCCGGGTCACCGTCGCCGTACCCGTCACCGCGGGCGTCGGGGTACTCCCGCTCCCCGGCCGCGCGGACGTCGGCGGGCGGGAAGGCCAGCGAGCGCAGGTTGAGCGCCACGTGGACGAGGACCGGCACCCAGACGCTGCCGGTGCCCAGGTAGAGGATGGTGAGGAGGGCGCCCGACGCGCCCGCGCTGACCAGGCCCCACCAGCCCTGGTAGAGGTGCGCGACGGAGAAGAGGGCCACGGACAGCACGGCGGCGGCCCACAGCGGCGCCCCCATGCTGGCGACCAGGACGATGAACAGGGCCCGGTAGAGCAGTTCCCCGAACACGCCCCCGGTGACGGCCGCCCCGGCGGCCGTGCCCCGCTCGGCGAGGGTGTGCGGTACGAGCAGGCCACGGTCGCGTTCGGGTTCGGGGAGGGTGAGCGGTGCGCCGGCGCGCCGTGCGCGGCGGCGTGGGGCCCGTCGGGCACGGCGCCCGCCGGAGGAGGGGCCGCCCGGGGCCTGCTTTCCGCCTGGAAGGCCGTTGACCAGGACCCAGAGCACCGCGAGGGCCAGCAGACCGCCGACGGCGCCGCCCGCGACCGGGCCCCAGGCGTGGGGCGGGCGCAGGCCCAGGTCAGCGGTGGAGAGGCCGGGGGAGAGCAGCAGCACCCCGAGGACCGCGAGGCCCCACAGCACGTGGATCCCCATGGTCACGGCGTGCAGGAGCGGGAGGGCGCGGGCGTCGCCGCGTCTACGGGACAGCCACGTGAACGCCCTCCTGCCGAGAAGGGGTTCGCCGACCGCCGCGAAGAGGAGCAGTACGACCGTCAGGATCGTCCCGACGAGGCTGAACTGGGGGAGGGATTCCGACCATGGCACGGGGCAATAGTAAAGGCCCGAAACACTGGATAGTGCACATGCCATATTTCGTTCCGCGATCGCTTCGGCCCCTGGCCACCCCTTGCCGTTCGGCCCACGAGGGGTGACCGTAGAGAGTGTCACAGGTCACAAGGTGGACGGTGGCATCCGGCCCTCGTGACCACCGCTCGGACCCCGAAGGGCTGGGTAGCAGGGATGGTAGATCGAGCCGTAGCCGTACCGAGGGCCGACAGGCCCCAGAACGTCCGCAACGTCGCGCTGGTCGGGCCGTCCGGCGCCGGTAAGACGAGTCTGGTCGAGGCGCTGCTCGCCGCGTCCGGGGAGATCGGCCGCCCCGGCAGCGTGGAGGAGGGCACGACCGTCAGCGACCACGACGAGGTCGAGATCCGCCAGGGACGGTCGGTCAACCTCACCGTCAGCCCGGTGATGGTCGGCGACGTCAAGGTCAACCTGGTGGACACACCCGGGTACGCCGACTTCATCGGGTCGATGCGCGCCGGGCTGCGCGGCGCCGACGCCGCCCTGTTCGTCGTGTCCGCCCTGGAGGGCGTGGACGGCCGCACCCGTGTGCTGTGGGAGGAGTGCGCCGCCGTCGGCATGCCCCGCGCGGTGGCCGTCACGAGGATCGACCACCCGCGCGCGGACTACGACGAGGTGGTCGCCCAGTGCCAGGAGGCGTTCGGTCCGGGCGTCCATCCCGCCTACGTCCCCGCCGTGGAGGGCACCGGGGACGATCGCCGGGTGGTCGGCGTGTGGGGGCTGGTCTCCGAGCGCTACTACGACTACTCCGAGGGGGGCGGGGCCGGTTCCGGTGCCGCCCCCTCCGCCGGTCCGGTACCGGACTGGCTGCGCGAGACGGCGGGACCGCTCCGGGAGACCCTCGTCGAGGAGGTCATCACCGAGAGCGAGGACGAGGGCCTCATGGAGCGCTACATGGAGGGCGGCGAACTCGATCCGGACCTGCTCATCGCCGATCTGAAGGAGGCCGTCGCCGCGGGAGGGTTCCACCCCGTCCTGGCGATCAGCACCGCCAGTGGGGTGGGCGTGCGCGAACTGCTGCGCGAACTGCCGCTGTCGTGCCCGGATCCGACCCGCCGCCCGTTCCCGTCGGTGGCCACCCCCGAGGGGAAACCGGTGACGGGGCTGGCGTGCGATCCGGACGGCCCGCTCGTGGCGCAGGTCCTCAGCACGGCCAGCGATCCGTACGTGGGACGCGTGAGCCTGGTACGCGTGTTCTCCGGGACGCTGCACCCCGACACCCAGGTCCACCTGCACGGCCACGGCGTGCGGTGCGGGCTGACCGGATCCGGCGAACTGGACCGCGTCGGCAACGACGAGCGCGCCGGTTCGCTGTCCGTACCGCTGGGCCGCGAGCACCGGCCGGTGGGCCAGGTGGTCGCCGGTGATCTGTGCCTGGTCGCGAAGCTGCCCGACGCCCGCACCGGTGACACCCTGTCCGACCCGGACCGGCCGCTGCGCGTGTCGCCGTGGCGCTTCCCGCAGCCGCTGCTGCCGGTGGCGGTGACCGCGGAGTCCTCCGGAGACGAGGACAGGTTGTCGCAGGCGGTGGCGCGGCTGGTGGCGGAGGATCCGTCGCTGCGGGTGGAGGTGAACGCCGAGACCCACCAGATGGTGCTGTGGAGCATGGGCGAGGCGCACCTGGACGCCGCGTTGGACCGGCTGGAGCACCGCTACGGGGTGCGGGTGCGGACCGGTGGGGTGCGGGTGCCGCTGCGGACGACCTTCGCGGTTCCGGCGCAGGGTATGGGCCGCAACGTCAAGCAGAGCGGCGGGCACGGGGAGTTCGGCGTCTGCCGGATCCGTGTGGAGCCCCTGGAGTCGGGCGCGGGCCTGGAGTTCGTGGACGAGATCGTGGGCGGGGTGGTGCCCCGGCAGTTCATCCCGTCCGTGGAGAAGGGCGTGCGGGCCCAGATGGCGGACGGCGTCGGGGCGGGCCCGGGGTCGGCTGCGGGCCCGGGGTCCGGCTCGGGTTCGGGATACCCGCTGGTGGACATCCGGGTGACGCTCTACGACGGCAAGGCGCACTCGGTGGACTCCTCGGACATGGCCTTCCAGAAGGCGGGTCGCCTGGCGCTCAGGAACGCGGCCGAGTCCGGGAAGCTGGCGATGCTGGAACCGGTGGACGCGGTGTCCGTGGAGGTGGACGACGCCTACCTGGGCGCGGTCATGAGCGACCTGTCGGCCCGGCGCGGCCGGGTGGTGGGGACCGAGACGGCGAACGGCGGCCGCGCGGTGGTGCACGCGGAGGTACCGGAGCTGGAGATCACCCGGTACGCGGTGGAGCTGCGGTCGGTCTCCCACGGCACGGGGGTGTTCACACGCGACTACCTGCGCCACGAACCGCTGCCGCCGCAGGTGGCCGCACGCCTGCCCGCTCTCGACGGCGGGGGGTGAGGAACGCCCGGGAGGGGCGGGAGGGCCAGGAGGATCCCCTTTCGCCCTCCTGGGGTCGGGGCGCCGCCGGACCGCGTCAGCCCCGGGGAAGGCCGGACCGCGGGGCCGTCCACGGTCAGAAGACGCGTCCGGGCCTGCCGCGGTCGGCGAGGGCGGCGAACCGGAACGTGTTCACGGGATGGCTGGACAGGAGGTTGACCAGCAGCACGAAGAACCCCGTGTCGGTGTGGGCGCGCGCGGCGATGTCGTCGAAGTCCACGGACGGGTAGAGGTACTTGCCCGCCGCGAGCACCCGCAGACCGTACATTCCCTCGGGGCAGAACGCGTGGGCGTGGTTGTCGGCCGTGTACTCCTGCGCGCGGCTCAGGCTCGTGCCCACCCCGGGGATCACGTTCGCCACCGAGATGCCGAACTGCCGCCAGAACGACGTGTGGCCCGCGGCGATGTGCCCCACCTCGTGGCCGATCACGAACCGCAGGGTGTCGGGGTCGGACAGGCGTCCGCCCACCTCGAACAGGTCGCTGGTGACGGCCACGTAGCGCCGGAACCCGTGCCCCGAGGCGAAGGCGTTGATCACGCCGTTGCCCAGCACGACGTAGGCCTCGGGCACGTTGCGCATGCGAAACGCCGCGGCGGCCTCGGCCACCATCCCGTAGGCCTCGGGGAACTGCTTCTCGGTGATGCGCACCCCGTTGACGCGCTGGCGCGCGTACAGCTGGCCGCGCACGAAGTACACGAGCGCCGGAATGCTGAGCAGCAGCAGCGGCTCGTTGGGATCCCCGGAGTAGGCGCGGCTGACCGCGCCCACCACGGCGAGCAGGGACACCCCCACGCACAGGAGGAGAAGGGGGATCTCCCGGGGATGGCGCAGCGAGGTGCGCAGACGCCGGTCACCCCACCTGACCCCCATCCGCCGTCAGAGGCGGTACTCGGAGTCGGGCTGGTCGTCCGGAGGCGGTGCGTGGTGGGCGCTGCCGCTCGGCGGCGGACCACCGTAGGACGGCCCCGCCGGGGGCCCCTGCGGGGGGCCGTGCCGCGGAGGCCCGGGCCGCGTGCGCTCCTCGGGCGGCAGGTCGTCCTCGTCCAGCAGCGAGGCCATGTCCGCGGACAGCGTGGACTCCTCGACCTTCCCGTCGCGCCACTCCTGCCGGTGCTCATCGTCCTGGGCCTCCATCACGGCGTCCATGTCGGCGTCGTGGGTGGACTTGGCCGGGTCCTCCTCGGGCTCGGACCAGGAGGAGGAGAGGTGGGCGCTGTCGTAGGCGTCGTTGGGCTCGGGCGGGCCGAACGCCGGGACATCGGAGGCCGGGGCTCCGGTCGGCGGCGGACCGATCGGGGCGGCGGGCGGCTCCGGGAACGGGTCCCCCACCGGAGCCGGCGCGTCGAGCGGCGACTCCTCGGGCGCCGGTCCCGGGAAGGCCGCGCCCACCGGAGCGGCGGAGGCCTCGCTCACAGGATCGGCGGAGGTGACGTGGCCGTCGGAACCCAGGTAGGACAGCGCCGCGACGGTGATCGCGGCGAGTCCGGCCCGCAGGGTGGGTTCGCGGGCGGGCGCGAAGAACGGCGAGTGGTTGCTGGGGACGTTGCCCATCTTCTCGTACGGGGTGTCGCCGGGGGCGGCCTCCCACACGTCGTGCGGGGTGGCGCCCACGAACCAGAACACGTACGGGATGGGCTGCGGGTCGTCGGGCAGGCCGAAGTAGCTGAAGTCCTCGGTCGCCGGGGACGGGTCGGGCAGGTGGATGACGTAGTCGTCGCCGAAGTAGGCGTGGTGCACGGCGGCCACGTCGGCCGTGCTCTGGGCGTCGTTGAGGGTGACCCCGGCGCTCTGGAAGCGCTCGACGTCGGGCTCCCGGGTGGCCCCGGAGGCGGCGGCCTCGGCGCGCACGATCCTCTCGATGGCGGCTTCCAGCTGCGCGGACACGTTGTCGTTCAGCGCCCGGGTGTTGATCTCCAGGTACGCCTCGTCGGGGATGATGTTGGCCTTCGTCCCGGCCTGGATCCTGCCGACGGTGAGCACCGCCATCTCGCTCGGGCTGACCTCGCGGGAGACCACGCCCTGGAGGCGGGTGACGATGTTCGCGGCGATGAGCACCGGGTCCACGGTCGTGTTCGGCTGGGAGGCGTGGCCGCCCTCCCCGTGGACGCGCACGCGGTAGGAGCTGGAGGCGCCCAGGATGACCCCGGCGCGGTGGGCGATCAGCCCGGCGGGCTGGGGTCCCAGGTGCTGGCCGAGGATGACGTCGGGACGGCCGAACCGGTCGAACAGCCCGTCCTCCAGCATGGTCTGGGCCCCGTCGAGGGTCTCCTCGCCCGGCTGGGCGACGACCATCACGGTCCCGGTCCACTCGCCGCGGCTCTCCGAGAGCAGATCGGCCGCTCCCACCAGGCAGGCGGTGTGGGCGTCGTGCCCGCAGGCGTGCATGACGGGGACCTCGGCGCCCTCGTCGTTGACGGCGCGGGCGGTGCTGGCGTAGGGCAGCCCGGTCCTCTCCTCCAGGGGGAGCGCGTCCATGTCGGCGCGCAGCATCACCGTGGGGCCCGGACCGTTGCGCAGGATGCCGACCACCCCGGTTCCACCGATGCCCTTGTGGACCTCGTAGCCGGACCGGGCGAGCCACTCGGCGACACTGCTCGCGGTGCGGTGCTCGGTGTGGGAGAGCTCGGGGTTCTTGTGCAGATCGACGTAGAACCCCTCCACGAGCGGGAAGAGCTCGTCGAGGAGTCGCATGACCACGTTTCCGTGCTGGGCGGCACGGTTGGGGTCCACCGCGTGCGGCACGGCTTCCACCGCCTTCTTCCGTATCTCGACTGGGTAGGAACTGCCCAGCGGGCACAGCCTATCGGCGTGTTTGCCCCGGTCTCACAGGCAGCTCCTCGGGCTCCACACGCCACGGACCCCGCGCACTCACCCTCTGTACACTGCGGTATCGCCCATGGGTTAGTGTCTGCACACGGAAAGCTACCCCCTGTCGAGCCGCTCACGTCACGAGCCACCTCCGCCTCGGACGAGGAAGTTTCCACCGATGTCCGGAGAACGGCTGGCATACTTTGCTACATCACAGTAAGGTAACGCAGCACATGTTCATTCATCCGACCTAACGGTGCCTCCCCCGCGCGCCATGCGGCACCGTCGGTGTTCCGGTTCCGCGGCTGTTCCGCCGCCCGGAAAGAGCACACACGTTCCAGTATCAGAGTGATCTCGGAGTCCACTCGTGGCCTCATCCATGACCAGCCCGGAACCGGGGCAAGGCGCGACCCTCCCGGCCTCGGACGACACGAACACCAAAGCGGCGCCGGCCCCCGGCCGTGACGCCCGCCTGGACAATGCCAAGTTCATCCTGATCGCGTTGGTCGTCGTCGGCCACGCGCTCGGTTCGCTACGCGACTACGGTCCGGCCAGCACGCTGTACTACTGGATCTATTTCTTCCACATGCCCGCGTTCATCATGATCAGCGGGTACCTGTCACGCTCCTTCGACGCCTCGTCGAAGCGCGTGGAGAAGCTGGTCCTGTCCCTGCTGGTGCCCTACCTGATCTTCTGGACGATCCACCAGGGCATCTACTTCGTCGGGCGGGGCGGACCGCCCGAAACCCTGTCGATCCTCCAGCCGACCTACGCCCTGTGGTTCCTGGTGGCGCTGTTCCTGTGGCGCCTGAGCGTGCCGGTCTGGAAGCGCCTGCGCTGGCCCGTGCTCATCGCCGTGGGCATCTCGGTGTTCGGCGCCACGGCCAGCCTCGGTGAGACGCTCTCCCTGGGCCGCGTCGTGAGCTTCCTGCCGTTCTTCGTCCTCGGCCTCTGCCTGAGGCGTGAGCACTTCGCCTACCTGGACAGGCTGTGGGTGCGGATCGCGTCCGTCCTGGTGCTGGGAACGACGGCGGTACTCGCCGTGCCCATCTCCGAGCACATGAGCCGTTCCTGGCTCTTCTGGACGACCAGCCTCACCGACCGGGACATCGACCCGATCCTGCCCAGCCTGGGCCTCCGGATGGGCTTCATGGCCCTCGCGCTGGTGATGTCCTTCGCCGTGCTCGCGCTGACCCCGAAGCGGCGCACGTGGTTCACGCCCCTGGGCGCCTACACCCTGTACGTGTACCTGGGCCACTCGGTGCTCATCCTCCTCTTCCAGGCGACGCCCTGGTACGGCATGGCCGGTCCCACGGAGATGGCCGTCATCGTCCTCCTGGCCCTGCTCGTGACCGTGCTGCTGTGCACGCCCTGGGTGCGCGCGTGCATGCGGTGGGCCGTGGAGCCGCAGCTGACCTGGGTCCTGAGCGAGGACTCCGCGCTGCGCGGCGAGAGGAGGACCTCCGACGGGGAGCGCGCCGACCCCCGGGCCAAGGAGAAGGCCGGGGTCTGACCCACGCGACGGCGAGGGGGCGGTGCGCCGACGCGCACCGCCCCCTCGCCCCGTGTTCGGACGGGGTCAGCTCCCGTTGGACACCACCGCACCGGAGACGGTGCCGGGCACGGCCCCCGAGGCCAGCAGGTCACGGCGGCGCACCTCGAACCTGCGCGTCTCCTTCCACAGCCGCAGCACCAGGGCCACCTCGAAGAAGGACAGTGCGAGGACGGAGAACACCGCTACCGGGATGATCAGGCCGTTGAGCGGGGTGAAGAGGGCGAACAGAGCGGTCATCGGCGCCACCACGCACAGGAACATCTCGAACTCGATGCCGCTGAACAGGTGCGGGCGCACGCGGCGGCGCAGGAGCCAGTCGCGCACGCGCGGGTAGAGGCCGGTCGGGGCGGGGGCGTTCGGACGGGCGGGCTCGTCGGCCTCCTCGTCGTCCTCGGGGTCGGCGCCACCCTGGTGCGACAGCGTGTCGACGTCACCGGTCAGCTCGGCGAGGGAGAGGTGCATGGATCTGCGGGTCTTGGCGACCTGGGAGCCGTTGAGGTAGCGCAGCAGATCGAAGAAGACCACCACCGGCGCCACGATCAGGTAGGCCACGTGGCCGGTGACCGCCCACTGGCCGATCAGCAGCGCCATCACACAGCCGAAGAAGCGGATGCGGTCGAAGACGAAGTCCACCCAGGTGCCGAAGGTCGAGCCGGTGCCCTTGAGGCGGGCGATCTTGCCGTCCATGCAGTCCAGCACGAAGCTGAGGTGGAACAGCAGGGCGCCCCCCAGCAGCCAGAGGAAGTTGGCGACCTCGGAGGGGCCGCCCGGCGCCAGGGCCGGCGCGGCGAAGCACAGCACGGAGAGCAGGCCGAGGACCCCGGCACCCAGCGTCAGCTGGTTGGGCGTGATGTTGGTGCGGTTCGCGGTCCACACGACCAGGCGTCCGGCCAGGGGGTCCACCAGGAAGACCGTCCACCAGGCGTCCTTCGCCTTGTAGGTCTCTTCCTTGACTTGCGCGAAAGTGAAACGCGGCATGCGGGCTCTCCAGGAAGGCCCTCCCGTCGGCCCCGGCATGCGGCGACACGCGAACAGGGGCTGGGAAGGGCTGTGTCGGCTGGGATCCGAGTCATCATGCCAGATCGGGGGTCGTCCGACCTAATCAGTGACGGCATACTTGACAGGTAAGAGGGGGATCAACAGGCGGTCGCGCGCGGCATGCGGCGGATGGTCCACCCCCTTCGGTCTCGACCAAGGTATGAGGCATTGCGCTTTCTGAACGACCAGGCACCCCAGCAGGACCTGACCTACAGCGACGTGTTCATGGTTCCGGGCCGCAGCGCCGTGGGCTCCCGGCTCAGCGTGGACCTGTCGTCCCCGGACGGCACCGGCACCACCATCCCGCTGGTGGTGGCGAACATGACGGCGGTCGCCGGGCGACGGATGGCCGAGACCGTCGCCAGACGCGGTGGCCTCGCGGTCATCCCGCAGGACATCCCCATCGAGGTGGTCTCCGACGTCGTCTCCTGGACCAAGCGGCGGCACCTGGTGTACGACACCGCCATCACGCTCAACCCGACCAGCACCGTCGGTGAGGCGCTCAACCTGCTGCCCAAGCGCGCGCACAACGCCGTGATCGTGGTCGACGAGGCCCACCGTCCCGTCGGCGTGGTCACCGACGCCGACTGCGCCGGGACCGACCGCTTCGCACAGCTGCGCGACGTGATGTCCACCGAGCTGCTGACCATCCCTGCGGGCACCGAACCGCGTGAGGCCTTCGGGAAGCTGCACGACTTCCGGCACCGCCTGGCCCCGGTGGTGGACGGGGACGGCGCCCTGGTGGGTGTGCTGACCCGCACGGGCGCGCTGCGCTCCACCCTGTACACGCCCGCCGTGGACGCCGGGAACCGCCTGCGCGTGGCCGCCGCCGTCGGCATCAACGGCGACGTGGTGGGCAAGGCCTCCGAGCTGCTGGCCGCCGGGGCGGACACGCTGGTGATCGACACCGCGCACGGCCACCAGGAGAAGATGCTGACCGCGATCGCCAAGGTGCGCGCGCTGGCGCCGAAGGTGCCGATCGTGGCGGGCAACATCGTCACCGCGGAGGGCACCCGCGACCTGATCGACGCGGGCGCCGACATCGTCAAGGTCGGTGTGGGTCCGGGTGCGATGTGCACGACCCGCATGATGACCGCCGTCGGCCGCCCCCAGTTCTCCGCCGTGCTGGAGTGTGCCGAGGCCGCGCGCGAGCTGGGCAGGCACGTGTGGGCGGACGGCGGCGTGCGCCACCCGCGCGACGTGGCCCTCGCCCTGGCGGCGGGCGCGTCCAACGTGATGGTGGGCTCGTGGTTCGCGGGCACCTACGAGTCACCGGGGGACGTCGTGCGCGACGCCGAGGGCAGGCAGTACAAGGAGAGTTTCGGCATGGCTTCGGCCCGCGCGGTCCGTCTGCGCACCGCCGAGGACTCCCCGTTCGACCGGGCCCGCAAGGCCCTGTTCGAGGAGGGCATCTCGACGGGGCGCATGTACCTGGACCCCGAGCGGCCCGGTGTGGAGGACCTGATCGACCAGATCGTGGCCGGTGTGCGCAGCTCGATGACCTACGCGGGCGCCTCCTCGCTGGCGGAGTTCCACGAGCGCGCCGTGGTGGGCGTGCAGAGCGCCGCCGGGTACAACGAGGGGCGTCCGGTTCCCACCAGCTGGTAGCAGGGGGCGCCCTCGCGGGCCCGGCCGGGGTCACTCGGCCCGGCCCTCCTTCGCGGCGAGCACCGCCTTGCGG
>NZ_ANAX01000145.1 GCF_000341065.1 Nocardiopsis halotolerans DSM 44410 | reverse complement strand
CGGTACTTCGGCGACAGCCGCAGCACGAGCTCGGCCGCGCCCTCCAGGTCCACCCGGTGGCCGACGGACACGTAGACGGGTTTGACGCCCCTGCGGGTGCGCAGCACGCGCCCGAGGACCTCGCCCCCCTGTTCGGCCAGCGCGAACGAGTCGGGTACCACCTCCGAGCGCCCGGCGACCATGGGCGTCCACGATCCCCGTTCCTCACCGGGTGCGCTGTGCCTGCCGAACAGCACCGACTTGGCCGAGCCCACCACCGGCAGGTCCAGGAGCACCCCCAGATGGCAGGCGACCCCGAAGCGGCGGGGGTGCGCCAGGCCGAAGCCGTCGCACAGGTACACGTCCGGGGTGACCTTGAGCTGCCCCAGCGCCTCCAGGACCGGTGGTGACTCGCGGAACGCGAACAGCCCCGAGATGTAGGGGAAGGACGGCTCGGAGGCGATGGCCACGGACTCGACCACCTCCAGGGTCCGGACGTCCATGACCACGGCCGCCGCGGAGAGCGCCGTGTTGTCCTTGGCGTAGCTGACGTCCAGTCCGGCCACCAGCCGCACGGAGTCCACGTCCAGCGGCTCCTCGCGTACCCGGTCGGCGAGCCTGCGCTGGAGCGCGACGGCCTCCTTCGGGTCGCTGGGCCAGTTCTCCGGGTCGTCCAGGACCCGCGCGACCCGTTCGGAGATCTCCGACACCCTGTTCCTCCCGTTCGTCCGACGGTTACGAGACTCCCATCCAATCCCACTACCCCTCCCGCGCGGCACAAGCCGGGCGGCCCGCCCCGCTGTGCGACACTCCACAGCTCTCGTTGCCGGAGCGGCCCTCAGGAGCGCTGTAGGGTGATGTCCGCAGTTTTGCACTGACTGGTCAGTTCAAAAACGGAGGGTCGAAGAATGCGCCGGGCCACAGGAGCTCGCGTCGACGCCGAGGGCGTCGGGCTCGTCACCAGGGAGGGCCCCGTCTACACGGGGGTGGGGTTCACCGCGCGCCCGGGCACGCTCACCGTCTTCCAGGCGGACTCGGGGGGCGGGCGCAGCGCCCTGCTCCTGACGCTGACCGGCAGGATGCGTCCCTCGGAGGGGAGCCTCCACGTGGACGGGCACGCCCTGCCCCGGTACGCGCGCCGGGTCCGCCGGACCAGCTCCCTCGGCCTGATGGACGAGGTCAACCCCCTGGACGAACGGCTCCGGGTCCGCGAACACCTCTCCGAGGGGCTCCTGCTGCGCATGCGTCCCGCCGGGCGCGGCCTCGCCGACGAGGCCATGGAGGCCGCCGGTCTGGGCGGGCTGGACCGGCGGTCGTTGGTGCGGGAGCTGTCCATGCTCGAGAGGCGCCGCCTCGGGGTGGCCCTGGCGCTGTTGGACGAACCCCGGTTACTGGCCGTGGACGACGTCGACGGCGGCCTGGCCCCCGAGCACCAGGCGGAGCTGTGGGGCACGCTCCAGGGGCTCGCGGACGGAGGGCTGACGGTGATCGCCACCTGCGCCGACGCCGACGGGCTGGAGGGAGTCGCCGGAAGCGACACCCAAGGCCCGATCCCCCTACGTCAGGAGGACGGCGCCACGCGCGCTCCTCGCGGCACCGGCGGCGCCTCCGCCGCGGCCCCGAAGACCGCCGGACGCCGCGAACGGCGCCGGCGCCACACCGGCCCGGGCATCCTGCGCGGAACCCGGAGGAAGGACGGTCACCATGGCCGGGCGTAGACGTTCGCTCTCCCTGACGCGCCCCTTCGCGGTGCCCCGGCTCGGGCTCCTGGGCGTGCGCTCCTTCCTGCGCTCTCCCCTGCCCGCCGCCGCGCTGGCCGCGCTCCTGCTCATCCCCCTGCTCTACTCGGGGATGTACCTGTGGTCGTTCTGGGACCCCTTCGGGAGGATGGAGCGCCTTCCGGTCGCCCTGGTCAACGAGGACGAACCGGTGGAGGTCGACGGCCGGACCATCGACGCGGGGGGCGAGCTCACCGACACCCTCCTGGAACGGGGGGACCTGGACTGGCGCCTGGTGGACGCCGAGGAGGCGGCGCGCGGCGTGGCCGACGGCACCTACTACGTCTCCCTGACCATCCCCTCCGACTTCAGCGCCGACCTGACCTCACCCTCCCGCGACCGGGAGTCGCCCTCCCCCGCGACCCTGGAGGCGCACTACAACGACTCCAACAGCTTCATCGTCCGGCAGTTGGCCGGAAGCGCGTTCCGGGAGATCCAGAGCGCCGCCGCCGCTTCCGCGATCAGCGACTACCTCGACCGGATCTTCCTCGGGTTCAACGAGATCCACGGTCAGACGAAGGAGGCGGCCGAGGGGGCCGACGACCTCTCCGAGGGCGCGGGCGAGGCCGAGGAGGGCTCCTCCGACCTGGCCGAGGGCGCCGACGAGGCGCACACGGGCGCGGACTCCCTCAGCGACGGCCTCGACGAGCTCCACACCGGTTCCCAGGGGCTGGCCAGCGGTGCCGGGACCCTCTCCGAGGAGGTCTCGACCCAGGTGGAGAAGCTCGACGTGCTGGCCGACGAGTGGCTTCCGAACCTGGAGGAGGAGGACGTTCCCTCCATCCAGGAGCACGCCGGGAACGCCGCCGAGGTCACCGACGCCCTGGCCACGGCCCTGGAGGAGCTGCCGGAGGCCGACACCGCGGCGCTCACGGAGGTGGACGGGCGTCTGGCCTCCTACCTGGAGGACCATCCCCGTCTGGAGACCGAGTCCCCCGACCTGTACGCCCTGCTGCGCGACCTCCAGGGAGCCATGGACACCGCCCTGTCGGTGGCCGGGTTCGTCGAGGACAACCGCGACGAGATCACGTCGGTCGCCGAGGACGCCGCCGCGCTGAGCGAGGAGGCGGCGGCGCTCTCGGAGGACCTGCCCACGATGGTGGAGGACGCGGAGGCGGCCCGCGACAAGGTGGACGAGCTCGACGAGGGGCTGACCGAGCTGGCCGAGGGGGCGGTGCGGTTGCGTGACGGGCTCGGAGAGGCCTCCGACGGAGCCGCCGACCTGGACGAGGGGCTGGGGGAGCTCAGCGGCGGCGCCGACGAACTGCACTCGGGGCTGGAGGAGCTGGCCACGGGCTCCGACACCCTCGCCGAGGGGCTCGGAGAGGGTGCCGAGGAGATCCCCACCTACTCCGACCAGGGACGCGAGTCCGCCTCGGAGACCATGAGCAGTCCGGTGCGGCTGGACGGTTCCGTCTCCAACAGGGCGCCCGACTACGGGACCGGGTTCGCCCCGTTCTTCGTGCCGCTGTCCCTGTGGGTGGGCGCGATGGTGGTGTTCATGGTGCTGCCCGCGCTCTCCTCACGGGCCCTGGCCTCCTGCGCGCCCTCCTGGCGCGTGGCGCTCGCCGGGCGGATCGGCCCGCTCCTGATCGGCGTCGGCCAGGTGGCGGTCATGATGGCCGCACTGCACCTGCTGTTGGGGCTGGAGGCGCGGAACTGGCCCCTGTTGACCGCGTTCCTGGTGCTGACGGCCGCCGCGTTCGCCGCGACCGTGCAGTACCTGAACGTGGCCTTCGGCGCGGCGGGGCGCGTGGTGGCGTTGGTACTGCTGGTACTCCAGTTGACCTCGGCGGGCGGAACGTACCCGATCGAGACCAGCCCGGCCTTCTTCCAGGCCGTGGGCCCGTTCCTGCCGCTGCACTGGGGCGTGACGGCGCTGCGCCACATGATCGGCGGCGGCGATCCCACCCTGGTCTGGACGGCGTTCGGTGTGATGGGACTGTGGTTGGTGGTGCCGCTGCTGCTCACGTGGTGGACGGTGGAACGCAAGCGCGTGTGGACCATGAGCGCTCTCCACCCGGCGCTGAAGCTGTGACGTGCGCCCGTGTGACGGACGTAGCGCGTCCGAGACGAAGGCGGGCAGAATGGACCGAATGAGTGCGAGCACGTCCGACCGGCCGGTGAGCAGGCGCCGCGAGACCACCCAGCGGCGCCTGTTCGAGGCCGCGGTCGCGTTGATCTCGGAACAGGGTTACGAGGCCACGACCGTCGACGAGATCGCCGGGCGCGCCGGGGTGGCCAAGGGCACCGTCTACTACAACTTCGGCGGCAAGAGCGAGCTGTACACGGCCCTGATGGAGTGGGGGGTGACCCGCCTGGCCGACACGCTCAAGGGCGCGCTTCCCCCGTCCGGGTCCGGTACCGCCCCCGGCGAGGCGCTGACCGCCGTGCTGCGCGCCGGGGTGGAGTTCATCGGCGAGCACGAGTCCCTGGCCCGGCTCCTCATGGCGGAGGCCTGGCGGACCAACCGGGCCTGGTACGCCACGGTCCTCCAGATCCGCACCGAGGCGATCGGGGTCATCACCGGTCTGCTGGACGAACTGACCGCGGACGGGTCGCTGCCCCCGGACCTCGACACCGGTCTCGCGGGGTCGGCCCTGTTCGGCATGGTGGTGACGGTGGCCCTGGACTGGCGTACGCTCCGGCCCGACCGCCCCGTCGAGGAGGTCCACATGGCGCTGGCCCGTATGGTCGAGGGCCTGGTCGGCCCCGTGGCCTCCACCGGCGGGACGAGCACGCGCGACTTCTGAGAGGACACCCCCCGAGATGAGCGGTTTCTACCCCCTCCTCCCCCTGCTCGCCGGGATGGTCATCCTCTGGATGGTCACGCGTGACACGCGCGCCGAGCTGCGGCTGCGCCGTCACGGGATGCGCGCCAAGGGGCGGGTCATCGGCTACCACGAGACCTCCACGGCCTCCCGCATGATCGTGCAGTTCCGCACCGAGGACGGTCACGAGGTGCACGCCGAGCACGAGAGCACGGGGTGGACGGCCTCCCGGGCCGGGGAGATCGTGACCGTCGCCTACGACCCCGACGAGCCCCTGCATGCCCGGATCGTGTCCGCGCCGTGGTTGTCGAGCTACGTGCGGGTGCTGTTCGGCGGCCTGGGCGTCGTCCTGGTGCTCGCGGGGCTGCTGCTGGGTTACCTGGAGTGGAACTAGGCGGCGTCGACCTCCGCCCGCCCTGTTCACCGTGACCTCGTACCCATGGCCGGGTTCGACGGTCGAACCCCGTCGTAAGCACGGGACCGTCTCCGGGATCGGAGCACTCCGGTCGCACCGGCAACGTGTCCGGTCAGCCCACGGGGACGCCCTCACGCGGTTCGGCGTAGCGGACCAGGCGTGTGGGCAGGCCGCCGTCCAGGGTGGCCCGGGTGCGCACGCGGACCCCGCACAGCAGATCGGCCACGCCCGCGCGGTCGGGCCGGACCAGGGCGCTGCTGGCGTGCACCGCGAGCACGGCGAGCGCGTACCAGGGCAGGTCCAGTGCCACGAGGACGGCCACGGGCCCCTGGAGCAGGCAGGTGCGCGCCAGGACCCGCCAGTGGGCCGCCGGGCGCGGGGATCCGTGTTCGCCGAGCGCCAGTCGGACCGAGGCGCCGCCGGGGGTGGCGCGGTCGCGGCGCGTGTGCGGCGCGGCCACGGCGAGGGCGGCGGCCAGGCACAGCAGTGCGGCCGTACGGGTTCCGGCTCCGGGGTCCACGGCGCCGAGGGCGTACAGCAGGGCGGCGAGGGTGGCCGCGCCGAACCACCACAGGCCCAGATCGACCAGGGCACCGGTCAGTCTGCGTCCCGGACCGGGCACACCGCGGTCCGGGACGGCGGCGGGCCAGCCCCGCGCGAATCCGCCGAGCCGTGACCGGAACGCCCACCGGGCGACCAGCCAGCCGACCGGGGTCGCCGCGGCCCCAAGGAGCGCGAGCGCGGGTGAGGCGTCGGCGTAGGCACATGGGTACAGGCCCAGGACCCCGCTGGCGCGGAGGCCCACGACGGCTCCGGCCAGGGCCGCGCCGACCAGCAGGGTGGTCACCAGGCCGCGGCGGAAGCGGTGACGGGCCAGCAGTCCGACCAGGAGGAAGAGGGCGAGGGCCGGAGCAGCCTCCCGGAGGGCGGGAAGGTCTCCCGCGCCCGCGGCGCCCTCCGACCCGGGCCACCCGCCACCGGAGGCGTCCGCGCACAGGCCGTCGACGGAGGCGGGCAGCGGCCAGACCGCGTAGGCCGCCAGACCGATCCCGGTGACCAGCGCGGTCAGGGTGAACAGGCCCGGACCTCCCCGCGGGTGCCCGTAGCGGCGGTACTGCCCGCGCAGGTAGAGTGCCGCGCCGAGGACCACCGCCAGTGGCACGGCCGCGACCGCCACCTCCACGGCGGCCTGTCCCCCGCCGAACGGCTGACCCATGGTGTGCCCCCGCTCCTGCCGCGGCGTCGCCGCGTCCGGTCCCGGGCGCAACGCTAGTACGCTCTGCACCGACGTGTGCGCCGAACGCGGAAGATCTCCCGCGACGCCCCCGGTGGGAGAGGGCAACGGCGATCACCCGGAGCAGGACTTGCCATACTCTCCGCCATATGTGACGTTTGTCCTATTGTCACAATGGTTGACAGGAGAGAGCCCCCTCACCACCCACCCAAGAAGTGGACATTCTCGTCCTTCGTGGCAGACTGCCTCCACCACCCGGATATTTCAGCGTTTCACCGGCGAGATACGATCCCCACGCTGAAATGCCGCGTTTGTGGTTACCCTGCGGTACGTCCCGCGTCGAGAACCCCCGACGGACGCCGCCCGCGGGGCAGGAGACCGCGCACACGCGGGCCGGGGCGCGCCGACTCCCCCGGCGCCGCGGCCCCCACCCGAGAAGTCTTCAGACGCGGATCGACAGGAGAACCGTGCAGGCAGTACCCAAGCGACGCGGGCGGAGCATCACCTCCCGTATCCGCGCAATGGTCATGATCCCCACCACCGCCCTGGTGGTGCTCTGGCTGATGCTCACCGCCGTCCTCGCCGGTGACGCGGTGATCCAGCTCGTCCGCTCCAACGCCACCGACGAGCTGGTCACCCCCGCCGCGGTCGGCCTCGTGGACGTGATGCAGGAGCGCTCGCACACGATCGCCCACATCGCGCGCCCCGACGACGCCGACATCCGGCGGGAGCTGGAGGAGGCCCGCGGGGACACCGACTCCTCCCTGGGCGCGGTCGTCGACGAGCTGATCGGTTTCGCCGACCTCGCCCCCGGTGAGAGCGGCCACCACATCGAGATGCTGCACCTGCGGTACGGCGAGATCGACGGGATCCGCGACGCGGTGGACGCGGGTGAGCTCACGCGCGCCGAGATCCTCGACTACTACAACGAGCTGATCCTGCACGGCGCCGACAGCTTCGACAGTCAGGCCCGTGACGGCAACCTCGGGGACGCGGTCAGTCCGGGTTTCACCGCGACGTACGTGTTCCGCACCGTGGACCTGCTCTCCCAGGCCGACGCCCAGATCGCCCGGGCCTTCGCCAGCGACGAGCTGACCACGGAGGACCAGCGCGCGTTCACCGAACTGGTCGGCTCCTACCAGGCCCTGCTCGACGCCAACGACCACTACCTGGAGGGGCCGGGCCAGGAGGAGCGGGTGGAGAGCCTGCTGGAGAGCCAGGAGTACGCCGACCTGACCCGGATGCAGGACGAGATCATCAACCGCCAGGTGACCACCGAGACGGTCACCGACCCGGTGACCCTGGTGCCCACCGAGGTCCGTGACCTGTCCATGCCGGTGGACTACGCGGAGTGGTCCGGCGACTACGAGTACGTGCTCTCCGAGCTCACCGCGATCGGCGCGGACGAGGCCCTCCACTCCGCGGCCACGACCCGCGAGCAGGCCAACCAGGCCGTGCTGGTCGCCGTGGCGGGCAGCCTCGGCGTCGCCGCCGTCACCGGGGTCGCGTTCCTGCTGGCCCGCCGATCCTCCAGCAGGCTCACCGAGCGCCTGCTGAACCTGCGCGACGACTCCAACGACCTGGCCGAGCAGCGCCTGCCCGAGCTCATGCGCCGCCTGCACGAGGGCGAGCGCGTGGACACCGAGACGGCCCTGCCCTCCCTGGCCGTCGACGACGACGAGATCGGTGACGTCGCCCGGGCGTTCAACACCGCCCAGCGCGCCGCCGTCAGCGAGGCCGTGCAGCAGACCGAGCTGCGTCAGGGCGTCAACCGCGTGTTCCTCAACATCGCGCACCGCAGCCAGACCCTGGTGCACCGCCAGCTGCGTCTGCTGGACCGGATGGAGCGCGAGCAGGAGGACCCCGAGCAGCTGGCCCAGCTGTTCAAGCTCGACCACCTGGCCACCCGTTCGCGCCGCAACGCCGAGAACCTGCTCATCCTCGGCGGCGAGGCACCGGGGCGCACCTGGCACCGCCCCATGCCGCTGATCGACGTGCTGCGCGGCGCCATCTCCGAGTCCGGCGACTACACCCGCGTCAAGCGCGAGCGGATCGCCCGCGTCCACCTCAACGGACCGGCCGTCGCCGACGTCATCCACCTGGTCGCCGAGCTGGTCGACAACGCCGCCATGTTCTCCCCACCGCACACGCACGTGCGTCTGAACAGCGACGACGTGCCCAACGGCGTGACGGTCGAGATCGAGGACCGGGGCCTGGGCATGACCGAGAGCGAGTTGGCCTCGGCGAACGCGCTGCTGGAGGACCCGCCCGAGTTCGACGTGATGCGTCTGAACGAGAAGATGCGCCTCGGCCTGTTCGTGGTCTCCCACCTGGCGCACCGCCACGGGATCCGCGTGCACCTGCGCACGTCGCCGTACGGGGGCGTGCAGGCCATCGTCCTGCTGCCGCACGAGCTGATCTCCGGCGAGCGCTCGCCGCTCCCCTCCAACGAGAGCGACGAGCAGGTGTGGGACGTGCGCGAGATCCTCGACCGCTCGCCCGGCGAACTGAAGTCCGGCGAGGGCACCAAGCCCGTGCTGGCCTCGGTGTCCGCGCCCAAGGAGCCCGCGCCCGGGACGGACGCTCCCGCGGAGCGGGAGACCACCGGAAAGAGCGGTGACGCGGAGAGGGGCGAGGAGCCCGGTGACGCGGAGAGGGTCGAGGAGCCCGGTGGCGCGGCCTCCGACACGGCCCCGCAGGATGGCGACCGCGGCGGCCAGGACCTCCTCGGCGCGAACGGCGACCGCCCCCCTCTGCCCACCAGGACCCCGACCATCAGCGCGGTCCCCACTCCCGACACCACCTCCGACCCCGANGGGCGGAGGACGTCCGCCACTGCCCAAGCGGCGTCCCCAGGAGAACCTGGCCCCCCAGCTGGCGGCCGATCCCGCGGCTGACACAGGGCCCGCGGCGGGCGGCGCGTTCGCCTCGGGTCCGGCTCCGGACGGCAAGGAGCGTCTGGCGCGCCTGCGCCGGAACATGTCCGCGTTCCAGAAGGGGACGGACCGCGGACGGCGCGAGGGCAAGCAGCAGACCAACGACACCGACAAGGACGCGTAACCGTGACGAGTACTCCCGAAAGCGCCCAGCGTGACAGTGGAAGCGGCGCGGGCAAGGACATCGACTGGCTGCTGGACGAACTGCTCGACCGAGCCGTGGGCTCACGCCACGCGATCGTGCTGTCCGCCGACGGGCTGCTGATCGGCCGTTCCCGCGAACTGGTCAAGGAGGACGCCGAGCACCTGTCCGCGGTGGCGTCCGCGTTCCAGAGCCTGGCCCGGGGTACCGGCCGCCACTTCGGCGGCGGCGAGGTCCTCCAGACCGTCGTGGAGATGGAGAGCGCGTACCTGTTCGTCACCGGCGCCGGACGGGGAGCGTGCCTGGCGGTGCTGGCCGAGGAGAGCGCCGACGTCGGCCTCATCGCCTACGAGATGAACGTCCTGGTCGAGCAGGTGGGCCGGTATCTGGACGCCGCGCCCCGGCATGAGGGCGGCGCCGGGGAAGCCACGCGATAGGGGACGCCATGCAAGCGCACAACGAGTTGCCACCCGACGAGGATCCGCACGGTCTTCCGCAGCGCGACGCGGTCGGCGGCTACGACGACGCGGCGAACGGACAGGACGCCGGTCCCCTCGTACGCCCGTACGTGATCGCGCAGGGCCGCGACCACGCGGACACCGTGCGGCTGGACATGATCAGCGTCGTCATCGCGGCCAAGCGGGCCGAGGTGGACGAGATGGCGCTGGAACCGGAACAGCTCCGCATCCTTGAGCTGTGCCAGCGCCCCCAGTCGGTCGCCGAGGTGTCCGCGCACCTGGACATCCCGGTGGCCGTCGTCAAGGTCCTGCTCAGCGACCTGCTCAACCGCGGCCTCGCGTTGGCCCGCGCCCCCTACACAGCGAAGAGCCCGGTGAGCCGGGACGTACTCCAGGCGGTTCTCGATGGCATCCAACGACTCTGACCCCACACACGCGCCCGTTCCGTCGGCGCTGAAGATCCTGGTGGCGGGGGGTTTCGGGGCCGGTAAGACCACGATGGTCGGGTCGGTCAGCGAGATCGCTCCGCTGAGCACGGAGGAGGTGATGACCGAGGCCAGCTACGGCGTCGACGACCTGTCGGGGGTGGAGGCCAAGTCGACCACCACCGTGGCGCTGGACTTCGGCCGCATCACCATCAACGACCAGTTGGTCCTGTACCTGTTCGGAACCCCCGGGCAGGAGCGCTTCTGGTTCATGTGGGAGGAGCTGTCCGAGGGGGCCCTGGGCGCGGTCGTCATCGCCGACACCCGCCGCCTGGAGACGTGCTTCGCGGCGGTGGACTTCTTCGAGCGGCGCGGGGTGCCGTTCGTGGTCGCGGTGAACTGCTTCGAGGGCGCCCACAGGTACGAACCCGACGAGGTCCGCGACGCGCTGAGCCTGGACCCGGCGATCCCCGTGGTGCTGTGCGACGCGCGTGAGCGGGCGTCGGCCAAGGAGGTGCTGTTAACGCTGGTCAACCGGGTGGCCGAGCGGATGGCCGCCTGAAGTTCTGGCCGGAAACGTCGCTGGTGTGACCGGAGTGCTCCAACCTCGGATGATCCTGTACTCGTAGCGAGGTCGGAGCGCCGAGACTCGCTACGAGTACGAGACCACGGCGGATGAGGCCGGGCCGGTGGGTCCTTCCGGTCAGAGCGCCGTGGCCAT
>NZ_ANAX01000144.1 GCF_000341065.1 Nocardiopsis halotolerans DSM 44410 | reverse complement strand
GACACCGTCCAGCGGGCTCCTCTCCGGCGGGTACACATCCGACAGGCCCCCATTACGGACACAAAACCCAGTTCCGGACACACTTGGACCCCCGGAACCGCTGTACACAAGGAGCTTCCAGGTAAAGTGCGCCCCGTGGAACGCCGTCCGGCGTGCCACACCCCCCGGACCATGGACCCGTCTCGGGGCGGGCCCGCACGAAGGTGAGTGGAGTTCTCCATGAAGCGGTTCGAGTGGCGCGACCGGATCCACGCCCTGGACGCCGAGGCCGACTGCGAGCAGATCGTGCGCATCCTCGGCAACCACGAGTTCCCGTGGGACATCGAGCAGGCCTTGGGCCTGGCCCTGTACCGAACCTACGCCGTGCCCAGCATCGGCGAACTCCTGGCGCACACCCGCGAGTTCACCGAGCGCACGCAACACCGTTACGACGACACCGCGCTGATCCTCAACGACATCATGGAGCACGGATTCGGTCCGGGCCGCGGCCGTGACGCGCTGCGCCGGATGAACCAGATGCACCGCTCCTACGACATCAGCAACGACGACTACCGCTACGTGCTCAGCACCTTCGTCGTCATGCCCGTGCGCTGGCTCAACGACTACGGCTACGGCTGGCGCAGCCTCAGCGAACACGAGATCGCCGCGAGCACCAACTACTACCGCAAGCTCGGCAGGCACATGGGGATCAAGGACATCCCCGAGACCTACGAGGAGTTCCGCGACCTCCTCGACTCCTACGAACGCGAGCACTTCGCCTACACCGACGGCGGACGCGCGGTCTCCGACGCCACCCTCGGGTTGATGGTGGACTTCTACCCGGCCTGGCAGCGTCCGCTGGTGCGCCCCTTCACCAAGGCGCTGCTCGACGACCGGCTCATCCGGGCCTTCGGCTACCCGGAGCCCTCCGCGGTCTGGCGGTGGCTGAGCGGTACCGCGCTGCGCCTGCGCGCCAGGGTGGTGCGTCTGATGCCTCCGCGCAGGGAGCCGCGCTGGGCCCGGCAGAGCCCCAACATCCGCAGTTACCCCGACGGCTACGACCCGTCCCGGATCGGCACCTTCCCGAAGGGGTGCCCGGTCCCGCACGATCTGGCGACCCGTGAGGTCACCGCCACGGGCGCCCGCGTGCCCGCGCCGGGGCAGGCGAGCGCACCGCACGCCTCCGAGGACACCGGAAGTTGACGTCCCGCGTTCCCCCGCGCGTTCTCCACGCCCCCGCGACCCCCGCCGTCCCCCGCGTGTCGCCCATCCCCCGCGCACCCCGCCGCCCCCTCTCCCGAAGGAACCCCGAATGAAACGTTTCGACCTCCGAGACGAGATCCATCACCTGGATCCCGAGGCCGACTGCGTCCGGATCATGCAGATCCTCAACTCCCAGGAGTTCCCCTGGGACATGGGCCGGGCGCTGGGCATCGCCCTGTACCGCACCTACGCCGTGCCCAGCATCGGTGAGCTGCTCGGCAG
This sequence comes from Nocardiopsis halotolerans DSM 44410, assembly GCF_000341065.1. GTDB lineage: Bacteria > Actinomycetota > Actinomycetes > Streptosporangiales > Streptosporangiaceae > Nocardiopsis > Nocardiopsis halotolerans. Next base: position 8,470 of record NZ_ANAX01000144.1, on the reverse strand, counting down.
GACCAACGAGTTCACCGGCAGCACCCAGAAGCGCTACGACGACACCGCGCTGATCCTCAACACCATGATGCGGTACGGGTTCGAACCGGGGCAGGGCCGTGACGCGCTGCGCCGGATGAACCAGATGCACCGCTCCTACGACATCAGCAACGACGACTACCGCTACGTGCTCAGCACCTTCGTCGTCATGCCCGTGCGCTGGCTCAACGACTACGGCTACGGCTGGCGCAGCCTCAGCGGGCACGAGATCTCGGCGATCACGCACTACTACCGCAAGCTCGGCCGCTACATGGGGATCAAGGACATCCCCGAGACCTACGAGGAGTTCCGCGACCTCCTCGACTCCTACGAACGCGAGCACTTCGCCTACACCGACGGCGGACGCGCGGTCTCCGACGCCACCCTCGACCTGATGGTGACCTTCTACCCGCGGCGCGTGTCCGGGCTGGCGCGTAGGTTCTCCATGGCGATCCTGGACGAGTCGCTCATCGAGACCTTCCGCTACGACCCGCCCGGTAGGGCCTGGCGCCGGGGTGCCGACCTCGCGCTGAAGCTGCGCGCCAAGGTGGTGCGCCGGATGAAGCCGCGCGAGGAGCCGCTGTGGGCGGACGACAACCCGAACATCCGCAGCTACCCGAAGGGCTACGACGTCAACCGGATCGGCACGTTCCCGGCGGGCTGCCCGGTGGCGCACGACGTGGACCCGGTCGGACACGCGGAGCTGTACGGCGATGGGGACGCTCGGGAGCACGCCTCCCAGCAGGAGCGGAGCGCTCCTGAGGAACCGGCCTCCGCAGACGGTCGGACGTGACGGCCACGGCCGACCGCTTCGGAGGCACCCGCGGCGCGGGCGGGGGCCGGAGCGCGCCGCTGCCCCGCTCCGTGCACGCCTGGTACGGCAGCGGTGCGGTGGCCACGGGCGTCTTCAACACGGTGCCGGGGCTGCTGCTCCTGATCTACCTGACCGACACCCTCGCGGTGAGCCCCGCGTTGGCGGGGCTGGTGGTGTTCCTGCCCAAGCTGGTGGATCTTCTGGTCAGTCCGTATATCGGAATCTGGTCAGATAGGACGCGCTCGTCGTGGGGCCCGCGCCGCCCGTGGATGCTGGCCGGAGCGCTCACCCTTCCCGTGCTGTTCGCCGCGGTGTTCGCCGGACCGCCGTTGGAGGGCGACGCCGCCGCCGTCTACGTGGCGGTCGTGTTCGTGGCCGCCGCGCTGGCGTCGTCGGTGTTCCAGGTGCCGCACACCGCCATGCCCGCGGAGATCACCTCCGACTACCACGAGCGGTCCACGCTCAACACGTGGCGGACCGCGTTCGTGGGGCTCGCCCTGATGCTGGGCGGCGCCCTGGCCCCCGTCCTCCAGGCGGTTCCGGACGACGCCGTGGCCGGATACCGGATGATGGGCCTGGCCATGGGCGGCGTGGTGCTGGTCTCGACGCTGGGTTCGGTGGTCGGAACGCGCCGGGCGCCGCGCCCGGCGTTCCCGCACCGCACCGAGGGCCTGGCCGCCCAGCTGCGGACGGCCTTCACCCACCGGCACTTCCGGGTGCTCTTCCCCGCGAACCTGCTGATGGCCACGGCCAGCGGGACCATGGTCGCCGGCGTCCCGTACGTGACGGCCAACGTCATGGGGAACCCGGAGTACACGAGCATCCTCATGGTGTGCGTGCTGGTGCCGCTGATGGTGTCGGCCCCCCTGTGGAAGCGGTTGTCGGTACGGGTGGACAAGCGCCGTGCCGCCGGGTACTCGGCGTCGGTGTTCGTGCTGGGCGCCCTGGGGCTGCTGCTGATCCCGCTGTGGGGCTTCCCCGGCGCGGTGCTGTCCTCCGTGCTGGTGGGCGTGGGCCTGTCCGGGACGAACCTGCTGCCGTGGTCGATGCTGGCCGACTGCCTGGCCACCACGGACGCGTCGGGCCAGCGTCAGAGCGGGGTGCTCTCGGGGGTGTGGAGTTCCGGTGAGGCCATGGCGCAGTCGGTGGGCACCGGCCTGCTGTCGCTGTCGCTGGCGCTGAGCGGCTACGTGGAGTCCGGCCCCGGGGAGGCGGTCCGGCAGAGCGACGAGGCGCTGCGCGGCATGCTCATCGGCAGCACGCTGGTGCCCGGCGTGCTGATGCTGTGCTGCCTGGTTCCGCTGGCGTTCTACCGGCTGACCGCCGAGGACACCGGGGAGCCCCGCCACCGGGTCAGAGCGTGAGGACGATCTTGCCGCGCCCGTGGCCGGTGTCCAGCTCGCGGTGGGCCAGCGCCGCGTCCGCCAGCGGCACGGCCCTCCGGACATGGACGCGGATGAGCCCCCGCTCGTACAGGTCCACCATCTCGGCCAGGCGCGCGGCCGAGCGGGGACCCGCGGGTTCGGGCAGGCCCAGTTCGCGGGCGGTCTCGTGGGAGACCATGCTGACCACGCGCCGGGGGTCGCCGACGATGCCGACGGCCTGGCGCAGGGAGTCGTCGTCGAAGGAGTCCAGGGCGGCGTCCACCCCCCGCGGCGCCACCGCGCGCACGCGCTCGGCCAGTCCCTCCCCGTAGAGCACGGGAACCGCGCCGATCTCCCGCAGGTGGTCGTGGTTGCGCTCGCTGGCCGAGCCCACCACCATGGCGGCACCCCAGGCGCGGGCCAGCTGCACGGCGACGGTACCCAGGCCTCCGGCGGCGGAGTTGACCAGCACGGTCTCGCCGGGGTTGACGCCGACCGCGCTCAGGGCCATGTGGGCGCCCTGCGCCTGGGCGGAGAAACCGCCCGCCACCTCCCAGGGCATGGCGGCCGGTTTGGGGACCACCTGGTCGGAGGGGACCACCACGTACTCGGCGTAGCCCCCGAACGTGCCGAAGCCCAGCACCTCGGTCCCGGGCGCCGGTTCGTCGGTACCCGGACCGACCGCGTCCACCGTTCCGGCGAACTCGTTCCCGGGCACCAGGGGCAGGGTGACGGCGTCGCTCAGGGGCCGCTCACCGCGTCTGACACGGGCGTCGACGGGCAGCGCTCCGGCCGCGGCCACCCGGATCCGCACCTGGCCGGGACCGGGTTCGGGCACGGGCAGCTCCACCGGGGTGAGGACCTCGGGCGGGCCGAAACGGGGAACGGTCATCGCGTACATGTGCTTCTCCAGGGGTCGGCGGCCCCGCGGGGCCGGGGTTCCGATCCCGCGGCCGGGCGGCCGCGGGGGTTGTCACGGAGGTGGCGGGGAGAGGGACGCGGTGTTTCCTGAGGCCCTCGGCCACGGCGTCCCCTCCGTCACCCGTCCTCGTCCGCCGAGGGCGCTCCGCACCGGGGCGGGCTACCGCCCTCGGCTGGGGCCGAGGTCCCGTTCACCGCGGGCCCGGGCGGGGCGGACGGGAGGAACAGCGCCGGGAGCACGGCCACGGCGGTCAGCGCGGTCATCCACCAGAAGGCGGTCTGGAAGGCAGGTGCGGGCTGGCCCGCTTCCGCCAGCGCCGTGGTCAGGACGAACGCCAGCCCCGCCGTTCCGGCCGCCGCGCCGATCCGCTGCGTCACGTTGAGGGCGCTGGTGGCGCGGGGAACGCGTTCGGGCGCGAGCCCCCGGTAGGCCGCCGCCAGGAGCGGCACCGACGCGGTTCCCAGGCCCAGGCCCCGTACGAACAGGACGGCGCCGAGCAGCGTGGTGGAGGTGTCCCCGGTGACGAACCCGAAGGGCAGCGTCGCCAGGGCGGCCAGGACCAGGCCGCCCACCACCAGCGGACGCGGTCCCACCCGGTCGGCGGGCCGCCCCACGACCAGCACCGCCACCGCCACGCCCGCTCCCATCGGCGCCATGAGCACCCCGGCGGCGAGGGCGTCGGCGCCGGTCACCTGCTGGTAGAAGAGCGGCAGCAGGAACATGCCTCCCCAGATGCACAGTCCGAAGACGAACATCAGGAACGCGCCGATCCGGAACTGCCCGTCGGAGAACAGACGCAGGTCGATCAGCGGGGGCGGGGCACCGGGACGGCGGCGCAGGGCGTGGACGGCGAACCCGGCCAGCAGGAGCACGCCCCCGGCGGCGAGCAGCGGTCCGTGCGTTTCCTCCCCCAGGACCGACAGCCCGTAGAGCAGCGCGGCGAGGCCCGGAGGGAGCAGCGCCAGTCCGGTCAGGTCGATCCGCTCCTCCTTGCTGGGTGTGTCCGCCGGAACGCCGCGTACCGCCAGGGCGAGCGCGGCGGCGGTGAGCGGGAGCGTGGCGAGGAAGACCCAGCGCCACCCCAGGGAGTCCAGCACCAGACCGCCGAGCACGGGCCCCAGGACCGGTGCGAGCTGGCCGGGGACGCTCACCAGGGCCAGCGCACGGCCCACCCGGTCCTGGCCGGCGGCCCTGACCAGGATGGTCATCGTCAGCGGCAGCAGCATCCCGCCGCCCAGGCCGGTGACCACACGCAGGGCGACCAGGCTCGGCACCGACCAGGCGGCGGCGCACAGGGCCGATCCCGCGCCGAAGAGCGCGAGCGCGCCGATCCAGGCCGCACGCTGGCCGTGGCGGTCCACGATCCAGCCGGTCACGGGGATGACCGCGGTCATGGCCAGCAGGTAGGCGGTGGCCACCCACTGGACCTCGGCCACGGGAGCGCCGAAGGCACGGGAGAGACCGTCGATCGCGACGGTGATGATGGTGCTGTCGAGCAGCGCGGCGCACGCGCCGACGAGCAGCACACCGGAGAGCTTGAGCAGGGCGGGGTCGAGGCGCCGCGGTGCCCCGGTCGGAGGGGCTTCTGACTCGGACATGCTTGTAAACTACACCGTGCAGTGCAATAAGGTCCAGTGGACCGGACCTCCGTCCCGCCGTCCCCCGCCGCCAGGGGAGAATGGGGAGGAGACCCGGGAAGAAGCGGAGGGGTGCGGACGATGGCCACCGAGACGGCGAAGCGGCGCCGGTCCCCCGCCAAACGCGCGGCGATCACCGAGGCCGCGCTCCGGGTGTTCCTGCGGGAGGGCTACACGCGCGCGAGTGTGGACGCCATCGCCGCCGACGCGGGAGTGTCCAAGCGGACCGTCTACAACCACTTCCGCGACAAGGAGGCCCTGTTCGCGACCATCGTGGCCGAGAGCAGCACCGCGGTAGCCGAGGACTTCACCGAGGTCGCGGCCCGTCACCTCGACGCCCCCGCCGACGCCGCGTCCGCGTTGGCCGCCTTCGGTCTGGAGTGGGCCTCCCCCAGCTCACGCCGCCCGGACCACGGCGCCCTGGTCCGGCTGCTGATGGCCGAGGCCACGCACTTCCCCGACATCATCCGGGTGTGGCAGGAGACCGGCCCCGAGCCCGTGTACCGGGGGCTGGCCGCGCGGTTGCGCGCCATGGCGGACCGGGGCCTGCTGTCCCTCGCCGAGGGGGAGGAGGAGGCCGCCACCGGGCACTTCGTGGCCCTGGTGCAGACCCCGGCCACCAACCGGTCGTTCTTCCACACGCTCCCCCTGCCCGAGGCCGAGCACCGGGAGATCGTGCGCTCGGGCGTCGACGCGTTCCTGCGGCTCTACGGTCCGCGCTGACCGGCCCTCAGCGGCCCAGGCGGCGCCACAGGAAGCGGGGCATCAGCCGCATGCCCGTGAAGAGCGGCTGGAGCACGCGCGGTGCCCACACGGTGGTGGCCCCCGAGCGCAGCCCCGCCGACACCGCGTCCGCGACCTGGCCGGGGGTGGCCGGGAACGGTGCGGGTGCCACGTGCGCGGACATCCGCGTCGGCACGTAACCCGGCCGCACCACCAGGACCCGCGCGCCGGACCCGTGCAGGGAGTCGGCCAGTCCCTGCGCGAAACCGTCCAGCCCCGCCTTGGCCGACCCGTACACGAAGTTGAACCTGCGCACCCGCACGCCCGCCACGGAGGAGAGCACCACCAGCGTGCCGTGTCCCTGCTCCCGCAGGCGTGCGGCCACGGCCAGGTCGGCGGACACGTGCCCGGTGTAGTTGACCGCGGCGGCGCGTGCGGCGGCGGCCGGGTCGGCCTCGTACGCGGCCTGCTCCCCCAGCACGCCGAACGCGTCCACCACCACGTCCAGGTCGCCCACCAGCGCCACCGCCTCCGCCACGGTTCCGGTGTGGGTGTCGGGCAGGCTGGCGTCGAAGTCCACCGAGTGCACGGCGGCCCCGGGTTCGGTGAGGGCGTCGGGCGGGGAGGGCACCCCGCCGCGGGCGGCCAGCACCACCTCGCGGGCGCCCTCGCGGACCAGCCTTTCGACGATGGCCAGGCCGATCTCGCTGCGTCCGCCGAGCAGCAGGACGCTCCGTACCGTTCCCACCGAGTCACGCACGGCGCTCCCCGCCTTTCCGCAAGTCCGTCCCGGTCCCACCGGGTACATCCGTCATCGTGTCGTCACCGGGGTGCGCCGTCACAGGAGCCGCAGGCGGCGGGCCATGTCGGAGACCAGCACCCCGTCCGGATCGGCCATCGAGCGCACCCGGCGCCACGCGGGCAGCTCCGGGTACATGGCGTGCACGGTCTCGGCTCGGGCCCGGCTGTCCTTGGCCAGGTACAGGCGACCGCCCGCGTCGAGCACGCGCTCGTCGAAACGGTGCAGCACGGCGCCGAGTCCGGGCAGGTCGGCGGGCAGGTCCACGGCCAGCGACCACCCGGGACGGGGAAAGGACAGCGGTCCGGGCGTCGGCCGTCCCATGCGTTTGAGGACCGCCAGGAAGGAGGGAGCCCGCGCCTCCGACAGGTCCTCGGCGATCCCCGCCAGGGTGTCCTCGGCACCGAAGGGCACGACGAACTGGTACTGCACGGCCCCGGGGCGCCCGTAGAGCCGGTTCCATCCGTCGAGGGCGTCCAGCGGGTGGAAGTAGCCGCCCACGGGTTGGACCTGGCCGCGTCGCCGCCGGGGCGCCCGGCCGTGGCGCAGGGCGTTGAACGCGCCGACGGTCCACCGGTTCACGACTCCCACCGGCGGGGTGAGGGGCGGTACGGGCACGCTCGTCCCGCGGTGGCGCAGCGGGTCCCGCCGCAGCGGCGCCGGGAGGTCCCCCGGTTCCGCGTGGCGGGCCCGGGTGACCACGCCCCGGCCCAGAGCGCCGCCCCGGGCGAACAGGTCCAGCCAGGCCACCGAGTACCGGTGGCCGGAGCACGCCATCAGTTCCAGGGTCCGCTCCAGGCTCCCGGTCCGGTCGGTGTCCACCCGCATGTACGCGGTCCCGACCGGGAACACGGCCAGGGTCGCCTCGGTGACCACCCCGGTCAGCCCCATCCCTCCCACGGTCGCCCAGAACAGGTCGGGGTCCCCGCCGTCCGGTCCGGGGCCGAGGCGGCGCGTGCGCCCGTCGGGCGTCACCAGGGTCAGGGCGCGCAGGTGCGCGCCGAGGGAGGAGTCGGTGTGGTGGTTCTTGCCGTGAACGTCGGCGGCGATCGCACCGCCCAGGGTGACGCGGCTGGTCCCGGGGGTGACCGGGACGAAGAAACCGCGACCCAGCAGGTGGGTGATGAGGGCGTCCATGCTGGTGCCCGCCGGGGCGGTGACCTCACCGCGCCCGGTGTCCAGGCGCACGGGCCCGGTCAGTCCGGTGCAGTCCAGCACCAGTCCCCCCGAGTCCTGGGCGGCGTCGCCGTAGGCCCGTCCGAGCCCGCGCGGCAGCGCCCCGCGTTCCCCCGCCCGGGAGAGCGCCTCGGCGACCTGCCCGGGCGTGCGGGGGCGTACGACGTGGGCCGCCGTGGGCGCGGTGCGCCCCCACCCGTGCAGAAGGGTGCGACGGCCCGGCGGCGGCTGGATCACAGGTAGATCCCCGATCCGACCAGGACCACGAGTCCGCAGAGGATGAGCTGGAGGGGACGGTCGCGCAGGGCGATCTCCTCGGGCTCCTCCCCCACGCCCCGGTCCACGAGCAGGTTGTAGCGCAGGACGAACATGATGAACGGAACGATACTCAGCGTGTGGAAGAGCGTCCGAGGTCCGTCGCCCGGTTCCAGGGCCCACAGGCAGTAGGTGACGATCATGGCGCCCGACGCCATGGTGCGGGTCTGGGACAGGTAGGTGGTGCTGTAGCCGCGCAGGGTCGGACGGACCGCGTCCGACCCCGCGCCCGTGTTCCCGGCGGGGCGTCCGACGACGCTCGCGTGCAGTTCGGCCTCGCGCTTGCCGACCACCACCAGCAGGGCGGCCAACGACACCACGATCACGAACCACGAGGTCAGCGGCACGCCGACGGCCACACCGCCCGCCACGGCGCGCAGCACGTGACAGGCGGCGACCGCGACCAGGTCGCACACCACCAGATTCCTGAGGTGGCGGGTGTAGACCAGTGTGAGCAGCACGTATCCGGTGACCAGGGCGGACAGCGGAGGGTTGTCCAGGAGCAGGGATGCCAGCGGCGCGGCGGCGCCGAGCACGGTTCCGACCGTGACGGCCACCGGGACGGGGAGCGCGCCGGAGGCCACCGGACGGTGGCGCTTGCGCGGGTGCGCGCGGTCGCGGTGCGCGTCGTGGACGTCGTTGAGCAGGTAGGTTCCGCTGGCGGCCACGCAGAACAGGGCGAACACCGCCGCGCTGGTCAGC
>NZ_ANAX01000143.1 GCF_000341065.1 Nocardiopsis halotolerans DSM 44410 | reverse complement strand
CGGGTGCGGGGGCGGGGGTCAGCCGTGGTGGACACGGCTGCGGCCCGTGACGAACAGGACGACCGCGACGCCGACGAAGCCGACACCGGCGACGAGGCAGGCGACGGGCAGCGTGGTCCGCAGCAGGGGGAGCATGGTGCGTCCCTGCTCGGAGGTCTCGATCGCGGCCTGGATGGTCTCCTCGTCGGTGACGAGCTCGGCGTCGAAGATGGTCAGCACCTCCTGGCCGTCCACCACCACGACGCGGTTCTGGTCCTCGCTGATCTTCAGGGGGGAGCCGGTGACGGTGTCGATCCAGTAGGTGCGGGTGATGGAGAAGACCTCGTCACCGGTGACGTCGCCCTCGCCCTCCAGCCCGGCCACCGAGCGCGGCAGGGTGCGCTCGCCGACGACGGCTCCCTCGACCTCCTGGACGTACCTGTGGGTCTCGACCCCGTTGATCTCCTCGACCCCCTGGAACTCCATGGGGACGACCTCGCCGACGGTGGTCTCGAAGAAGTCGTAGTCGCGCTTCTCGGGGAAGAAGGGGAACTTCCACGCCTGGCCGCTCTGGGAGACGGACTCGTCGTTGACCATGGCGTCGCAGCAGTCGACCGCCTCGCCGGTGACGCGGTCGTGCCCGGCCCGGCGGCTGTTGGAGGTGATGCCGAAGCCGGTCTCGGCGTCCTCGACCCAGGTGAACTGGTCCCACACCACCGTCTCGTCGGTGCTGGCGGCCACGTCGGCCCGGATGGTGGAGGTGGCCTCCAGGGTGGCGTTCTCGACGAGTTCCAGGTCCTCGATGTTGAAGTAGGTGGCTCCCTCCGCGGAGAGGACTTTCTGGCTGTAGTAGTCCAGAGGGGTCTTCATCAGGGAGGTCGACAGCCACATGCGCGACATGGGGGCAAGGGCGAGGAAGAAGACCCCGAACGCGACGAGAACGACCGCAACGGTACGGCGCATGTGCCCTCCTGGGCGTATGAGAGTCCAGATCTGGAACTGGGTCTAGTGGAACTAGGTCCAGTTCCGGGTAGAGTACTGCCCAGTAGCGAACGACGTCACCAGGGCGTGTCGAAATTTTTATAACACGTTCTAGTGCAACGTGTTCCGATCTCTCCCCGTTCTGGAAGGCCCATGGCGCCCACCTCCTCCGCGCCCGGGGACCCCACCGGTACCCCCCTCGGCGGCGCGCCCACCCCCGACCCCTCCCTGGTCCTGCCGCAGGTCGGTGGCCGCCACGAGGCCCTCGACGGCGTCCGCGGCGTGGCCGCCCTGATGGTCCTGGTCTTCCACGTGGCCACCGAGACCGGTGACTCCCTCGCCCCGGGGATGCTCGGCGGGCTGCTGTCCGCCGCCGACCTGGCCGTGCCCCTGTTCTTCGCGCTCTCCGGCACGCTGCTGTACCGGCCCTGGGCCCGCGCCGCCCTGGACGGGGTGCGCGGTCCGCGCGCACGCCCCTACCTGTGGCGCCGCGCCGTACGCGTCTTCCCCGCCTACTGGGTGGTGGCCGTGGCGGCGCTGCTGATCTACTCCCGGAGCGAGCTCGGCTCCCTCCGGTACTGGTGGGAGATCCTCACGCTGACCTTCCCCTTCAACACCGATCCCCCGTGGGTGGGCACCGGCCCCTACGGCCTCGGCCAGATGTGGAGCCTGTCGGTGGAGGTCAGCTTCTACCTGCTGCTCCCGCTGTTCGGGCTCCTCCTGGCCCTGTGGGCGCGCGGTGGGGGGAGCGTGGACGCCCGGGGACGGCGCCTGCTCGTCGGCCTGGGGGCGATGGCGCTGCTGGGCCTGGCCGCGCTGGTACCGCAGTTCTGGCCCGAACCCCGCGAGTACATGTACGCCTGGCTGCCCCGGACCCTGGGCCTGTTCGCCGCCGGGATGGCGCTGGCCGTGCTCTCGGAGTGGGCCTGGCGTGAACCGGGGGCCGACGGTCCGGTACGCCGCCTCTGCCGGACCCTCGCCGGCTCCCCGGGGGTGTGCTGGCTGGTCGCGGGCGGTTTCTACGCCCTGAAGTCCACCGAGGCCGCCGGGGGTCGCTTCATCGGCTCCGGGGACATCTGGACGTCGGCCGTGGAGTCCCTGGCCGGTGTCGGGTTCGCGTTCTTCCTGATCGCGCCCTGCGCGCTGGCGCCGCGCCCCCGTTCGGCCCCGCTCCCGCTGCGCCGGGCGGACGCCTGGCGCGACGGCCGGTGGCTGGGCTCCCTGCTGCGGCACCCGGTGTGCCAGTACCTCGGGAGGATCTCCTACGGCGTGTTCCTGTGGCAGTTCCTGGTGCTGTACCTGTGGCGCGACTTCACCGGGCAGGAGATCTTCACCGGGTCGTTCTGGCTGGACATGGTGCCGGTCACGATCGCGACGGTGCTGCTGGCCGCGGCGACCCACCAGTGGGTGGAGGAACCCTGCCGACAGTGGTCCCGCCGGGTCCTCGACCGGCGCCGGAGGGCCCGGGACCCCGCCGACGCCCCCTCGGCCTGAGCCGCGGAAGGCCGGGAACGCCCAGGCCGGCCGGCCCGGGCGCCCGCGCGGGCGGCGCGCGCCACAGGAAAGACCCGCCGAGCAGGGCCCCGTCCGTGTCCGAGGGGGCACCGGCCCTCCCCCCACAGGGTCCGAGCGCCCTGCTCCTGAGCGCGGACCTGTCACTGGACGGGCGGCGAGCCGGAACGGACTCCTCCCGCCGGGCTACCTCAGTCCTCGGAGGAGGCCCACGGGTTGCCCTCGACCGCGGGCGCCATGCCGCCCACCGACACCCAGTCCAGGCACAGACCGCCGCGCTCCTCGGGGGCCTCGGGCACGAACACCGACAGCTGCTCGCCGGGCTCGTCCACCGGCACGTACCAGGCTCCGCGTTCCTCCGCCGCGGGCAGCTCGACCTCGATCCAGTCGTCGCCCAGCGCCACCACCACGCCGACGTCCTCCTCGGACGTGTAGCCGAGCGTGACGACCTGCGCGACACCGCCGGGCGCGCTCACCGGCCAGGACACGATCCCCTCCCACGGCTCCAGGCACCCGTCCTCCGGGCCGGGGGCGAACATGTCGCTGTCGTCGGCGGGTCGCGCCGGAACCAGGAAACCGGCGTCGTTGAACACGTACGCGACGGAGGCCTCCTCGGGCGACCTCATCCGCTCGGCCACCTCGGGGGAGGCCAGCGGCGACAGCACCCACGAGGTCAGGCGGCGCGGGCCGTTCCACTCCAGGACCACGTCCTCCGGTACCGGGCGCGAGTACAGGCCGCCCTCCTCCGGGACGTTCTCCAGCGACGTGCGCACCGTGTCCAGGTACCACTCCAGGCGGTCGCCGCTCAGG
>NZ_ANAX01000142.1 GCF_000341065.1 Nocardiopsis halotolerans DSM 44410 | reverse complement strand
CGTGGAGTGGCCCGCCGCCGCCACGTACGCCACCGTCGCCAGCAGCGCCGCGATCCGCAGGCCGCGCCGGGGGCGCACACGGTGGGGCGCCGCCACCGGTTCCGGGGAGGCCCCGCCGACCGACGCGCGCGCCCGCTCCTCCCTCGTGGGCAGGTAGGCCAGGGCCAGACACAGCGCGAACACCGGCGCCGCGTCCGCCACGTACCGGGGATCGGCGGCGGCCACGTCCTGGAAGCGTCCGCGCGCGATGATCGTCGGGATGACGTCCACGACCACCAGGTAGGCCAGCAGGAGCACCCAGGCCCGCCACGCCCCGCGCCGCATCCACATGCTGACCAGCACGATCACGGCGAACACCGCCCAGGACCCCAGCACCACCACGCCGCTCGGGTCGATGAGGCCGCCGGTCGGGGTGACCGGCCCCCACTCCGGCGGGCCGCCCAGCGCACCGACCGGGAACACCTCGGTGAGCAGCCCGCGCAGCATCGCCAGGGCCGGCTCGCTCTGGGGTACCCCCGCGCCCTCACCGCCTCCCGCGGCGCGCGTCCGCACCAGGTAGAAGGCCGTGTAGGCGGCGAGGAGGAGGCCCATCACCGTCCAGAAGGGCCGGTGCAGGATCCACGCGCGACGGGCCCCCGTGACCAGGCCGCCCGGGTAGAGGTGGGCGACGGCCACCGCGAACAGCACCAGCGGCAGGAACATCGCCTTGACCGTGAACAGCATGCCGAACACGACGGCGGCGCCCGCCCACCACGCCAGGCGCTGGTCGCCCGTGCGCAGGTAGCGCACGGTCCAGAGCACGGCGAGCACCATGGCCAGCTGGAGCGGAACGGCGTTGAGCGCCGCCGCCCACCAGCCCAGGACGGGGACGGTCAGCGGGGCCAGCGCGTACACGGTCAGCGGGACCAGCAGCGCCCAGCGGCGCCCGAACAGTTCCCACACCAGGCGGAGGAAGCCCAGCTGGGCGACGGTCTGGAGGGCGAGCATGGCGCCCGCGCTGACCCACCACGCGTAGGGCCAGAACGCGGTCTGGAGGTAGACCAGGAACAGCGCCCCCGGCATCAGGTGGCCCTTGTGCAGGCTGAAGAGGTAGTCCGGGCCCAGGTCGCTGACGTCGGCGTTGGCGAAGAAGAGGTAGTCGTCCTCCACGAAGTGGGACTCGTTCAGCACGTGGACCCGCAGCGCCACGGCGACGGCCACCACCAGCAGTCCCGCCAGGACCACCCGGTCGCGGGCCAGGCCGCGCGCGGCGTCCAGCACCGCGCGGAGCGGTCCGCCGCCGGACCGTCCCTCGCCGTCGGTGCCCCTGGCCGGTCGGCGTACCCTGGGTGCCCCGTCCGCTCCGGGACCCGGGCCCCGGGCGTCCGAACCGTCGTGTTCACGCGCCGTGGGGGAAACAGGCGGCATCGGTTCGCTCCCGCCGTAGTTGGCCGATCCGGAGAATGGGTGCCAGAATACAACACGTTCCACTTTTTCTTCTGACCCCTGTCGCAGGCCACAGTGGCTTGCACCTCCGGAACAGGAACACGATGCAGACATCGTGTTCCGTCGGGGTCGCGAGCACCGTGGAGGTGAGGCCGGTGGGGCTCGAACAGGTCCGCCGCGACTGGACTCGGCTGGGGTCGGCCGAACCCCTGTGGGCGGTGTGCGTGGACCCCGGCAAGAGGGACGGCGGCTGGGACGACGACGAGTTCCTCGCCTCCGGGCGGGCCGAGATCGATCCGTCCGTCGCGCGCCTGGAGGAGTTGGGCATCCGCCCGCCGGAGGGCCGGGTACTGGACTTCGGGTGCGGCGCGGGGCGGCTGTCCAACGCGTTGGCCGCGCACTTCCCCGAGGTCGTGGGGGTGGACATCTCCGCACCGATGCTGGAGGAGGCCCGCCGCCTGGACCGCTCCGGGGGCCGGATCGGGTTCGTGCTGAACGAGCGCCCGGACCTGACGGTGTTCGGGGACGCGTCCTTCGACCTGGTCTACACCGACCTGGTCCTGCAACACCTGCCGCCCGACCTGGCCGAGGGCTACGTGCGCGAGTTCGCGCGGGTGCTGCGCCCCGGCGGCGTCATGGTGCTGGGCGTGCCCGAGTCCGAACGGCGCACCTTCAAGGGGATGGTGTTCCGGTACGCGCCGTGGCCGCTGGTGGCCCTCGCGCAAAGGGTGCTGCTGCGCTACCCGGCGCCGATGCGGATGCACACCCTGCCCACCGGACGGATCGCCGAACTCGTCCCCGGAGGCCGGATCGTCGCCTCCGACGAGTACTGGGGCGGCGACCACTGGCGCCACCTGCGCCACTTCGTCGTACTGGACGCGGAGGAGGCGGGCACGTGACCGCGCGCACCGACGAGGGCACCGTCCCGTTCCGCGCCACCCTGGGCCGCTCGGTGGGCCTGTTCTCCGCCTTCCGCAGGGAGCAGACCGACCCCGCCCTCTTCTACGGCGTGCTCGCCCGCGACACCGTCGCGCAGCTGCGCTCCTACACCCCGCTGGACGGAAGGCTCGTGGTGGACGTGGGCGGCGGCCCCGGCTACTTCGCCGACGAGCTGAGGGCCGCCGGGGCCCGCTGCCTGTGCGTGGACTCCGACGCCGCCGAGATGCGGCTGCACGGCCGGGACGCCGACGCGTACGGCGTTCAGGGCAGCGCCCTGGACCTGCCGCTGCGCGACGGTTCGGTGGACGTGTGCTTCTCCTCGAACGTGCTGGAACACGTACCGGACCGGACCCGGATGGCCGACGAGATGGTACGGGTGACCCGGCCGGGCGGACTGGTGTACCTGTCGTACACGCTGTGGCTGTCACCGTGGGGAGGGCACGAGACCTCGCCGTGGCACTACCTGGGCGGGGCGTACGCGGCGGAGCGGTTCGCGCGGCGCCACGGCCGTCGGCCCAAGAACGACTTCGGCCGCACCATGTACGCCGCCCACGCCAAGGAGATGCTGCGGTGGGCACGCGGGCGCGCCGACGCGTACGTGGTGGACGTCCGCCCGCGCTACCTGCCCGGGTGGGCGAAGCCGGTGGTGCACGTGCCGCTGCTGCGCGAGATCGTCACCTGGAACCTGCTGTTGGTGCTGCGCCGGCGTTAGACCGGGGAGGTTCGCCGGTCCGGTGCCTTCCGAACGGGACCGGCCGTCGAACGTGTCCGGTCAGCCCCCTGACGTGCTGTCCGAAGGGCTGGCGTGGCGCACGGGCCCCGAGGACGCCGCACCGGGGACCGCGGGGATCATTCGAGGTCGAAGGGCAGCCTGCGGCGCGTGTGCTGGAGGCTGATCCAGTGGTCGGCGGTGAACTCCTCCATCGCCCACTCACCGCCGAACCGGCCGAGCCCCGAGTGGTTCTCCCCGCCGAACGCCGTGTTGGCCTCGTCGTTGAGCGTGGAGTCGTTGACGTGCGTCATGCCCGCGCGTATGCGGCGGGCGAACCGCACACCGCGCTCGGCGTCGCGGGTGTAGACCGCGCTGGACAGCCCGTACTCGGTGTCGTTGGCGATGTTCAGCGCGTCCTCCTCGTCCTCGGCACGGATGACGGTGGCCACCGGGCCGAACACCTCCTCCGCCGCGCTCGGCGCGTCGTTGGCGGCGAGCAGCAGGTGGGGCGGCAGGACCCTGCCCGACGGTCCGGACGGGTCGCCGGACAGCAGGAGCCGTGCGCCCTGCTCGACGGAGCGCTCCACCAGGTCCTGGATGCCGTGGCACTGCTCGTCGTCGATGACGGGACCGATCTGGGTGGCGGGATCGGCCGGGTCGCCCACCCGCAGCGCCCGGGCGCGCACGAGCATCCGCTCGACCAGCTCGTCGTGGACCGGGGCGGTGGCCACGACCCGGTTCGTGGCCATGCAGATCTGGCCCTGGTGGTAGTAGGAGCCGAACACGGCGGCGTCCGCGGCCAGGTCGAGGTCGGCGTCGTCCAGCACCACCAGCGGCCCGTTGCCGCCGAGTTCGAGCGTGTGCCTCTTGAGCGGGGCCTGTCGGGCGATGTGGCGACCGACCTCGGTGGAACCGGTGAACGAGATCATCCGGCAGGTGTCGTGGGTGGCGAGGGCGTCGCCGATCACGCCGCCCTTGCCGATGACCACGTTGAGCACCCCGGGCGGGAGTCCGGCCTCCTCGTAGATCCGGGCGAGCAGCAGCCCACCCGTGACCGGGGTGTTCTCGGCGGGTTTGAGGACGACGGTGTTGCCGAGGGCGATGGCGGGCGCGACGGAGCGGTGGGAGAGCTGGAACGGGAAGTTCCACGGGCTGATCACCGTGACGACGCCGAGCGGCTCCCGGTAGACGCGGTTCTCCTTGCCGGGGGTGATGCCGGGGAGGATGCGGCCGAGGAGGCGCGTGGGGTAGGAGGCGACCTCGACCATGCCGCTGCGCACCAGGCACCACTCGAACTCGGCCCGTTCGCGGACGGCTCCGGCCTCGTGGACCAGCCAGTCGACGATCTCCGTGCGGCGCTCGTCGAGGATGCGCGTGGCGCGGAGGAACACCTCGGCGCGCTCACTGGCCGGGGTGACGGCCCACCGCTGCCACGCCCTCTCCGCCTCACGGTAGGCGATGTCCACGTCACTCTCGTCGGCCAGGGTGATCTCGGTGAGGACCGTGTCGTCGTAGGGGTTGACGTCCCGGAAGACGTCCCCGGACGATCCGTGCCGCCACTGGCCGCCGATGGGCATCCGGTCCAGCCCCGTGTAGGCGTCCGGTCCGCGGTCCGCGTGCATCGGCCCTCCCCTGGTTCGGTTCCCTGCGTGCCACGGTGACCCTGAAGCCGGGCGCGGGCAACGGGACGTGCCGCTTCTTGGCCAACTGTTCAGTGTCTTCCGGTCCCGACCTTGCCGACCCGGGGCGGGGGCGTCAGCGTTCCGGGGTGAGCAGGAGTTC
This sequence comes from Nocardiopsis halotolerans DSM 44410, assembly GCF_000341065.1. Taxonomy (GTDB): domain Bacteria; phylum Actinomycetota; class Actinomycetes; order Streptosporangiales; family Streptosporangiaceae; genus Nocardiopsis; species Nocardiopsis halotolerans. The sequence continues at coordinate 26,100 of NZ_ANAX01000142.1, read as the reverse complement.
GCTGACGACGCGGCCGTCGGCCCCGGTGACCGTGGCCGTCCATCCGCCCAGGTCCACGCTCTCCCCCGGCCCCTCGGGGATGTGGCCGAGCAGGACCAGGACCATTCCGGCCACGGTGACGTAGTTGCCCTCGGGCCTGGCGGTGAGGGCGACGCCGAGGTCGTCCAGTTCGTGGACGGGATAGGTGCCGGGCAGGCGCAGGGCGCCGCCCTCCACGCAGGTGGGAGCGCGGTCGTCGGTGTCGGTCTCGTCGTAGATCTCGCCGACGACCTCCTCCAGCAGGTCCTCCAGGCTGACGATGCCGCTGACCGCGCCGCTCTCGCCGATCACGACGGCCAGCTGCTGGCGTTCGACGGTCATCCGGTGCAGCGCCGACGACACCGTCAGGGAGTCGGGCAGCAGCAGTGGTTCGCGGGCCAGGCCTCCCGAGGCGCCCTCGCCGCGGATCAGGTCGGACCAGTGGACCACGCCGACGACGTCGTCCACGTCCCCCTCGGCGACCACGGGGGCCCGCGAGTGGCCGCGTTCGGCGAGGAACAGGGCGGCCTCGCGCGCGGGCATGTCGGCCGGGACGGTGTCCACTTCCGGGCGCGGGACCAGGACCTGGCGCAGCATGCGCTCGGCGATGTCGAAGGCGCCGGAGAGGATGGTGCGCTGTTCGGGGGTCATCCCGCCCTGGGCCGCGATCATGTCGCGCAACTCCTCCTCGGTGACCTCCTCCCTGGTGCTCTTCGGGTCCACTCCGCCGAGCCGGACGACCAGGTCGGTGGAGACGCTGAGCAGCCACACCGCGGGGCGGGAGAGCACCGCCAGCGCGTTGAGCGGCCGGGCCACGAGCAGCGCCCAGGGCTCGGCGCGCTGCATGGCGATGCGCTTTGGGGCGAGTTCGCCCAGGACCAGGGTGACGAAGGCGAGCACGACGGTGACCAGGACGACGGCCACGGGAGCCGCGTAGGAGCCGAGGAAGCCCAGGGGTTCGACCAGGGGCTGGGCGAGCGAGACGGCGGCGGCCGCGGAGGCGAGGAACCCCGCGAGGGTGATGCCGATCTGGATGGTGGCCAGGAACCGGTTGGGGTCGCGGGCGAGGCGGGCCACCGCGCGGCCGCCCGGACCGCGCTCCTCCAGCCGCCTGATCTGCCCCTCCCGGAGGGTGATCAGCGCGATCTCACTGCCGGCGAACACCGCGTTCGCCACGATCAGCACCAGGACGAGGCCGATCTGGGCCCCGTAGCCCTCCATGGGACTCCCCCGCGGTCGACTGTCGGTGGAGAGGGGTTCCTTCCCCGAAACCACAGGCCACACACCACCCGGTGGCCACATGCGGACAAAGGCGAGCGAACGCCCCTTCGCTTTCTCCTCGAACCGTTGTCGCTGGTCATCCGTACGCTCCCTGCCACAAAGAGCGACAAACCCACCTCGGAGTCACTTGTGCACCTTCTGTAGGCTTCTCTCTGCATACCCCTCTTTCTCTCTGCTCCCTCTGGAGACCCCTGTGACCAGTGGAACCGGTGTCAACCCCACCGAAGCCATGTCCGAGGCCCAGGAGGCCGAAGCCCTGGCCGAGGCGATGGTCTTCCTCGGCACCGACTTCGAAGCCGCCATCGAAGGGCTGGTCGGCGCGGTGTCCGAGCACGTGACGGGCGGCCTGGACGACTACGAACTCGACACCATGACGCACATCCGTCGAGTCGCCGAGAACGGCATCAACCTGGCCCAGAACGTCCAGGGCGCCGATCTGGCCATCGCCGACACCGACAGCGAGAACGCCGACGAGTACCAGGAGGGCCTGGAAGCCCTCGACATCCAGATCAACTTCTGACCCCGTCCCACCACCCAGCGCGGAGACCTCTGCCGTGAGCGACATCTCCTCCATGTCCCTTGGCCTGCCCGAGGACATCGACGCCGACGTCGGCGCCATCGAGTCGGGCGCCGACCAGCTCGACACCGTCTGCCAGAACATGCTCGGCCAGTCCGAGGACACCCACGGTCAGTTCCAGTCCTCAGCCGGGGAGTTCAGCGACCTCGTCGCCTGGAACATCGTCTCCAGCTCCTCCCAGGAGCTCAGTTCCTGGTCCGAGGCCGCCAGTGCCCTGACCTACGGGGCCGCGGTCCTGCGCCAGTGGGGGCTCGACATCGAGACCTACCGCGCCGAGCGCGCCAAACTGGAGACCCGGTGGGAGGAGGAGAAGGCCAGCGCCATAGACGCCGTTGAGTCCTCCGACGGCTCCACCCGCGGTTCCATCCTGGGCGATACGGGCCGGGAGGGGCTGGAGCGCACACAGTTGGAAGCACTGCGCGAGGAACTGCTCTCCCAGCACTCGGGGTACTGGGAGACCCTGATGGAACAGGCGGAGCGAGCCGAGAAGGACCTGCGCGACGGCCCCAGCCAGGACAGTCTGGAACGCCTGATCGAGTCGGCCCTGCTGTCCGGCAGCCAGCTGACGTACTTCGGCGACGCCGTCCCCAGCATGGTTCCGGACGAGTTGAGCGGTGACGAGCACCCGTCGATCGTCAACCTGTGGTGGACCTCGATGACCGAGGAGGAACAGCAGCAGGCGATGAGGGACCACCCCGACCTGCTCCGCGAACTCGACGGCATCCCGGCCACCGTGCGTGACGAGCTCAACCGGGATCATCTGGACGACGAGATCGAGCGGTTGGAGGAGGAGATCGCCGAGCGGGAGGGGGAGATTCGGGACCTCGCCACCCAGGGCAGCAACGGCGCCAGCTCGATCGCGTTGAACATGGCGAACGACGAAACGCTCGACAATCAACTCGAAACGCTGCTCGACCTTCGGGAGAGTTTGGAGGACGAAAGCGCTGACAGATATCTACTGGCCCTGAACACTGAGGGCGACGGACGCGCGATCGTGGCCAACGGCAACCCCGACACCGCTGATAATGTGGCGACGTTGGTCCCAGGCACCAATACTGAGTGGGAAGACATCAACAATCAGGTCGGCCGTGGCGACTTCTTGCTGCAGGCAGCCGAAGACGTCGATCCAAGCGCGAATCACTCTGTCATCAGCTGGATCGGTTACGACGCTCCCAACACCCCGGAGGCAGCGTTCGAAGGAAGAGCGGAAGACGCGGTTGACGACCTGAGCAGCTTCCAGGATGGCCTACGAGCCACCCACCAGGGACAGCCGTCCAACAATACCGTCATCGGCCACAGCTACGGATCGACTGTGGTTGGCCACACGGCTCAGAGCGATGCCGGGCTCGACACGGACAACGTGGTACTCGTGGGCAGCCCTGGCGTCAACGCCGACCATGTGACTGATCTGAACCTCCCCGCAGAGAACGTACATGTATCGACAGCGTTGAACGACAAAATCAACAAGGGCTGGTTCGGCATCGGCTCCGAGGCCGTACATGGCATGGATCCTACCCAGGAAGACTTCGGCGCGAACGAGTTCAGTTCCAATGATGGAACCGCAGGCGGTCTCTGGCCGCTTGGACTCGCTCACACTGAGTATTTCAGAGACGAATCAACGTCGCTGGCACATATGGGCGAGGTCATCGCAGGCGAGCATTAGGAACCGGCAGGACATGATTCGACCGAGACAGTGGGCCTACGTTCTCACCCTGGCGATAGCGGTGAGCGGCTGCACTTCCAGCACACCGAGGGAAGCAGGAATGGAGCCAACCATCACCGAGGCCGAAGCCGCGGACAAGGTCAGGGAGCACATCGACAACGCGATGACCGCCCTCCCCGAGAGCGCGGAGCTGGAGGAGCGGCGCGGAACCATCGTCGCCGCCTGCGACGACCCCACCGACGGCGGTTCCGGAGACCGTGTCACCGTCGGCGAGAGGTTCTGGATTCGCGGGCTTCCCATGGAGGACAACGAACAGAACGTCGAAGCGTTGCACGGGTACTGGACCACCAGCGGCTACCGGGTGCTTCACGACCAGCGCCCGGACAAGCTGTTCCTCGCGGTGGAGCACGAGGAGGACGCCTTCGGCATGTCCATCCGGACCGCCGGAGACGGCGGCCTCACCATCGGGGCCTCGTCCCCGTGCGTCTGGCCCGAGGGCACCCCGGAGTCCTGACCCCCGGCCCGGGCCTCAGCCCAGCCGCTCCAGGGCCCTGCGCGGGGACCGGGCGTGCCGCCCCATCCCCGCGAACGGGCACTCCTCGCGCTCCAGGCCGATCGTGAACGCCCCGCCCGACTCCAGGCCGTCCAGCTCCTCCCAGGTCAGGGGCGCCGCGACCGACGCGCCCGGTCTGGCCCGCACCGAGTACGGGGCCACCGCGAGCTGCTCCCGGCCGTTGCGCAGGTAGTCCACGAACAACCGGTTCCCACGCGCGACCTTGCGCACCTCGGTCGTCAGCTCGTCAGGCCGCCGGGCCGCCACCCGGTCCGCGACCGCCTCCGCCAGTCGACGGACCCCCTGGTCGTCCACCTCCGGGCGCAGCGGCGACCGTACGTGCAGCCCCCGGGAGCCGGTGGTCATCACGTACGCGGCCAGGCCCAGGTCGTCGAGCACCTCCCGCACGTCCCGCGCGGCGGCCTTGCAGGCGGCGAAGGCCTCCGCGCCGTCCCCGGCGGGGTCGAGGTCGATCACCATCCGGTCGGGAAAGCCCAGGTTCGGTTCCCGCGACTGCCAGGCGTGCACGGTGATCGCCGCCCGGTCGGCGCACCACACGAGCGCCGCCGCGTCCTGGCACACCATCATCCGCCCGCCGCTGGTCTCCACGGTCCGCACCCAGTCCGGGACCGACGGGTGCTTGACGAAGAACCCCTGTGCGTCGATCCCGTCCGGGAACCGCTCCAGGGCCACCGGCCGGTCGCGCAGGTGCGGCAGCATCAGGGGGGCGATCCTCGCGTGGTACTCCGCAAGGTCCTCCTTGGTCGCCCCGCCCTCGCCGAACAGCGCCTTGCCGGGCCTGCGCACCTCCACCACGCGCCGTCCCGCGCGTACCCCCGCGGCCCCCGTCGCCATGCTCTCCCCCGTTCGCCGCCGTGCGGCCCGCCTACCCGGCCCCCACGAGGGAAAACGCTCCGGCCCGGCAGGGGAACGGACGGGTGCGGTCATCCCCTGAGCAACGCGCGCATCCGCGTCATGTACTCCCTGGCCTCGTCCGGTGTGGCGAACCGCGGCGGCGTGGACCCCAGTTCCTCCTCCAACGCGACGAACCGCGACGGCAGGGGCTTCCCTCCGTCGGAGGACAACCGGGAGAGCGTCTCCCGCAACTGGCCGTGGACCTTGTCGATCTCCCGCTGGAGTCCCTCCAACTCCCGGCGCTCGGCCGCCTCCCTCCGTTCGGGACTCGGGGGTTGGTCGCTCCGACCACCGAACCACTCACGAAGGCGCCGCCACGGTCCCATGCCCACCATTCCCGTCCGCTCCACCAGGGCTTCCCACGCTAGCGCGGGGGCCCGACAGCGCGAACGCCCGGCCGGGGTACCCGGGCCGGGCGTTCGTGGTCGGAGCGCGGTACTACTTGCGCTTCTTGATCTCCTCGGTCAGCTGCGGGGCGACCTTGTGCAGGTCGCCCACGACGCCGTAGTCGGCCAGCTCGAAGATCGGGGCCTCGGGGTCCTTGTTGACCGCGACGATGTTCTTGGCGGTCTGCATACCCGCGCGGTGCTGGATCGCGCCGGAGATGCCCAGGGCCACGTACAGGTTCGGGCTGACCGTCTTACCGGTCTGGCCGACCTGGAACTGGTTCGGGTACCAGCCGGAGTCGACGGCGGCGCGGGAGGCGCCCACGGCCGCGCCCAGCGAGTCGGCCAGGTCCTCGACGACGGAGAAGTCGTCGGAACCGACACCGCGCCCGCCGGAGACCACGATCGCGGCCTCGGTGAGCTCGGGGCGCTCGCCCTGCTCCTCGTTGACGCGCTCGACGACCCTGGCCGTCTTCGCGGCGTCGGAGACCTCCACCGACACGGCCTCCTCGGCGGCGGCACCGGAGGCGGCCTCGGCCGGGACCGAGTTCGGGCGCACGGCGACGATCGGCACACCGGTGCGCACGCGGGCGTGGGTGATGGTGGCGCCACCGAAGATGCTGTGCTCGGCGACCACGTCGGCGTTGACGTCCACGACGTCGGTGAGCACACCGGAGCCCAGCTTGACGGCGGTGCGGCCCGCGATCTCCTTGTTCTCGGCGGTGGCCGAGACCAGGATGGCGGCGGCGCCCTTGTCCTGGGCGAGTTTGGCGAGCAGCTCGGCCTTGGGAGCCACGACGTGGTCGTTCAGCTCGGCCGTGGCCACGTAGACCTTCTCGGCGCCGTACTCGGCCAGAGCCGCCCTGCCCGACTCCGCGCCGTCACCGACCCACACGGCCGCGGGCTCGCCGATGCGGCGGGCGGCGGTGAGCAGCTCGGTGGTGACCTTCTTGACCTGTCCGTCGACGTGGTCGACGAGGACGAGGACCTCAGCCATATTCCTTGAACCTTCCCTGAGTCTCTCGCCTGGCCTACACGAACTTCTTCTCGACGAGGAAGTCGGCGATCTTCGCGCCGCCGTCGCCCTCGTCCTTGACCACCGTGCCCGCGGCGCGCGGCGGCGCGGCGTCGAAGTCGACGGTCTCGGTGGTGGCGTTGGCCAGCCCCACCCGGGCCGTGTCGATGCCCGCGTCGGCGGCGGACTTCTTGTCGACCGGCTTCTTCTTCGCCTGCATGATCAGCTTGAAGGACGGGTAGCGCGGCTCGTTGATCTTCTCGACCACGGAGACGACCGCCGGGAGCTGGGCCTCGACGACGTCGTAGCCGTAGTCGGTCTGGCGCTGGATCCTGATGGTGCTGCCGTCCACGTCGACCTTGCGGGCGAACGTGAGCTGCGGCAGGCCGAGGTACTCGGCGAGCGCGGCGCCCACGACGCCGGTGCGCGCGTCGGTGGACTCCGAGCCCAGGACGACCACGTCGTACTCGATGGTGCCCAGGGCCTGCGCGAGGGCGTAGGCGGTCTGGAGCGAGTCGGAGCCGTGGAGCGCGTCGTCGTTGACGAAGACGGCCTTGTCCGCGCCCATCGACAGGGCCTTGCGGATGGAGTCCGTGGCCTGGTCCGGTCCCATCGTCAGGATGGTGACCTCGCCGCCGTGCTTCTCCTTGAGCTGGAGCGCCTCTTCGATCGCGTACTCGTCGAGCTCGTTGATGACGCCGTCGGACGCCGCGCGGTCGAGCGTCTTGTCGTCCGCGTTGAGCTTCCGTTCGGTCGCCGTGTCCGGGACCTGCTTGACCAAAACGACAATATTCATGGCCGGTGGCCGACCTCCCTGCACTCCATGATCCGCCGTGCGGCGGCCGGACGCTGGCGCGCCCCGTACTGCCAACAATGCCGAATGCCGTTCGGTCATCCGACGGCGGGGCCGCCTTCACGTCCAGGCAGGTCCCGCGATGTGCTCATATCCCCAGATGTTACTGGCTAGTAGCTTGGAGGCCAACCCATGGCCTCCGGTGTGACTGAGGCAACCCTAACCACCCTGCGCGTTCGGACCGTGGCCGGACCGCCCTCCCCGGCGGTTCACCGGTGCCGACACCGGACGTTCGGGTACCTGTCTCCCGCTCCCCACCCTAGTCGCCACGGGTCCCCCCGGAACCGGTCACACCACCGGTAACAGGACGACGCCCTCCCCCTGTCTCGGGAGGAGGGCGTCGACGCGTCAGTCGTACGGGGCCGAGCCGGAGAGGTCTTTACTCGCCGCTCGCACTGGGCGGTGGGTTGAACCAGTCCGACGGGCCGCCCAGGGGAACCCAGTCGGGGACCACGGAGAAGCCGAACGACAGGATGAGCATGGTCAGCAGCACGAGGCCGATGACCACGCCGATGTAGACGTACAGGCTGCTGTACCGGACCCGCCGCACGAGCCAGACCGCCTGGTGCCGCGCTCCGCGTCCGCTCGGCATGACGTAGCTGAGCAGGAGCATCACGAAGAGCGCGAACGCGCCGATGTAGTTGGCGCCATGGCTGGGTGGCGTTACCACCTGCACGTAGATCAGGCCGACCAGGATTCCCGCCAACAGGTAGATGAGGCCGAACCCGAGTGTGCGCAGCACCGTGCGCCCGAAGGCCCACGGGAAGCTGAGCGCCACCACCATGTTGTCGGAACTGCGCGGGCCGCGCGTCTGGAGGCGGCGGGCGTGCTCTGCCTTGACCACGTCCAGGGCGCCCAGCCCGGCGATGACGGCGACGCCCAGGATCAGACCGAACCAGGGAAGGAGCAGGGACACACCGGCCACGGAGAGCAGCATGGGCAGGATCGTCAGCGGGTGCATCCGCCACGACTCGGCCTCGTACTCCTCGTCGTACTCGTCGTCGTCCGGGAGGTAGTCGCTCACCCGGTCGCTGCTGCCCCGGCGGAAGCGGCTCAGCCAGCCGCCCCGCTCCTCGTACTCGTCGTCCTCACCGAACTCCTGCGTCTGACCGGCGCGTCGGCCGTCGTCCACCGGGGTGAGGATGTCGGCGAAGTCGCCCTTGTGCAGCGGGGTGTTGAAGAACTGCGTCTGCGGCGCCTCGTACCCCGGATGCTCCTGCTCCGCGACGGGGCGGCTCCCGTGGCCGGTCCGGTCCACGGGATCCATCATCATGGTGCCCTGCGGGTCCTGCGGCTCCACGGGCTGGATGCGCCGCGTTCCCTGCGGATCGTCCGTGTCGTCCGCGCCGACCGGGTTGATCCGCATCGTTCCCTGCGGGTCGTTCAGGTCGTCGGAGCCGTGCGGGGTGATCCGCTGGGTGCCCTGGTGGCCGCCCAGGTCGTCGGTGACCTCACCCTCGTTCCCGTACCGGTCGTTCGCCGGGTTCGCCGTGCCCGAGAGGTCGTCGGTGGACTCCGGGTCGCTGGGCCAGCCGCCCGCATGGGCCTCGGAGGTGGGGTGCGCGGGCTCGGCGGACGCCGACCAGGCACTGGAGACGGGGCCGCTGCTGGTGTGCGGTGGCCCCCAGCCCTCGTCGCCCTGGCCCGCTCGTCCGGCCAGGTAGCCGCTGGCGCCGCCGAGCGCGGCCCCCGCCGCGGCTCCGCCCAGACCGCCGCCGTCGGAGTCGCCCCCCGCCGAGGAGGGGTGGTACACGGTGTGGCTTCCGGTCAGCCCGGTGGGACGGTTTCCGGGGTCCTCGGTCCAGGGGAGGTCGAGGTTGAGGCGGCTGGTCTCCTCGACCAGCTCCGCCGCCGTGGGACGGCGCGACATGTCGCGGGCGACGGCGCGGTTGACCAGCGGGCGCAGCGCCTCGTGCATCCCGTCCATGTCGATCTCGCCGTTGAGGATGCGGAAGAAGATGACCTCGAAGGTGCCCGCGCCGTAGGGCGGACGACCGGTGGAGGCGAAGGCGACGGTGCCGCCCCAGGCGTGGACGTCGGTGGCCGGACCCAGGTCGGTGCCCTCGATGACCTCCGGGGACAGGTAACTGGGCGTGCCGACGAACGTGCCGGTCTGGGTCAGCTTGGCGCCGTCCACGGCGTGCGCGATGCCGAAGTCGATGACGATCGGCTCACCGTTGGAGATGATCACGTTGCCGGGCTTGAGGTCGCGGTGGATCACGTCCACGGCGTGGATGTCCCTGATCGCCCGGGCCATGCCGGTGACGAACCGGGTGAGCGCTCGGCCCTTCAACGGACCGTGGTCGGTGACGGTCGCGTCCAGGGTCGGGCCGGGGATGTGCTCGGTGACCACCCACGGCAGTTCCGCCTGCGTGTCGGCCTCGATGACCTCGGCCACGTTGGGGCTCTGTACCCGGCGCATGGTCTCGACCTCGCGGGCGAGGCGGGCCCGGGCGATATGGTCGCCCGCGACCTCCGGCTTGAGGACCTTCACCGCGACGAACTGCTCGGTCCGGGGGTCCTCGGCCTGGTACACCACGCCCATGCCGCCCTGGCCGATACGGCGGCGGATGACGTAGTGGCCGATGCGCTCCGGCAGCTCCTCACCCATGGGGAAACCTGCCGACATTGCCATCGAGAACTCATCCCCTCAAAAGACCACATACCGCCACGTCCAGCTTATCGGCCGGGGGATGGGTCACCATTGGCTTGTGCGGCCCGTCTCGGGCCCGTGTGGTCGTTCGCGCACCGTTGGACGTCCGGGGCTGCCGGCAGTACGTCCGTCCCGGGGCGACCACCACGAGTATGACGGAAAACTCGCGCGTCCGGTTCCCGCCCTCTCCCTCGAAGTGGCCGGATGCGGACGCTCGGAGAGGTCACGTATCACCACGCGACCTGACAAAGACCGTAAAAGATACCGAACGCCCGCACAGCAGACGGCGGGGCGGACGGCACCGCACACCGTGCCGCCCGCCCCGACCTGCCGTTTCAGCGTCCGTCGAAAGTGGCCCTGCCCGGTCCCTGCTCGACGAAGCTGCGCATGCCGTTCTTCTGGTCCTCCGTCGCGAACAGTCCCGCGAAGTGCAGGCGCTCGATCTCCAGACCCGTGTCCAGGTCCGTCTCCAGCCCCCGGTCCACCGCCTCCTTGGCCGCGGCCAGCGCCACGGCCGGGCCGTCGGCGTACCGGGCGACCAGCGCCACGGCCGACCCGTAGACCTCCTCGTCCGGCACGACCTGGTCCACCAGGCCGATCTCGCGGGCCTCGTCCGCCTTCACGTGGCGGCCGCTGAAGATCATCTCCTTGGCCCTGGACGGTCCGACGAGGCGGGGCAGGCGCTGGGTCCCGCCCGCGCCGGGGATCACGCCGAGCTGGATCTCGGGCACGCCCAGCTTCGCCCCGGCCCCCGCGACGCGGAAGTCGGCGGCCAGGGCCAGCTCCAGGCCTCCGCCAAGCGCGTACCCGGTGACCGCCGCGACGACCGGCTTGGGGATCCTGGCCACCAGGGTCAGGGCGTCCTGGAGGCCGCGCGCGTACTCCCGCATCTGGACGGAAGTGAGGTCCGCCATCTCCTTGATGTCGGCGCCCGCAACGAACACGCGCTCGCCGCCGTAGACCACCACGGCGCGCACGTCCGGGTCCCTGGACACCCGGGTCGCGGCCTCGGCGATCTCCGCCGTCAGCGCCGCGTTGAGCGCGTTCACCTTCGGCCGGTCCAGCCGGATCACGGCCACGGCCGGGTGCTCCGGATCGGTCTCCACACGCACGAACTCGCCCACGGTCTCCACCTCGTTCACCTCGACGTCAGTGTCCACGACTGCCTATCACCCGCCTCCGGAGAAGAGCAGCACCAGGGTGCCCAGCCGCGCGGACAGCGCGTACGCCGCCGTCAGGAGCAGGGCGGCACCCACCAGCAGCAGCGTGTCCGCGCGCCGCCAACGACTCTCCCTGGCGCGGCTGCGCGGCCCGGTCCCGAACGCGCGGGCGTCCATCGCCGCGGCCAGCAGGGTCCCGGTGCGGATGGAGCGCACCAGCAGGGCGAAGAGACGACCGAAGAACAGCGTGACCACGCGGGCGGGGTTGCCCCCGGCCTCCAGGCCGCGCGCCCTCCGAGCCAGCGTGATGGTGCGCCACTGGTCGGCGAGCAGCGGGACGAGCCGTAGTGCCGCCAGCACGCCCATGGCGGGACGTTCCGGCACCCTCAGCCGCTGCACCAGCCCGTCGGCCATCTCCGTCGGATCACTGCTCACGGCCGCGACCAGGCCGGGCAGGGCGATGGCCAGCAGGCGTACCGCCGCGCCCAAAGCGCCCTCCGCGCCGTGCTCCCCGTACAGGTAGTTGACCAGCCCGCTGGAGAGCCCCATGAGCAGGAAGGGCCCGCCCAGGACGAGCAGGGTGCGCCGGTCGATCCCGCTGAACGGCAGGAGCAGCAGGACGCCAGCCAGGACCACGCCGCCGGTGACGGCGTCCACGGCCGGGACCAGACCCACGCCCAGCAGCAGGGCGGCGAGCAGCTTGGCCGCCGGATTGAGTCCGACGAGCCAGTAGCGGGCGCCGCCGTCCTCCGGCGCGTCCAGGGTCAGCGTGTCCCCGCTCGGGGCGCGGTCCGCGCGGATCCGGCGGTCCACGAGTTCCGCACGATCACCCATGGTCTCCCCCTCCGGCCGTCGCGTAGCGCGGTCCGCCCTCCCCGGGCCCCTCCGCCTCGGCACCCGGCTTCCACTCCTCGTACACGGCCCGGCCGTCGGCCACGCGCACCCGCGCGTCCGCCAGGTGCCGCAGCAGCAGGTCGTCGTGGGTGGCCATGACCAGCGCGCGACCCTCGGCCCGCAGGGCGCCCAGCAGTTCCACCAGCTCCGTCCAGGTACGGGTGTCCTGACCGAAGGTGGGCTCGTCGAGCACGAGGACGTCGGGCGCGTGCGAGGGGCCGGAGCTGAGCGCCGTGGCCACCGACAGCCGCCGCTTCTCCCCGCCCGAGAGCGTGTAGGGGTGCACGTCGGCCAGCGCGGTCAGGCGCAGCCGCTCCATCAGCTCGTCCACCCAGGCGTCGGTCTCGGTCTCGCCCATCCCGGCCCGCAGCGGGGCGAACCGCAGTTCGTCGCGGACGGTGGCGGTGACGAACTGGTCCTCGGCGTGCTGGAAGACCGTGCCCACGTGCCGGGCCAGCCTGCGGGCGGGCCAGCGCGCCAGCGGGCGCTGGTCGGCCTCGGCCAGCGGCCCGCGCGGCAGCACCCGCCCCCGGTACGGCTTCGACAGCCCGGCGAGCAGGGTCAGCAGCGTGGACTTGCCCGCCCCGTTGGGCCCGGTCAACGCGGTCGCCGCCCCGGCGCGGACGGTGGCGTCCACGCCCTCGAACACCACGCGCCGGGGCGCGGAGCGCACCCCCAACTGGGCCGGGGTGCGCGCCGCGACGTCCACGGCCTCCAGCCGGGGGCCTCCTCCCGGTGCCGGTGGCAGCGCGGGCCCGGGTTCGTTCCCGGGCATCCACACCCCCTGGGCGGCCAGGGAGCGCCCGTGCTCGGCGAACACGGCCCCGGGGGTCCCGTCGGCGATCACGCCGCCGCCGGGCTCCACGACCACGACGCGGTCCACCAGGTCGACGACCTCGGCCACCCGGTGCTCGACCAGCACCAGGGTCGCCTCGGTCTCGGAGAGCAGGCGCTTGAGCACACCGCGCACCAGCGCGGCACCGGCCGGGTCGAGGTTGGCGGTGGGCTCGTCCAGCAGCAGCAGGCGGGGACGCATGGCCAGCGCTCCGGCGATCACCAGGCGCTGTTTCTCACCACCCGACAGCGCTCCGGTGGAGTGGCGGGGGCCGTAGGGGAAGCCGACGGCCTCCAGCGCCCCGCGGACCCGGGGCCAGACGAGCCCGGGGTCCACGCCCAGGTTCTCCGGACCGAAGGCGACGTCGTCGCCCGCGCGCGCCATGACCAGCTGTGTCTCGGGGTCCTGGCTGACCATGCCTACCGAGCCCCGGCTCCGGTCGGCGGGCGCTCCGTCCACGAGCAGGGAGCCCTCCCGGTCGCCGCTGATGGCGCCGTCCGCGCCGGTCAGACCGGCCAGGGAGTGCAGCAGGGTGGACTTGCCCGCGCCGGAGGCACCGAGCAGCAGCACGCGTTCACCCGGTTCGATCACCAGGTCCACGCCGCGCAGCGCGTACGCCTCGCGGCCCGAGTGCCGCCAGCCCCAGCCGGACAGCTCGACACGTGCGCCGGGACGGGTGTCCGCCCCGGGCACGTTCCCGGAGGCCACGGGTCAGCCCCTCGCCGACGGGAAGGGGGCCAGCGCGCCGGAGCGGGCCAGCGCCGTGGTGAGCAGCCGGGCGCCCACCCCGGCGATGACGGCGGCGCTGACCACCACGATGACGCCGTAGGTGATCTGGTGGTGCAGCGGCCAGGTCACGTTGTAGGCCAGGTTGTCGCGGATGGCGGGGGACACCCCCGCGACCGCGGCCGCGAGGACGGCCACGCCCATGCCCCAGCGCCGGTAGCCGAAGGCGAGGAAGACCAGCTCGGGCAGGATGCCCTGGAGGGTGCCGTCGAGGATGACCATGATCCCCCACTGGGTGCCCAGGACCGCCGACACCGAGGCCGCGGCGATCGAGGTGAGCAGGGCGGCGCCGGGCTTGCGGATGATGAGGCCGCCCAGGACCCCGGAGATCAGCCACATGCCGTAGACGACGGCCTGCGCGGGCGGGAAGGCCACGAACAGCGGGGTCGTGACCGACCAGACGATGTTCCAGAGCCAGAAGACGACGCCGACCGCGACGCCGATGACGGCGGCCACGACGATGTCGACGGTGCGCCAGCTTCGCAGCTGGCCGAGGACGCCCTTCCAGAGGCCGGTGCTCCCGGATGTGGAGGTGCTGTCGCTCTTCATGTGCTGTTGTCCCTTCGTCGGGGGAGGACGAGGGGCCATGCGGCCAAGAGCGCCGCCGGGGTGTTCGTCCCGTGCACCGGGACGTCCCGGTGCGCGGGAGACACGCCACCGGTGACGGTTCCTACGACTTCCTTCGCTGGCATGACCCAGATCAGGTGTGTAAGGGTCTGCGGCCTGGTGCCGCACTCTCAGCGCTCACGCGCTCCCCTGTCGGTTCTCCTCCATTATGGGACAACAAGGAGAAGTTTGGGGTGTTCCCCCTCGGAAATCTCCTTCCGACCCCGTAATTCTGGTTCGGGCCCTCGTACCTGACCGGATACGTCGCCGGTGTGGCGCATGGGCCGGTGAACCTCGACGGTCACCGCGTGAGGACGTGTCCGCCGACCACGCCCTCAGTCCTCGGGCCTGCCGAAACCCTCGGGCATCACCGCGTTCGGTGTGCCGTCCTGCCCGGCTCCGCCACCGCCCTGGGACCCGCCGCCGCCACCGGCACCGCCGCCCTGGGACCCGCCATCACCGTCACCGCCACCGGCACCACCGCCCTGGGACCCGCCCCCGGTGCCGCCTCCTCCGCCGGTGCCGCCGCCACCGGTGCCGCCACCGCCGGTCGCGCCTCCGTTACCTCCGGTCGCGCCGTCTCCACCACCGCCTCCGGCTCCTCCACCGCCGCCGCCCGTGCCGCCAGCGGCCACGTCGCCGCCCCCACCGTCGGTACCGCCGCCACCGGTGGCTCCATCATCACCGTCTTCCCCGCCTCCGGCGTCACCGCCGTCATCACCGTCACCGCCGTCATCGCCCGAACCGGACGGTTTGGCCGACGGGTCGCCGTAGGCCTCCGGAGACGGGGCGAAGTCCTCCTGCGGGACCTCCTTGACGGCCTCGCGCATGGTGGCCTGCCAGATCGGACCGGGGAGCGTGGCTCCGTAGACGATGCCGTAGTAGCGGTCACCGATGGTCACGCCCTGGAGCGGGTGCTGCTCGCCGCCGCGGATGTCACCGACCACCACGGTTCCGGCCAGGTTCCGGGTGTACCCCGCGAACCACGCGTACGCCGAACTGTCGGTGGTACCGGTCTTGGCCGCCGCCGGGCGCCCGATCTCCAGGCCGGTGGTGGTACCGCCGTCGAAGGTCTGCTGGAGCAGGTGGTTGACGCCGTCGGCGACCTTGGTGTCCAACCTGTCCTCGTCGCACTCGGTGCCCACCTCGATCTCCCGGCCGTCCTCACCCTCCAGGAGGATCGAGGACACCGGTACCGGTTCGCAGTAGGTGCCCCGGGAGGCGAACACGGCGTAGGCGCTCGCCATGGTCAGCGGGGAGACCTCCTGGTCGCCCAGCGTGAAGGAGCTCCACACGCCCATCTCCTCACCGTCGGCGCGGTGGACGCCCAGCCGCTGGGCCATCTCCGAGGTCTCGCACAGGCCGACGCGCTCCTGGAGCTGGGCGAAGTAGGTGTTCACCGACCCCTTCGTGCCGGTGATCATGTTGTGCGTGCCCCCGCTGCTGTCGCCGGCGTTGCCCACGCTCCAGGGCTGCATCCTCCCGCCCTCGCAGTTCTCCAGTCCGCTCACGGTCAGACCGTCGGGCGAGGCGAAGCTGGTGTCGTACCCGAGCCCGGCGTCCAGGGCCGCGGCCAGGGTGAACGGCTTGAACGTCGATCCCGCCTGGTAGCCCAGGGATCCGCCGTCGGCGTGGTCCACGGCCAGGTTGATCGAGGTGGTGCCCGGCTCGTCGTCGAAGCCGTACTCCATGTTCTGGGCCATCGCCCGGACCCGGCCGGTGCCCGGCTCCACGAGGACCTCGGCGGCGAACTTGTGGGAGTCGTTCCCCGGGACGTACTTCTCGATCGCCTCCTCCGCGTCATGCTGCATGTCGAGGTCGAGCGTGGTGCGCACGGTGATGCCTCCCCGTGCCAGCATCCGCTCGCGCTCCTCCGGGGTGTCGGCGAGCGCGTCGGAGTCGCTCAGCCACCGCATGACGTAGTCGCAGAAGGGCGCCTGCTCACTGCTGAAGCAGCTGCCGCCGCGCGGCGTCCTGTCCAGACCCAGGTCCCGGCCCTTGTACTCCTCCGCCTCCGCGGGCTCCAGGGCCCCGGTGTCGGCCATCCGGTCCAGGACGACGTTGCGGCGCTCCCGTGCCGCCTCGGGGTTGGTGAACGGGTTGTAGTACGACGGCGCGCGCACCAGGCCCGCGAGTGTCGCGGCCTGCGCGGGGTCGAGCTCGGAGGCCGGGACGGAGAAGTAGCGCTGGGCGGCGACCTCGATGCCGTGGGCGCCCTCCCCGAAGTAGGCGAGGTTGAGGTAGCCCTGCATGATCTCGTCCTTGGTGCGCCGCTTCTCGACCTCGATGGCGTAGCGCAGCTCCAGCACCTTGCGGGTCAGGGTGCGCTCCTTGGCGCTCTCCCTCTCCTCCTCGGTGTTCGCCTGTTCCATGAGGAGGTTCTTCACGTACTGCTGGGTGATGGTGGACCCGCCCTCGGTGTCCCCCAGAGCGGTGCGGATCGCGGCCCGGAACGTACCGACCAGGTCCAGCCCGGCGTGCTCGTAGAAGTGCTCGTCCTCGATCGCCATGAGGGCTTCGGGCATCCGGGGGCTGATCTCGTCCAGTGACACCACGTCGCGTTCGCGCTCGGCCACCTCGGCGATCGGCTCCCCGTCCACGTCGGTGAGCAGCACGCGTTCGGACGGACGCGGAATCTCCAGGTCGCTGGGCAGGGCCATGAAGGCCGCGGCGGTGTCCTTGGCCGCCAGCCCGATCCCCGCCGCCCACGGCATGACCAGCGCAGCCGTCAACAGGCCGGCGACCGCGCTCGTCCCCGCCAGGCGCCGGAGCGTCTCCCGACGGTCCCCGCTCGGCGTGGGCTCGGCCAGCTTCCTCCGCAGGGCCTCGGCCCACCCGCCGTCCGGGACCGCGACCCACCTCCGCACGCCCGGAAACCCGAGCCATCCCCCCACGCGAGAGGGGATGCCGCGCCATCCCCGACTCGGGACCTCGTGCCGCCGCCCGCCCGGCGGGCGCTGGTTCGACTCCGTCACGTCGCCCCCTACCGCCTGTGCCGTCCCGCCCACGGAACACGCGGGCAGGAGTCTCCACCGGCCACGGTCTCAAAGCGGTCGTAAAGGATGAACCGCGCAAACGGGCGTGTCGACGAAAGGATTCCCCAATATCCAGCAAAGAACCCCAGAACGAACATAATCCATGAATCACCACGAAACAGTCACACCACAAGCTTGACATCAAGAGAAAGGGCGAGGCCCGCAGAGAGGTTTCACCGGGAGAAGGTGACCGAATCCGGAGCAAACGATCCTTCGACGACCATTCGGCCACACGGGGATGTCCGGAATGCCTCCGCGCAACCTCCGAGTGCATTCGGTGATCCCTACCCACCGCGCCACACCGCCCAACATGACCACTCAGCCCCTCGGCATTTCCCCCGAATACACCAGAAAACAACCACAGAGACACCTGCATCGGGTGCATCCCTATGCCCGTTTTGAGAGGTTTACCCCGCTGAAACCCGGCAAATACCAGCTCTCAGCGCACACAGCCAGTGTGATGAGGATCACACAAATTATTCGGCCCTGGCACTCCGCCAAACACCACAAGAGGGCAGACGATAGACAGCGGAGGGCACCGAAGCCGCAATCCGGACAGTTTCTGTTCCGGACACTTCGTTCACTCCGTCTTGCCTCGGATTAACCCCCGGTTATTTCCGCCTGCCGAAAAACAGCACGGTTCCGTAACGCCCGAACCACGACAATTACGGTGTAGCCAGTGATCGGACGCCTGCCCATCCTCGACATCTCTCCAGAGAACGACCTCGGCCCGGTGAAAGCCGTTCCCGGTGAACGCTTCACCGTGGGCGCGACGGTGATCCGCGAGGGCCACGACTCCCTCGCCGCGGGCGTCGTCGTCTACTCCCCCCGAGGACGCCGCGAACACCTCGTCCCCATGCGTGAGCACGCGCCGGGCACCGACCGGTACGAGGCCGAGATCAGCCTCCCCTCGGAGGGGAGGTGGTCCTTCGCCGTCGAGTCCTGGACCGATCCCTTCGCCACCTGGCACCGCACCGCCAGCGTCAAGCTCCCCCTGGACCAGGACACCGAACTCGTCCTGGAGGAGGGCGCCCGGCTGCTCGCACGCGCCGGACGCCGCGTTCCCCGCAGGCCCGCACTCACCACCGCCGCCAAGGCGCTGCGCGACACCTCCATGTCCCCCATGGAACGGTTCCAGGCGGCGGTCACCCCCGAGGTCCTCGCCGAGATGGAGCGCTCACCCCTGCGCGAGCTGGTCACCAGGTCCCGACGCACCAGCGTCGTCGTGCACCGCGAACGCGCGCTGTTCGGCTCCTGGTACGAGTTCTTCCCGCGTTCGGAGGGCGCCCACGTGGGCACCGCTCCCGGCCAGGAGCGCTCGGGCACCCTCGCCACCGCCGCCAAGCGCCTGCCCGCCATCGCCGACATGGGCTTCGACGTGGTCTACCTGCCGCCCGTACACCCGGTCGGCACCACCCACCGCAAGGGCGCCAACAACGCCCTGACCGCGGGGCCGGGCGACCCCGGGTCGGTGTGGGCCATCGGGTCGGCCGACGGGGGCCACGACGCCGTCCACCCCGACCTCGGCACCCTCGCCGACTTCGACGCCTTCGTCGCCGAGGCCCACGAACACGGCATGGAGATCGCCCTGGACCTGGCCCTCCAGTGCTCCCCCGACCACCCCTGGGTCACCGAGCACCCGGAGTGGTTCACCACCCGGGCCGACGGCTCCATCGCCCACGCCGAGAACCCGCCCAAGAAGTACCAGGACATCTACCCGCTCGACTTCGACAACGACTTCGAGGGCCTCTACGCGGCCATCCTGCGGGTGGTCGAGCACTGGATCGGCCACGGCGTGCGGATCTTCCGCGTCGACAACCCGCACACCAAGCCGGTCGCGTTCTGGGAGAGGCTGCTCGCCGACGTCGCCCGGCGGCACCCCGACGTGCTCTTCCTGGCCGAGGCCTTCACCCGGCCCGCCATGATGCGCACCCTGGCCAAGGTCGGCTTCCACCAGTCCTACACCTACTTCACCTGGCGCAACGGCAAGGACGAACTGACCGACTACCTCACCGAGCTGAGCCGGGAGACCGCCCACTACCTGCGCCCCAACCTGTTCACCAACACGCCGGACATCCTGCACGCCTACCTTCAGCACGGCGGTCGCCCCGCGTTCGCGGTCCGCGCGGTGCTGGCGGCCCTGCTCTCTCCCACCTGGGGCGTCTACTCCGGTTTCGAACTGTGCGAGAACACCCCGGCCGCGCCGGGCAGCGAGGAGTACCTGGACTCGGAGAAGTACCAGTACCGGCCGCGCGACTGGGCCGCGGCCGAGGCCTCCGGTGAGAGCCTCAGCGGGCTCATCACGCTGCTCAACCGGCTGCGCCGCGAGCACCCGGCCCTGCGTGAACTGCGCAACCTGCGCTTCCACCACGTGGACCGGCCCGAGCTCGTCTGCTTCTCCAAGCACCGGCCCGGCACCGGGCCAGGCGACCCCGACGACGCCGTGATCGCCGTCGTCAACCTCGACCCGCACCACGCACGCGAGGCGACGGTGCACCTGGATCTGCCGTCCATCGGCCACGCGCGAGAGGAGGAACTCAGGGTGACCGACGAGCTGACCGGCCGTACCTACACCTGGGGCGCGGACAACTACGTCCGTCTGGACCCCGCGACCGGTCCCGCGCACGTGTTCACCGTCAACGGCAGATAGCGGACCCCGGTTCACGGACGGGACCCGGCGGCACACCGCGCGCCGGCGCCCCTCCCGTGCCCGAAACGCCTGTTGATCCGACGTCGAACATTCTTGGTGGGGAGCAGTAGATGAGCAAAGACGAGCCCGGCCACGGCGGACACGGTCACGCCGAACACGGACCGCTCGCCCCAGCCACCGGGGCCGCCACCGGCCCGCTCATGTCCTCCGGTGGTACCAGTGATCCCCACTGGTACAAGCACGCCGTCTTCTACGAGGTACTCGCCCGGGGTTTCTTCGACTCCAACGGCGACGGAACCGGCGACCTCGCGGGGCTGGTCCGGAAACTGGACTACCTCCAGTGGCTCGGGATCGACTGCGTATGGCTGCTGCCTATGTACGAGTCGCCCCTGCGCGACGGCGGATACGACATCTCGGACTACTTCAAGATCCTCCCGGAGTTCGGCCGCACCGCCGACTTCGTGGAGCTCCTGGACGAGGCGCACCGACGCGGCATCCGCGTCATCACCGACCTGGTCATGAACCACACCAGCGACCAGCACCCATGGTTCCGGGCCTCCCGTGAGGACCCCGAAGGTCCCTACGGCGACTTCTACGTGTGGTCGGACACCGACGACCGCTACGACGAGGCCCGCATCATCTTCGTCGACACCGAGACGTCCAACTGGACCTACGACGAGGTCCGCGGCCAGTACTACTGGCACCGGTTCTTCTCCCACCAGCCCGACCTCAACTTCGAGAACCCGGCCGTGCAGGAGGCGATCCTGGAGGTCCTGCGCTACTGGCTGGACCTGGGCATCGACGGATTCCGTCTGGACGCCGTGCCCTACCTGTACGAGCGCGAGGGCACCAACTGCGAGAACCTCAAGGAGACGCACGAGTTCCTCAAGCGCGTGCGAGCGGAGGTGGACCGGCTCTACCCCGACCGCGTGCTGCTGAGCGAGGCCAACCAGTGGCCGTCCGACGTCGTCGACTACTTCGGCGACTTCGAGTCCGGCGGCGACGAGTGCCACATGAACTTCCACTTCCCGCTGATGCCGCGCATGTTCATGGCGGTCCGGCAGGAGCAGCGCTTCCCGATCTCGGAGATCCTCGCCCAGACGCCGCCGATCCCCCGCGACTGCCAGTGGGCGATCTTCCTGCGCAACCACGACGAGCTGACCCTGGAGATGGTCACCGACGAGGAGCGCGACTACATGTACTCCGAGTACGCCAAGGAACCCCGCATGCGCGCCAACGTGGGGATCCGCAGGCGGCTCGCGCCCCTGTTGGACAACGACCGCGACCAGATCGAACTGTTCACCGCCCTGCTGCTGTCGCTGCCGGGCTCGCCCGTCCTGTACTACGGCGACGAGATCGGCATGGGCGACAACATCTGGCTGGGCGACCGCGACGCCGTGCGCACGCCCATGCAGTGGAGCTCGGACCGCAACGCCGGGTTCTCCAAGGGCGACCCGGCCCGCCTGTACCTGCCGCTGATCATGGACCCGGTCTACGGCTACCAGGCGGTCAACGTCGAGGCCCAGCGCGACAACCCCGGATCGCTGCTGCACTGGACCCGGCGCATGATCCAGATCCGCAAGCGCCACCCGGTGTTCGGCACCGGAGCCTTCAGCGAGCTCAACGCCTCCAATCCGAGCGTGCTGGCGTTCATCCGCGAACACGGTGACGACCGCATGCTCTGCGTCAACAACCTGTCGCGGTACCCGCAGCCCGTGGAACTGGACCTGTCCCGGTACGCCGGGGTCAGCCCGGTGGAGTGCGTGGGGGGTGTGCGCTTCCCCGAGGTCGGGGAGCTGCCGTACCTGCTCACCCTGCCCGGGCACGGCTTCTACTGGTTCCAACTGCCCGCGACCGCCGAGCCGGGCTCCGCACGCGTGGGCCGGGACGGCATGCCGTCCTACGGACTGCCCGCGGCCGGGGTCCGCGTGCACGCCACCTTCGACGGCCCTCCGGTCCACGCCGCCACACGGGCGCACGGACCCGATCACCCAGTCAGCACGACGTCCAGCATTCCGACCGGGGTCTCCCCCGCGTTCGGCGACGGCGCGTCCGCGGCCCCCACCAGGGCCCCGGTACGCGCGTCGGGCCCTCCCGGCCCCGCCGCGGAGCGCACGGACCGGGGTGGTGGCGAGAAGGGAAACGGGTCACTCTGACATGTCCCAACTCGAAGAACTCCTGGCGGTCTGGCTGCCGCGACAGCGCTGGTTCTCCGGTAAGGGGATCCCCATCCGGCAGATCCGGGTCGAGAGCAGGCACACGCTGGTGTCGGCCGGTCCCGAGGGCCCCGACCTGAACGTCCTCGTCCTCCAGGCGGGGCAGCGGGGCCGCAGCTCCCGCTACCAGGTGATGCTGGGCTCGCGCCCGCCGCGCTCCCTGCCGCCGGACCTGGCGCGCGTCGCCATCGGCGTGTGCCAGGTGGCGGGCGGCAGGCCCCGGGTGGTCTACGACGCCGCCCACGACGCGCAGCTGACCCGGATGCTGCTCGAACGGTTCGCGCACCCCACCGGGGCGGAACCCTCCGGCAGGGTCCGTTTCCGGTCCCTGCCGGGAAGGAGCATCCGCACCGGGACTGCCGGGCGCATGCTCACCGGCGAGCAGTCCAACACGTCGCTGGTCTTCGGCGAGGACTACGTCCTCAAGACCTTCCGCAGACTCTGGCCCGGGCCCAACCCGGACCTGGAGCTGAACATGGCGCTGTCCGGGTCGCCGTACGTGGCCCGGCCGTGCGGGTGGATCGAGGCCGACCTGGCCGGGCACTCCACTCCCACGACCCTGGCCATGCTCCAGACCTACATCCCGCGGGCCACGGACGGGTGGGTGCTCGCCACCGCCAACGTGCGCGCCCTGTTGGAGGGCACCGGCAACGGGCGCGAGTCCTCGTTCACCGCAGAGGCCGCCCGGCTCGGCCGCACCACCGCCGAGGTGCACCAGTCGCTGTCACGGACGCTGCCCACGGACGTGCTCACACCGGCGGGGGCGGCCGAGATGGCCGACGCCATGGTGGAGCGCCTGGCGATGGCCAGCGCGGAGGTGCCGGAGCTGGCCGAGCACGCACCCCGGGTGATGGAGGCCTACGCCGACTTCTCCGAGGTGGACGAACCACTGCCGATACAGCGCATCCACGGCGACTACCACCTGGGGCAGGTGATCCGCACCGACTCCGGGTGGGTGCTGCTGGACTTCGAGGGCGAGCCCACCGTGCCGGTACGGGACCGCCAGCGCCTGTCCAGCCCGCTGCGGGACGTGGCGGGGATGCTCCGCTCCTTCGACTACGCGGCCGGGTACCTGCTGGTCGGGCACCCGGGCGACACCGAACTGGAGTGGTCGGCCCGCGCCTGGGCCCGGCACAACCGGGAGGCGTTCTGCCGGGGGTACGCCGACGGGGGCGGGGCCGACCCGGAGAAGCACCTGGTGGTCCTGCGGGCGTTCGAGTTCGACAAGGCCGTGTACGAGGTGCTGTACGAGGCCAGGAACCGGCCGAACTGGCTGCGGGTCCCGCTGGAGTCCATCGCCACCGCGGCGGCGGCGCCGCCCGTCCCCGGTTAGGGCCCGTTCCCGAACGGGAGCCCGACCCCGACAGGCGCTCGTTGGGGGGCGGTCCGCCTCGGTGCGGAGCGCCCCCAGCGGGCGGTGGCGGGCGGGCCCGAGCGCAGAGGAAGGCCCGGAGAGAACACGGTCGGCCGTCGGCCGACCCACGACCACCATCAACCCCCCGGTCAGTCCACACGAGTACTACGGAGTCCGTATTGACCTCGCCGCGTAGCGAACACCATCCGCGTGCCAGTGCCAAGGCCGCGACCAACGGAAAGGGCACGAAGAAGGAGACCGTGGAGACCATCCCGATCGTGGAGGAGGTGTCCGTCGCCGAGACGGAGGCCGCGACCACGGGCGGGTCCACGTCCGCCGCGAAGGCGGGGAGGTCGAAGAAGGCCCCCGCGGCGGCGAAGAAGGGAGCACGGAGCGGGAACGGCGCCAAGGCGCCCGCCAAGGGGAGTTCCACGGGCTCCGGCCGGTCCACCGCCGCGTCCCGGCGGAAGGGCCCCGACCCCGAACTGATCGCCGCGCTGGACCGGCTGGTGGACGGCCACCACCACGACCCGCACTCGCTGCTGGGCGTGCACCCGGAGGGACGGGGCACCGTGGTGCGGGCCCTGCGCCCGGGCGCGCTGGAGGTGCACGCCGTCCTGGCCGACGGCTCGCGGCTGCGCATGGACCACCTGCACCGGGGCGTGTTCTCCGCCAAGGTGGCCAGGAGCAGGCTGGGTTCCGTGCCCGACTACCGGATCGCCGTCCGCTACGAGGAGGACGGTCCCGAGTACGTGGCCGCCGACCCGTACCGGTTCGCGCCGACCCTCGGCGAACTGGACCTGCACCTGATCGGTGAGGGCCGCCACGAGGAGTTGTGGAACGCCCTGGGCGCGCACACCCGCGTCGAGGACACCGCGATGGGCGAGGTGGCCGGAACCGGGTTCGCGGTGTGGGCGCCGGACGCGCGCGGCGTGCGGGTGATCGGCGACGTCAACTACTGGAACGGCGTGGGACACCCCATGCGGAGCCTGGGCTCCAGCGGCGTGTGGGAGCTCTTCGTGCCGGGGGTGGGCGACGGCGACCTGTACAAGTTCCAGATCCTGGGCGCCGACGGACACTGGCGGGACAAGGCCGACCCGATGGCGCGGTGCACGCAGATGCCGCCCGCGACCGCCTCCGTGGTCACCACCTCCACCCACGTGTGGGGCGACCAGGAGTGGATGAGCGAGCGCAAGGGCGTGGAGCAGCACCGGGCGCCGATGAGCGTCTACGAGGTGCACCTGGGCTCCTGGCGGCCCGGCCTGGGGTACGCCGAGCTGGCCGACGAGCTCGTCGCGTACGTGACCGACATGGGGTTCACGCACGTGGAGCTGCTGCCCGTGGCGGGACACCCCTACGACGGTTCCTGGGGCTACCAGGTGACGTCGTACTACGCTCCCACGCCCCGGTTCGGTTCACCGGACGAGTTCCGCCACCTGGTGGACTCCCTGCACCGCGCGGGGATCGGCGTGTTCCTGGACTGGGTGCCCGCGCACTTCCCGCGTGACGAGTGGGCGCTGGCCAACTTCGACGGGTCCGCGCTGTACGAGCACCCCAACCCCCGCCGGGGCGCGCACCCGGACTGGGGCACGTTGATCTTCAACTACGGGCGGACCGAGGTGCGCAACTTCCTCGTCGCCAACGCCCTGTACTGGGTGGAGGAGTTCCACATCGACGGCCTGCGGGTGGACGCGGTGGCCTCGATGATCTACCTGGACTACTCGCGCGACTCCGGCGCCTGGGAGCCGAACGCGTTCGGCGGCAGGGAGAACCTGGAGGCCATCGGCTTCCTCAAGGAGCTCAACACCACCGTCTACCGGCGCAACCCGCACGTGGCGATGATCGCGGAGGAGTCCACCGCCTACACGGGCGTGACCACCCCGGTCGAGCACGGCGGACTCGGTTTCGGCTTCAAGTGGAACATGGGGTGGATGCACGACACCCTGGAGTACGTCAGGAAGGAGCCGGTCCACCGCCAGTACCACCACAACGACATCACGTTCTCGATGGTGTACGCCTACAGCGAGAACTACGTGCTGCCGCTGTCCCACGACGAGGTGGTGCACGGCAAGCAGTCGCTGTTCAACAAGCCGCCCGGCGACGAGTGGCAGCGGTCGGCGAACCTGCGTGCGCTCCTGGCGTTCATGTGGTCCCACCCGGGCAAGCAGCTGCTGTTCATGGGCGGGGAGATCGCCCAGGGGGACGAGTGGTCGCACCGTGAGGGCGTGCCGTGGTGGCTGCTCCAGTTCGACCACCACGCGGGGGTGCAGCGCCTGGTCAGGACGCTCAACGAGGTCTACCGGCCGCGGGCGGCGCTGTGGTCGCGCGACACCGAACCGTCGGGCTTCACCTGGCTGGACGGCGGCGACCACCAGGGGAACACGCTGTCGTACCTGCGCCACGGCGACGACGGCTCGGTGCTCGCCTGCGCGGTGAACTTCTCCCCGGTGCCCCGTCCGCGCCGGCGGATGGGGCTGCCCGCCGAGGGCCGGTGGAACACGCTGCTCAACACGGACGAGGCGCGTTTCGGTGGTTCGGAGTACCCGGTGCCCGAGCACGTGGACGCCGAGCCCGTGCCCTGGGACGGGCAGCCGTTCTCGGCGGAGGTCACCCTGCCCCCGCTCGGCGCGGTCTGGTTCGAACCCGGGTC
>NZ_ANAX01000141.1:1485-2756 GCF_000341065.1 Nocardiopsis halotolerans DSM 44410 | reverse complement strand
ACGGACCGAAGCGGAGCGGAGGTCCAAAAAAACACCGCCCAGGGCGCCCGCGTGTGAACGTCCGTGCCCGGTCGCCCGGCGCGGGTGTGGGCGTGCGCTTCCTCGAACGGGCCGGGGCCGGACACCACGGCCCCGGCCCCGCGTGGTGCCGGATGTGCGCTTCGGAGGGGGCACGCGCACCAGCGGGCCATGATGTGGGATCCCTGAGGCGGTCCACGGCGGGACCGGGGCACCGGCGACCACTCCACTGTGGAGCAACACGAACACGAATATGGCCGCGACGGACTCTTCCGATCTCCGCCGCAGCGTGCTTGTGTGTCCTGCACCACAGGAACGACCGTTGGGAGTCCCCGTGTCCGACAACCGTCAGAGTTTCGTCCGGGTACTGGGAAGGGGGGACGTCCTCGCCCTCGGCTTCGGCGCGATGATCGGCTTCGGCTGGATCGTGCTGGTGGGTGACTTCGTCAGTGCGGCGGGCAGCGGGGGCGCCGCACTGGCCTTCGTGGTCGGCGGCGTCATCATGGCCTTCGTCGGCCTCACCTACGCCGAACTCGTCTCCGCGATGCCGCACGCGGGCGGCGAGCACCACTACGCCATGCGCGCCATCGGCCCCAAGGGGGCCTTCACCGCATCCTGGGCCATGGTCCTCGGCTACGTCTCCGTCGTGGCCTTCGAGGCCGTCGCCGTCCCCCAGACGCTCGTCTACCTCTTCCCCGACATGGCGGTCGCCCGCCTGTGGACCATCGCCGGATACGACGTCCACGCCAGCCTGGTCGCCGTCGGCGTGGCCGCGGCCGTGCTGGTGACCGCGGTCAACTACGTCGGCATCAAGCCCGCGAGCGTCTTCCAGACCATCGCTGTGCTGTTCCTGCTGGTCGCGGGGGCCGCCATGGTCACCGGCGCGTTCGTCGGCGGGTCCGTGGAGAACATGCGGCCGCTGTTCACCGGCGGCGTCTCCGGCATGTTCGTGGTCCTGGTGGCGGTCCCGTTCCTCTTCGTCGGCTTCGACGTCATCCCGCAGTCGTCATCGGAGATCAAGCTCCCCTACCGCATGGTCGGCGGCCTGCTGGTCCTGTCGGTGTCCTGCGCGACCGCCTGGTACGTGATGGTCATGCTGACGGCGGGCTCGGGCCTGAACCCGGCCGAGCTCGCGGCCTCCCAGTTGGCCTCCGCCGACTCCGTCGCCGCCATGTGGGACAGCGCGGCCATGGGCAACCTGCTCGTCCTCGGCGGTGTCGCGGGCCTGTTCACCAGCTGGAACGCCTTCCTCA
>NZ_ANAX01000141.1:0-1479 GCF_000341065.1 Nocardiopsis halotolerans DSM 44410 | reverse complement strand
GCCTCCTCTACGCCATGGCCGCCTCACGGATGCTCCCCGCCTGGTTCGGCCGCCTGCACCCGCGCTTCCACACCCCGTCCAACGCCGTCCTGTTCGTCGGCGCGCTCTCGCTGGTGTCCCCGTTCTTCGGCGAACCGATGCTGGGCTGGCTGGTCAACGCGGGCGGCCTGAACATCGTGGTCGCCTTCGTCACCGTGGTGATCAGCTTCCTCGTGCTGCGCCGCCGCGAACCCGACATGGAGCGGCCCTTCACCGTTCCGGCGGGCGTCCCCGTCGGCGTGGTGGCCCTCGTACTGTCCCTGGGGCTGTTCCTGCTCTACCTGCCCGGCATGCCCGCGGCGCTGAGCTGGCCCCACGAGTGGCTGATGGCGCTCGTGTGGTGGGTGGCCGGTGCCGCCCTGATGTGGCGTCTGCCCCGGATCCCCGCGGGGCCCGCCACCGAACGGCGCCTGGTCGAGGCGATGGACACCCGCTCCCACAGGGCGGCGGGGACCTGACGGACGCTCCCCGCCGCCGCGCACCCGGGCACGGAGAGGCGGGGAGCCCCTACCGCTCGCGCTTGTGCCAGTGGGTGAGGCGGGTGACCGCCTCGTCCAGCACCTCGTCCCTCTTGCAGAACGCGAACCGGAGCAGGTGCGCGCCCTCCTCCTCACGGTCGTAGAACACCTGCGCGGGCACCGCCGCCACCCCGGCCTCCCTCGGGAGCGCCCGGGCCACCTCCACCCCGTCGGCGTACCCGAGCGGGCGGATGTCGGCCATCACGAAGTACGCGCCCTCGCACACGTCCACGTCGAAACCGGTGCTGGCCAACCCCTCCGCCAGCCGGTCCCGCTTGGCCTGGAGGGAGGCCCGCTGTGCGGCGACCCACTCCCCCTCGTTCTCGATGGCGTCGGCGACCGCCAGTTGCAGGGCGCCGTTCGCGGAGAAGGTCAGGAACTGGTTCACCGTGCGCACCGCGCCGACCAGCGGCTCCGGCCCCATCACCCAGCCGGTCTTCCACCCGGTCACGGCGAACATCTTGCCCGCCGACGACACCGACAGCGTCCGCTCGCGCATGCCCGGCAGGGTGGCCAGCGGCACGTGCGGTTTCCCGTCGAAGGTGAGGAACTCGTACACCTCGTCGGTGAACGCGATCAGGTCGTGCTCACGGCACACCCGCGCGATCTGCTCCAACTCCTCGGCGGTGAACACGGTCCCCGTGGGGTTGTGCGGCGTGTTCACCAGGATCATCCGGGTACGCGGCCCCACGGCGGCGCGCAGTTCCTCGGGGTCGAAGCCGAACCGTCCGGTCACCGGGTCCGGGCGCAGCGTCACCGGGCGGCGCACCCCGCCCGCCAGCGTGATCATGGCGGCGTAGGAGTCGTACATCGGCTCGAAGACGATCACCTCGTCTCCGCGTTCCACCAGGGCGAGCATCGCCGCGGCGATCCCCGCGGTGGCGCCGACGGTGACGTAGACCTCGGTGTCCGGGTCCAGGTC
>NZ_ANAX01000140.1 GCF_000341065.1 Nocardiopsis halotolerans DSM 44410 | reverse complement strand
GGGCCCGGTAGCGGCTCACCGCCCGCCGCAACTCCGGCCGCCCCGGGCCGGGCGGGTACTGGTTCACCCCCTCCAGGAGGTGCCCCGATGCGGCCTCCAGCAGGGACCGGGGGCCGTCGGTGTCGGGGAAGCCCTGTCCCAGGTTGACCGATCCGGTCTCCACGGCCAGCCGCGTCATCTCTGCGAAGATCGTCTCGCCGTACACGCGCATTCGTTCGATCAGCGGTTCTTCCACCCGTCGAGCGTATCCACCCGACCATCGCGCGAACCATCCCGGGCACGCGAACGGGGCGGCTCCTGGGAGTCCGCCCCGTCGGGAACCCTCCGCCTACAGCAGCAGGCTCAGCACCATCCACGTCACGGGACCGGCGATCAGCAGCGAGTCCAGGCGGTCCATCAGGCCGCCGTGCCCCGGCATGAACCCGCCCATGTCCTTGACGCCCAGGTCGCGTTTGAACAGCGACTCGATGAGGTCCCCGACGGTGGCGGCCAGGACGGTCGCCAGACCCAGGACCACGCCGACCCACCACGGACCGTCCAGCATCAGCGTCACGCACAGCGCCCCGGCGACCGAGCAGCCCACGACCGAGCCGCCGAAGCCCTCCCAGGTCTTGTTGGGGCTGATCACCGGCGCCATCTTGTGCCTGCCCAGCAGGATCCCGGCGAAGTATCCGCCGATGTCGCTGGAGATCGTCACCACGATGAACGTGACCAGGCGGTACTGGCCGTCCTCGGGGTGCGAGATGAGCAGCAGCCACGTCCCCAACAGGAACGGCAGGTACACCAGGGTGAACAGGTTCGCCGCGACGTCGGCCACGAACCCGTCCGTACCGCCGCGCAACCGCCACACCAGGGCGACGATCGCGGTCAGCGCGGTCGCTCCCACCAGCCACTCGGTCCCCCCGAAGTAGGCGGCGACCTGCATGGCCACACCGCCCACCGCCAGCGGGGCCAGGGCCAGACCCATGCCCTTGCCCGCGAACGCACGGTTGACCTCGCGCAGCCCGATCAGCACCGCCAGCGAGGTGATGATCGTGAACAGCTGGGGCCAGGGGAAGACGGAGAAGAACACGAGCGCGCCCAGGACGCACCCGCTGGCGATGGCCACCGGGAGGTTGCGGCCCGTCCGGACCGGCTCACCTCCCGGCTTGTGCAGTGCGAAGCGCTGACCGGACGCGTCGGGGCCGTTCGGCCCCCCGTCGGGTCTGTGCTCGGGCGAGTGGTCATCGCCTTCGGAGCCGCTGGAGGAAGGAAGGGTCACTGACTAAACCTCGAGCAGTTCCGATTCCTTGTGCCTCAGCAGCTCGTCGACGGACGCGACGTACTTCGAGGACAGCTCGTCCAGCTCGGCCTGGGCGCGGTGCGCCTCGTCCTCGCCGACGTCGCCCGCCTTCACGGCCTTCTCGAAGGTGTCCTTGGCGCGGCGGCGGACGTTGCGGATGGAGACCTTGCCGTCCTCGGCCTTGGTCCGCGCGACCTTGACGTACTCCTTGCGGCGGTCCTCGGACAGTTCGGGGAACACCACGCGGATGACCTGGCCGTCGTCGGAGGGGTTCACACCCAGGTCGCTGTTGCGGATGGCGTTGATGATCTCGGTGCGCGCGTTGACGTCGAACGGCGAGATGACCACCATGCGCGGTTCGGGGACCGAGAAGGAGGCCAGCTGGTTGATCGGCGTCCGGGCACCGTAGTAGTCGACGGTGATCCGGTTGAAGGTCGCCGGAGTGGGACGGCCGGTGCGGATCGTGGCGAAGTCCTCCTTCGCGACGGCCACGGCCTTCTCCATCTTCTCCTCGGCTTCGAGGAGGGTCTCTTCGATCATGTGGGCGCTCCCTGGTGTCGTGGCTTGCTGTGGTCGCGGGGGCCGGCTCAGGCGGGTGTCGGCCCGACGATGGTGCCGATCTTCTCACCGCGTACCGCGCGCAGGATGTTGCCCTGGCTCATCAGGTCGAACACGACGATGGGCAGCCCGTTGTCCATGCACAGGCTGACCGCGGTGGCGTCCATGACCTTGAGGCCGCGGGTGAGGACCTCGTTGTAGTTGAGCTTGTCGAACTTGACCGCGTCGGGGTTGCGCTGGGGGTCGGAGTCGTAGACCCCGTCGACCTGGGTGCCCTTGAGCACCGCCTGCGCACCGATCTCCAGCGCGCGCTGGGCGGCGGTGGTGTCGGTGGAGAAGAAGGGCGCGCCCAGACCGGCACCGAAGATGACCACACGGCCCTTCTCCAGGTGACGGACGGCGCGGCGCGGGATGTAGGCCTCGGCGACCTGGCTCATGTGGATCGCGGTCTGCACGCGGGTGTCCACGCCGAGCCGCTCCAGGAAGTCCTGGAGGGCGAGGCAGTTGATCACGGTGCCGAGCATGCCCATGTAGTCGGCGCGTCCGCGCTCCATGCCGCCCTCGGTGAGCTGGGCGCCGCGGAACATGTTGCCGCCGCCGACGACCACCGCGACCTGGATGCCCTCGGAGACCGCCTCGGCGATGGACTCGGCCACGTACTGGACGACCTCGGGGTCGATGCCCAGGCCGCCGCCGCCCGCGAACGCCTCCCCGGAGAGTTTGAGCATCACACGCTTCCATCCGGAGTCGTGCATCGCTGGTTCGGTGCTCGTCGCTTCGTTCACGGCCTGCGGCCTCCCTTGTCGTCCCCGAGCGGCACAGGGTCCCCCGAGTGATCCTGCTGCGGGCGGTCCGGGAGCACGCGCCCCGAAACCCGCCCATATCCACCGAAGGTGCCGGGGAGCGTTCTCCCCGGCACCTCCATCATCCCAAAAACCCTCAGGCCTGGCCGACCTTGAAGCGGACGAAGCGCTTGACGGTCACGCCCGCCTCGTCGACGACCTTCTGGACCGTCTTCTTGTTCTCCTTGACGAACGGCTGGCCGAGCAGCGTCACGTCCTTGAAGTAACCGTTGAGGCGGCCCTCCACGATCTTGGGGATGGCCTGCTCGGGCTTCCCCTCCTCGCGGGTGGTCTGCTCGGCGATGCGGCGCTCGTTCTCCACGACCTCGGCGGGGACGTCGTCCTTGCTGACGTACTGCGGAGCCAGAGCGGCGATCTGCTGGGCGAGGTCCTTGCCGACCTCCTCGTCAGCCTTGTCCAGCTCGACCAGGACGCCCATGGTGGGGGGCAGGTCCGGGTCGGACTTGTGCAGGTAGCTGGCGACGTAGGCGCCCTCGAACTTGGCGAGGCGGCGGAACTCCAGCTTCTCGCCGATGACGGCGCTGCGGCCCTCGATGAAGGCCTGGAGGCTCTTGCCCGGCTCGATCTCGGCGGCGGCGACGGTGGCGAGGTCGTCGCTGTCCTGGGCGGCGACGAAGTCGGCGACCTGGTTGGCGAGCTCGATGAACTGGGTGTTCTTGGCGACGAAGTCGGTCTCGCAGTTGAGCTCGATCAGCGTGGCCTTGCTGTCGGACTCCTGCTTGAGGACGACCATGCCCTGGGCGGCGGTGCGCTCGGCGCGCTTGCCGACGTCCTTGGCACCCTTGACACGCAGGGCCTCGACGGCCTTGTCGAAGTCGCCGTCGGCCTCGGTCAGGGCCTTCTTGCAGGCCATCATGCCGGCGCCGGTCATGTCGCGCAGCTTCTTGACGTCCGCGGCGGTGAAGTTCGCCATGACTGTTCTCGGATTCCCTTGGAGTGGAGAGTCTGTACGGAAAGTGGGGCCGACCCCGGCCCGGGCACCGACCGGTCGGCCGCCCCGCCGACGGTGGCGGGGCGGCTGCGGTGCGCTACGGCACGGAACTACTCGGCGTCGGAGGCCTGCGCCGGGGACTCCTCGGCGGGAGCCTGGGCGGGCGCCTCGGCCGGGGAGTCGGCCGGGGTGGCCTCGGCCGGGGCCTCGGCGGCGGCCTCGTCGGCGGGAACCTGCTCGGAGACGGCGTCGGCCGGCACCTGCTCGGCGGCGGCCTCGCCAGCCGCGGCCTTGTTGCCCTCCAGGAGCTCGCGCTCCCACTCGGCCAGGGGCTCCTCGGCGGCCTTCTGCTCGCTGCTGGTGCCCTCGGAGGCACCGGAGCGGACCATGAGGCCGTCGGCGACGGCGTCGGCGACCACGCGGGTGAGCAGGCTGACGCTGCGGATGGCGTCGTCGTTACCCGGGATCGGGTAGTCGACCTCGTCCGGGTCGCAGTTGGTGTCCAGGATGGCCACGACCGGGATGTTCAGCTTGCGAGCCTCGCTGATCGCGATGTGCTCCTTCTTGGTGTCCACGATCCACACGGCGCTGGGCACGCGGGACATGTCGCGGATACCGCCGAGGGTGCGCTCCAGCTTCTCCTTCTCGCGACGGAGGTTGAGGAGCTCCTTCTTGGTGAGCGAGGAGCCCGCGACGTCGTCGAAGTCGATCTCCTCCAGCTCCTTGAGGCGCTGGAGCCGCTTGTGGACGGTGGAGAAGTTGGTGAGCATGCCGCCCAGCCAGCGCTGGTTCACGTAGGGCATGCCGACGCGGCGGGCCTGCTCGTCGATGGCCTCCTGCGCCTGCTTCTTGGTACCGACGAACAGGACGGTGCCGCCGTGGGCGACCGTCTGCTTGACGAACTCGTAGGCGCGGTCGATGTAGGCCAGCGACTTCTGGAGGTCGATGATGTAGATGCCGTTGCGCTCGGTGAAGATGAAGCGCTTCATCTTGGGGTTCCAGCGACGGGTCTGGTGCCCGAAGTGGACGCCGCTCTCCAGGAGCTGGCGGATCGTCACGACTGTGGCCATGACCTGGTCCTCCTTGCGGTGGCGGAAGGAGCTCCCGCCTCGGTTGTGCCCTGACGTCCCGACCGCACCGCCGCACCACCGTGAGGGAGGCGCGGACCGCGGGTGCGGCCCCTCGTCGAGGAGGCTCGTGGACGTGCGTATTGTGTTCGGCCCGGTGGGCCGCAGACGATTCTATCTCCCCCCGGGAATACGTCGGGACCTGTACAGGCGTTCTCGTCCGGCCGCCCCGAGGTTGTCCACAGGTTCACATCTCCCCTGGCGGACCGCCCTCCCGCCCCGGACTCTGGAGACATGCCCTCTTTCCGTCCCCTTCCACCACTGGCGCTGGCACTCCTGCTCCTCCTTCTTCCCCACCCCGCCCGGGCCGCGGCCGACCCCGGCTGGCGCTGGCCGGTCGCCCCGCCCGCCGGGGTGCTGCGCCCCTTCGACCCTCCCGCGCTGCGCTGGCTGCCCGGGCACCTGGGCGTGGACCTGGCCGCGGAACCCGGCCAGGAGGTGTACGCGGCCGGTTCCGGCCGGGTGCACTTCGCGGGCACGGTGGCGGGCACGCCGCTGGTGAGCGTGGGCCACGGCGATCTGCGCACCACCTACCTGCCGGTGGAGACCGGCCTGGCACGGGGCGACCCGGTCACCGCCGGAGACCTCCTGGGCACGCTCGCCGCCGAGCCCGTCCACTGCCGGAGCCGTCCCTGCCTGCACTGGGGCCTGCTCCGCGGCGCCGACCACCTCGATCCGCTCTCCCTCCTCGGCCTCGGCGAGTTCCGTCTGCTGCCGCTGGCCCGCTCCCCGACGCCTCCACCGCACGGCGCACGCACGCATCCCGGGCTCGGACGTCCCCGAACACGCGAGGGATCCGTAGAAAGGCCTCCCGAGGAAACAAGAGAGGGGTGCACACGCGTGGCCGATCCCACCCGTCAGGCCGCCGGCCGCGGACGAGCACGGAGGACGCACACATGTGGGGCTGCTCAGGCGCGGGGGTGGGCCCGGCGGTAGGTGTCGCGCAGGCGCTCCACGGACACGTGGGTGTAGATCTGCGTGCTGCGCGGGCTGGCGTGGCCCAGGAACTCCTGCACGCTGCGCAGGTCGGCGCCGCCGTTGAGCAGGTGGGTGGCGGCGCTGTGCCGCAGACCGTGGGGTGCGGCGTCCGCGCCGACGGCACGCAGGTGGGCGTGCACGTCCTCGCGCGCCTGACGGACCCCCAGGCGCCCGCCTCGGGCTCCCAGGAACAGCGCCGTGCCGCTGGTGGGTCCCGCGACCTCCGGACGGCCTCCGGACAGCCAGGCGTCGAGGGCTTCCAGCGCGGGTCCCCCCACGGGAACCGTGCGCTCCCTGGCCCCCTTGCCCAGGACGCGTACGGTGTCGCGTTCGCGGTCCACGTCGGCCAGGTCCAGGGCGCACAGCTCGGCGACGCGCACGCCGGTGGCGTAGAGCGTCTCCACCACCGCGCGGCGGCGCAGGTCGGCNGGGCGCCCTGCCGCTCGTCGAGCACCGTCGGCAGGGAGCGCTGCTGCGCCGGGCTGGCCAGACGGGGGCCGGGGTCGGTGGCGAGCAGCCCCTCACGGTGCAGGAAGCGCGTGAGGGCGCGCACGGCCGCCACCCGCCGGGCCACCGTGGCACGGCTCGCGCCCGCCTCGCGGGACCGGGACAGCCATCCGCGCACCAGGTCCACGTCCAGGTCCCCGACACCGTGCCCCTCCTCCTCCAGGTGGGCGAGGAGGGAGCGCAGGTCGGCCAGGTAGCCGCGCACGGTGTGGGGTGAGCGCCCCAGTTCGCCGGCCAGGTGTGCGGCGAAACGGTCCAGCACGGTCACCCCCCGGAGGGCAGGAGGGCGACCCCGTCGACCTCCACGAGGTAGGTGGGATCGACCAGTCCGCTCACCTCCACCAGGGAGGCGGCCGGGCGGTGCCCCTCGGGAAGGCACTCGACCAGCGCGGCACGGAACTCGTTCAGGTCGGAGATGTGGCGCAGGTAGTAGGTGAGCTTCACGAGGTGACCGAGGTCCGTGCCGTGGCGGGCCAGGACGGACTCCAGGTTGCGGAAGATCTGACGTGTCTGGCCCTCGATGTCCACGGCGACCTCGCCCTCGGGCCCCTCGGGTTTCTGTCCGGAGACGAACAGCAGCGGCCCGTCCGCCACCAGGGCATCACTGTAGGGTTGTGCCATGACGACACCGTACCCGTACGGAGGGTACGGAACCGCTGGCGGCGCGGACGGGCGCGACGGGGTGTGACCCCGGATGCCGGAGGCCACCCCGACGGGACGCCCGCCATCGCCCTGGTGCCGCCCGTGGCCCCGAGGGGCGCGCACGGGGCTCAGGTCACCGGCCGATCCCGGGTCCTCCCGGTAC
Organism: Nocardiopsis halotolerans DSM 44410; assembly: GCF_000341065.1. Lineage (GTDB taxonomy): Bacteria > Actinomycetota > Actinomycetes > Streptosporangiales > Streptosporangiaceae > Nocardiopsis > Nocardiopsis halotolerans. The sequence continues at coordinate 2,113 of NZ_ANAX01000140.1, read as the reverse complement.
GAACCGTCCCTTCTTCCTTCTCGCCCTCCTGTTCGCTTCACGTCCCCTCACTGTGGTAGCCGCCAGCCCGACGGGCAGCGCTCCACCAGTCCGGCCGCCGCCAGCATCCCCAGGACGCGCATGGCCCTCTCCAGGCCGGTACCGCTGGCCATGGCGATCACCGCCGGACCGGCACCCGACCTGGGCACCGCCGCCAGGACCCGGGCACCGTCCTCGTCGAGTTCGGCCGACACCCGCAGCGGCCCCGCCTCCGGAGGCAGCTCCCCCAAGGCGCCCACCTGGGCGACGACGTCGTCCGCACAGGTGACACAACCCGCGTGCCAGTCACGGAGCAGCATGTGACTGCCCACCGACATCGCCGAGGTGACCGGCCCGGGGACCGCCATCAGCACCCGGTTCAGCTCGGCGGCGTGCGACGCGGTGTTGAGCGCTCCGCTGCGCCGTCCCGCCTCCACCACCACCGTTCCCGGGGTGAGCGCCGCGATCAGCCGGTTGCGGACGAGGAAGTCCGGTGCGCGCGGGGTGGCGCCCACCGGCCGTTCACTCACCAGCACACCGGTACGGGCGACGTCGGCGAACAGACCCGCGTGTCCGCGCGGGTAGTCCACGTCCAGTCCGCAGGCCAACACCACGACCGTGCTGCCGTTGGCCTGTGCCGCCCGGTGCGCGGCGCCGTCGATCCCGTACGCGCCTCCGGAGACCACCACGACCGCCCGCTCGGAGAGCTCGTAGGCCATCTCCGAGACCACGTGCTCGCCGTAGGGCGTGGCCGAGCGCGCCCCCACCACGGCCACCGAGCGCAGGCACAGGTTGCGCAGGTTTCCTCCGCCGCGCACCCACAGACCGTGCGAACGGCGTCCTCCGGGCAGGTCCAGTTCTTCGAGTCGCCCCGGCCACTCGGGGTCCCACGGGGTCACGAAGCGGATCCCGGCCGCCGCGGAGTCCCCGAGCAACCCGTCGGGGTCGACCCCCCGTGCGGCGGCGCCCCACCGGGCCCAGCGCCGCTCCAACCGCACCAGCGCCTCCGGTCCGGGCTCCTCGTCCTCCTCGTGGGGCACCGGTGGCGGCGGCGCACCCGCCACCAGTTCCGCCCACACCCGGTCCGCCCCGTGCTCGGCGAGCATCGCCCCCAGCCACAGGTCCCCCGGCGGGGTCACCGCCGTCAGGCAGGCGCGGGCCCGCGCGTCGGCCTCCCCCTCCGCGTCGCGCACCGTCACTCCGTCTCCCCTCTCCGCGCCCTCCTCCATCACGCTCACCACGCACGTCCCGACCACAGGGCGTAGGCGTAGGCGGCCTCCTCCTCGCCCGGGCGTTCCCGGTCGGCGAGGTCGGCCAGGGTCCACGCCACACGCAGCGCCCGGTCCACACCCCGTGCGCTGATCTGTCCGAGGTCCATCGCCCTGCCCAGCACCCGCAGCGCGGCGGGCTCCACGGGGAACTCCCGGCGCAGTCGCGCTCCGGGGATGGCCGCGTTGGTGGTCCAGGGTGTGTGCGCCAACCGCTCGGCGGCCCGGCTCCGGGCCTTCTCCACCCGGGCCGCCACCACGTCGGAGGACTCGGCGAAGGCGCGGTCGGCGAGCAGTTCGGCCCTCGACACCGGTTGCAGTTCGACCTTGAGGTCGATCCGGTCCAGCAGGGGACCGGAGAGCCGGGAGAGGTAACGGCGCCGCTCGCCGGCGGGGCAGGTGCACAGGTTGCCGGGTTTGGCGCAGGGACAGGGGTTGGCGGCCATCACCAGCTGGAAGCGCGCCGGGAAGGTCACCGTGGAGGAGGCGCGGGCCAGGACCACCTCGCCGCGCTCCAGAGGCTCGCGCAGGGAGTCCAGCACCCCGCGCCCGAACTGCGGGGCCTCGTCGACGAACAGCACCCCGTGGTGGGCCTTGGACACCCAGCCGGGCGTGGGATAACCGCTGCCTCCGCCGATGATCGAGGCGCGGGTGGAGGTGTGGTGCGGTGCCGCGAAGGGCGGAGCGGTGACCAGGGGCGCTCCCGGAGGAAGGATGCCCGCCACCGAGTGGATGGCGGTGCTCTCCAGCGCCTCGGCGGGGCTGAGCGGGGGCAGCACGGTGGGCAGGCGTTCGGCGAGCAGGCTCTTCCCCGTGCCGGGAGGACC
>NZ_ANAX01000139.1 GCF_000341065.1 Nocardiopsis halotolerans DSM 44410 | reverse complement strand
CGCCCGCCGCGATCTCCACCGCGCGGCGGGCCACCGGCTGGCCCAGGACGTCGGCCAGGTCGGGTCCCTGGTCCCGCGGCTCGCGGGGCCGGGGCGGGTCGGCCTCCGCGGCGTCCTCCACGAGGGGGTCCTCCCCGCGCAACCACTGGCACAGGTCCATGAGGCTGTCCACCGCCGTCACCTCGACGTCGGGCACCAGACGGGCCTCGGCCGCGTTGCCCCGCGCGACGACGAACCTGCGGTATCCCTGCTCCGCGGCCGACACCACGGCCGGGAGCACCCCCAGTACCGGACGGGCGCGCCCGTCCAGACCCAGTTCCGCGATGAGGACGGTGCCCTCCAGCCGCTCCACCGGTACCGAGCCCGCCGCCGCGAGGACGGCACCGGCGATGGCGAGGTCGAAGAGGCTGCCCGCCTTGGGCAGGCTGGCCGGGGACAGGCTGATGACGATCTGGCCGCTGGGCCACTCCTCGCCGCTGTTGACGACGGCCGCGCGGATGCGGTCCCTGGCCTCGCGGAGCGCGGCGTCGGGCAGTCCCACCAGGGTCACCCCGAAGTCGCCGCCGCCCAGGTGCACCTCCACCTCGACGATGTGCCCCTGGACACCCAGCAGGGTGATGCAGTGGGTGCGGGCGAGCGTCATCATGCCATCCCCCGTTCGTGGGAGACGAACACGCGTCCGCCGCTGAGCAGGACGCAGACGCCGTCCACCCGCAGGGGATGGGCGGGGACCCGGTGCCGGGCCGCCCAGGCGCGTCCGAGACGGCGCAGACGGCGCCGCTTGTCCGGGGTGATGGCCTCCCCCGGATACCCGTACCGGACCGAGGTGCGGGTCTTGACCTCGGCGATGACCAGGACGGGACCGTCCCGGGCCACGATGTCGATCTCCCCGTCGGGGATGCGCCAGTTACGGGCGACCACCCGCATCCCGGCGCGTCGGAGGAAGGCCACGGCGAGGTCCTCGCCACGACCGCCCACTGTCCTTCGGTACTCGGCCCACCGGTCCAAGGTCGACCACCTCCCGTAACCACGGTCGGTGATCCCCGGTCACTGCGCCAGAGCGGATTCCCTCCTGTGGACAACCGGGGCCGGGCATCCCGGCGACCGGTCCCGGGTCAGCTCCGACCACCCCCATCGGTGGGCGGCATCTCCAGGTCGGCCTTGGTGATCTCCTCGACGTTGACGTCCTTGAACGTCACCACGCGCACGTTGCGGACGAACCTGGCCGGGCGGTACATGTCCCAGACCCAGGCGTCCTCCATCACGACCTCGAAGTACATCTCCCCGTTCTCGGTCGAACGCGGCTGGAGGTCGACGTGGTTGGTCAGGTAGAAGCGCCGCTCGGTCTCCACCACGTAGCTGAACAGACCGACGACGTCCCGGTACTCGCGATAGAGCTGGAGCTCCATCTCGGCCTCGTACTTCTCCAGGTCCTCAGAACTCATCCACGCGCTCGCTTTCGTCGCACTCTCCGGTCGAGGTGTGCCAGTTCCCCTCCACCCGGACAACGCCGGCGCCGGGGGTGTTCCCGACCCTCGGCCGTCTCGGGCGCCGGGGAACGCCGATACGGTCCAGATCCATCATGCGTCACAAAAGTGTTCCGTGTACCCCGCCGTGCGAATTTCTTCGACGGATCCGCCCGCGCGCGGCGGGTGTTCCCCCTCCGAAGCACGCGGCGGCGGACGCCTCCGGCCGGCGCCGCGGGCCTTCCCGGCCCCGCGCGCGTCAGCCGTCCGAGGCGTTGAGTTCCTCGAAGGTCTCCGGAACGCCCAGTGTCCCCATCTGGCTGACCGGCCAGATGATCACGAAAGCACGGCCCACGACGTGGTCGATGGGCACCGCGCCGTTGCCGGGGTTGTTCTGGTTCAGCCGCGAGTCGGCGGAGATCGCCCGGTGGTCCCCCATGAGCCACAGGTGTCCCTCGGGCACCTCGATCGGTCCGAACTCGGTGTGGGTGGCCAGGCTGCCCGGGTACAGGTAGTCCTCCTCTTCCAGGGGGACTCCGTTGACCAGGACGCGGTTCTGCTCGTCGCAGCACTCCACGGTGTCGCCGGGCAGGCCGATGACCCGCTTGATGTACTCCTTGCCCGTGGGCGCCGCGCCCAGCTGCTGCTGCACCCAGGTGAAGGCGGCCGAGACCGGGTTGGTGGGCTCGGGCACCCGCACGGCGTTCGGGTCGTCCCACGACCCGTCGCCGTCGAAGACGATCACCTCGCCGCGCCTGATGTCGCGGAACTCGTAGACGACCTTGTTGACGAGCACCCGGTCCCCGACGAGCAGGGTGTTCTCCATCGAGGTGGAGGGGATGTAGAAGGCCTGGACCAACCAGGTCCTGATCACGAACGCCAGGACCACGGCGATCACGATCAGGATGGGGAGTTCCTTCCAGAACGACCCCTTCTTCTCACCGCTCTGGGACTTGGTCATCTCGGTGTCCGCCCCCTCCTCCGTCTCCTCGCCGTCGGTACCGGAGACAGCACTGGCTCCCGAGCTCTCCTGAGCTCGGGAGCCAGTGGCGGAGTCGTGCTCCTCCGGACCGGGCTGAGCGGATTCCTCGTCGTGAACCCCGTCCGAGCCGAGGTCCTTCTCGTCTTTGCTCATCGAGCCGAAGCCTATCCTGCCTCCCTGCCGGGAGCGGAGAGATTCGACACGGAAAAACGTCGGAGGACGCCTGCGGCTACTTGGCGGCGGGCTCGCGGCGCTCGCGGATGCGCGCGGCCTTGCCCCGCAGCTCGCGCAGGTAGTACAGCTTGGCGCGACGCACGCGGCCGCGGGCGACGACCTCGTACTTCTCGACGGCCGGGGTGTGGATCGGGAAGGTCCGCTCCACGCCGACGCCGTAGCTCACCTTGCGAATGGTGAAGGTCTCGCGGTTGCCCGAGCCCTGGCGGCGGATGACGACGCCCTTGAAGACCTGGACACGGGTACGGTTGCCCTCGGTCACACGGACGTGGACGTTGAGGGTGTCACCCGGACGGAACTCCGGGACGTCGGAACGCAGCTGGGCCTTCTCCAGCTCCTGAATGGCGGTGTGCATCTCGCGAATCCTCATCGATAGCGCTCCGCGTCCTGTTCCCGGAGGGGAAGGGGTGCGCGGGCGAAAGCCCTACAGGGTTACAAGCTCGAACCGCCCGGGTGACCGTCACAGAGGCCGACGTCGTGCCGCCGGCATGCGGATGCCGCCGGTCACCAGGGGGGAACCTCACCAGTTTGCCACATGTCAGGTGGCGTCCCGAACGGACTCCTCCGCCAGGACCTCCCGGTCGCGCCGGTCCAGCGCCTCCTCGGGCAGTTCCTCCACCAGTTCGGGGCGGTTGCGCGCGGTCCTGCGCAGTGCCTGGTCACGGCGCCAGCGGTCCACGGCGCCGTGGTTGCCCGACAACAGCACGGGCGGCACCTCCTGGCCGCGCCACGCGGCGGGCTTGGTGTAGACCGGCCCCTCCACCAGGTTCTCCATGCCCCCGGAGGCGAACGAGTCCTGCACGGCCGACGCGGTGTTGCCGAGGACGCCCGGCAGCAGCCGGGTGACGGCCTCCACCATCACCAGCGTCGCGGACTCTCCGCCGTTGAGCACGTAGTCGCCGATGCTGATCTCCTCGACCGGCATCCGCCGCGCGGCGTCCGCCGCGACCCGGGAGTCGATGCCCTCGTAGCGGCCGCATCCGAAGACCAGCCGCTCCTCCCTGGCCAGGCGTTCGGCGTCGGCCTGGCGGAAGGGGCGGCCGCTGGGGGTGGGCAGGATCAGCCGCGCGGGTTCCTCGCCCACGACCTCGTCCAGCGCCTCACCCCACGGCTCGGGCTTCATCACCATGCCCGGGCCGCCGCCGTAGGGGGTGTCGTCCACGGTGTTGTGCCGGTCGTGGGTCCAGGAGCGCAGGTCGTGCACACGCACGTCGAGCAGCCCGGCCACGCGGGCCCTGCCGATCAGGGACAGGTCCAGGGGGCCGAAGTAGTCGGGGAAGATGCTGATGATGTCGATGCGCACGGCGCGCCCTTCATTCGGCGAGGTCGAGCAGGCCGGGCGGAGGGTCGAGGACGATCCGGCCTCCGGCCACGTCGACCTCGGGTACCAGGGCGGCGACGAAGGGCACGAGCACCTCGCCGCCCCCGGGGGTGGCGACGACCAGCAGGTCCTGCGCGTGGTGGACCACGTCCTCCACCGTGCCGACGGGCTCCCCGCCCGTGGTCACCGCGGTCAGGCCGATGAGCTCGTGGTCGTGGAACTCGTCCGGGTCGTCCAGGGGGGCGATGTCCTCGGAGTCCACGAGCAGGGTGGTACCGCGCAGCCCTTCGGCGGCGTCGCGGTCGGTCACGCCCTTGAACCGCACCAACAGGCGTCCGCTGTGGCGGCGCGTGGAGGAGACGGTCAGCGGACCGGCCCCGGGCGGATCGGTGGCCAGCACGGAGCCGTCGGCGAACCGGGCCGCGGGGTCGTCCGTGCGCACGTCGACGGCGACGTCACCGCGGACGCCGTGCGCGCGGCCGATCCGGCCGACAACGAGTCGCATGGGAATCTTCCGTCCTTCCGCCCTCCCCGCCGGGAGCGGGGAGAAAACTGTGCCCGGGGCGGTGGCCCCGGGCACGGTTGTGGGGCACCGACCGCCAGCGGTCGGCGCCCCGGGAGGCGCGTCAGCGCACTTCGTGTAGGTCCAGCAGGTCCACGCGGACGTAACGGCCCCCGGCCAGGGCGCCGATGACGGTCCGCAGAGCCTTGGCGGTACGGCCGTTGCGGCCGATCACCTTGCCAAGGTCGTCAGGGTGGACCCGGACCTCCAGGACTTTGCCCTTGCGGAGCCTCTTGGCTCTCACCTGGACATCGTCGGAGTTCGCAACGATCCCCTTCACGAGGTGCTCAAGCGCCTCTTCCAGCACGTCAGGCCTCGCCCTCGGACTTCTCAGCCTCGGCGGTCTCGGCGGGCTTGTCCGCCTTGTCCGCCTTGTCCGCCTTCTTCTCGGACTTCCTGGCCTTGCCCTTGCCCTCGGAGCCGGGGAGCACGAGCTCCTTCAGCGCGGCCTGGAAGGCCGCCTCCTTGGCCTCGGGGTCCTTGGCCTCGGCGACCTGGAGCGGAGCCGGGGCGGGCAGGCCCTTGAACTTCTGCCAGTCACCGGTCTTGCGCAGGAGGACCTTGACCGCGTCGGAGGGCTGGGCGCCCACGGACAGCCAGTACTGGACCCGCTCGGAGTTGACCTCGATGAAGCTCGGGTGCTCCTTGGGGTGGTACTTGCCGATCTCCTCGATCGCCTTGCCGTCACGCTTGTTGCGGGCGTCGGCGACGATGACTCGGTACTGGGGCGTACGGATCTTACCCATACGCTTGAGCTTCAGTTTGACAGCCACTGGAGTGGTCTTCTCCCGATTAACGGTGTGAGGCGCCCGTCGGCGAAACCACGTGGGGTTGCGGTACCCGACGGGACAGACGTGGGTGACGAGCTAGTTAGAGGGCTGGCTCGGCACCGTTAGTCGACTACTCATTGTGCCAGACGCGGACGTGTTCCCCGGACACGACACCAGCGACGGGCCGAACCGGGAGGGGCGGCCCGTCCCCGGAACGTAGACGGGCCGCCGGACCNGCGGCTCGCCGACGGGGGCGAGCGCCGCGGGCGGGCCGGTGGCCCACCCGCGTCCGCGGTGCGGGGCGGCTGGCGGCGCCACAGGCATGGTAGCGCCGCGCCCCTCGGGAGAGGGGCGGAAGGGGCCGACAGCCGTCGTCCTACTTGTTCTTCGGCAGCTTGAAGTTCGACAGGTCGGGCATGTTGGGGCCGCCCAGACCGGGCGGGAGCGTGGGCTGGCCGCCGCCCAGGCCGGGGGGCAGCTGCGGCGTCTGCTGCTGGCCGCCGCCCTCCTCCTGACGGCGCTGGCGCTCGGCGGCGCGCTCGGCCTCCTGCTGGCGGGCCTTCATCGGGTTACCGCTGCGCTGCTTGCCCTTCTTCGCCTTCTTGGCCTGGGACTTGGCCTTCTTGCGGTTGCCTCCGCCACCCGCACCGGGCATCCCGGGCATACCCGGCATGCCGCCGTTCTTCATCTTGCGCATCATCTTCTGCGCCTCGAAGAAGCGGGTGACCAGGCCGTTGACATCGCTGACCTGGGTGCCCGAACCGTTGGCGATACGCAGGCGGCGCGACCCGTTGATCATCTTCGGGTTCGAGCGCTCGCCCGGGGTCATCGACTGGATGATCGCCTGGATGCGGTCCAGGTCCTTGTCGTCGATGCTGTCGATCTGCTCACGCATCTGCCCCATGCCCGGCATCATGCCGAGCAGGTTGCCGATCGGGCCGAGCTTGCGGACCATCGACATCTGCTGGAGGAAGTCGTCCAGCGTGAAGTCCTCGTCCGAGGCCATGGTCGAGGCCATCTTCTCGACCTCGGCCTCGTCGAACTGGCTCTGCGCCTGCTCGATGAGCGTGAGCACGTCACCCATGTCCAGGATGCGCGAGGCCATCCGGTCCGGGTGGAAGAGGTTGAAGTCCTCCAGCTTCTCACCGGTGGACGCGAACATGATGGGGCGCCCGGTGATGTGCCGGATGGACAGGGCGGCACCGCCGCGCGCGTCGCCGTCGAGCTTGGTGAGGGCGACCGCGTCGTAGCCGACGCCGTCGAGGAAGGCCTGCGCGGTGTTGACCGCGTCCTGACCGATCATCGCGTCGACGACGAACAGGATCTCGTCCGGGTCGACCGCGTCGCGGATGTCCGCGGCCTGCTGCATCATCTCGCTGTCCACACCGAGGCGGCCCGCGGTGTCGATGATCACCACGTTGTGGTTGTTGCGACGGGCGTGCTCGATGGACTCGCGGGCGACCTGGACCGGGTCGCCGACGCCGTTGCCGGGCTCGGGCGCGAACACGGGAGTCCCGGCGCGCTCACCGACCACCTGGAGCTGCGTGACGGCGTTGGGGCGCTGGAGGTCGGCGGCGACCAGCATCGGGGTGTTGCGGTCGGCGGCCAGCCATCTGGCGAGCTTGCCCGCCAGGGTGGTCTTACCGGCGCCCTGGAGACCCGCGAGCATGATCACGGTCGGCGGGTTCTTGGCGAAGCGGATCTGCCGGGTCTCGCCACCGAGGATCTCGATCAGTTCCTCGTTGACGATCTTGATGACCTGCTGGGCCGGGTTGAGGGCCTTGGAGACCTCCTCGCCCCGCGCGCGCTCCTTGATCCGCGCGATGAACTCGCGCACCACCGGCAGCGCGACGTCCGCCTCCAGCAGCGCGAGACGGATCTCCCGCGCGGTCGCGTTGATGTCCTCCTCGGACAGCCGCCCTTTACCGCGCAGCGAGGAGAAGACCGATGTCAGCCGGTCGGAAAGCGTCTCGAACACGAGTGTGGCCAGTCCTTCGTCTCGGAATTGGTCTCCCAGCCTACCCGCCTCACGTCACCCGGGAGTATCACGTGACGGGCAGGATCCTGATACGGGTGGAGGGCGGGGCCACCGCCCCGCCCTCCGTCTCGCCTCCGCCGTGCCGGTGCCGTGACCGGGAGGGCGCACCGGCCCCGCCTCGTCGTGCGGAACCCCGGCGGCGCCCGAACCAGCCCCCTGGGGTGAACGTTCCGAGGAACAGGCCCTAGTCGCCCTCGCCCTCGCCCGTACTCGGGCTCTCCGAGGGCTCGGAGGAGGCGTCGCCGCCCGACAGGGTGGCCTCGCGCTGCTCGCTGAGGGCCGCCAGCATGTCCTCCTGCTGGCCGCCGGTCAGCCCGCGCGTGGACAGCTGCGCCTCACCGTCGATGGTGTAGGTCTGCTGGGTGGAGCTGACGATGTTGTAGTCGGCGCCGCACGACAGTTCCAGCGTCTCCCCCGCCTTCAGCGTGCCGCTGTCGTTGCACGTCTGCTCACCGATCTCGGCGTTGCTGAACGTGACGTCCATCCGGACGGCCACCTCGCCGCTGCCGTCACCGCCCGAGTCCTGCACGGTGCCGCTCCAGGTGCAGTTGGGCCCGTCCTCACACGACATGCTGGGGCTGCCCTCCCAGCCCACCTCGATGCGGGCGTCGCGGGAGCCGGTCAGCTCCTCCTCGGCCGCGGCGATGGCACCGTCGTAGAGCTCCTCGACGGCGGCGGTGTCGGCCTCGGCCAGGTCCAGGCGGACCTGCGGGCCCGCCTCGGCGCCCTCGGGGACGAGTTCCTCGATGGCGATGCGCTGGATCTGCTTGGTCTCCGCGTTGATCCACACCTGGTTGCGCTCGCCCGCCAGGTCGACCCGGTAGGTGAGCGTGCCGTCCAGGTTCTCCTCGACGGCCTCCTCCGACTCCAGCTCGATGCCGCCCAGGATGGCGGAGAGCGTCGGCGGAGCCAGGGTGGCGCTCGGGTTGAACCCGGCCTGGGACGCGGAGGCGCGCACCCAGTTCCCGTCGAAGTCGTCGAAGTCGGGTCCGAAGACGCCCTGGTCGAGCCAGAAGGCCTCCGGCGCGCGGAGGAAGAGCTTGCTGTCGGCACCGAGGAGCTCGGCCTCGACGCTGTTGGCGCGGACGGTGCCGCTGGCCGTGCCGCTGTCGGCGACGGTCAGCGAGGCGTCGCGCACGTCGGCGGAACCGACGCTCTCGGCCACCTGCCCCGTGGCGGTGAGCGCCGGGTACTCGGCCAGGGCCGCCAGGGCCTCCTCCATCAGCGGAGCGGCGGCGACCGGCTCGGCGGGCTCGGGGCTGGGTTGTTCCTCGCCGCCGCCGGGACGCAGGTGGCTGAGGTCGATGGAGCACCCGGCCAAACCGAGCGCGAGGACCGCGCCCGCGGCGGCGAGCGCGACGCGCTTGCCTCGGCGGCGGCCCGTGTTGGAACTAACCGGTGCCATCTTGCCTCCTGACCCCGAGGGGCACTGTACGAATCAGCATGGTTTCCGGGTGGTGGGCGGGGTGGACACACCGATCCCCGACCGTTCGTGGCGTGAGACGCGGATACGCGGTTCCGGGTTCTGCCTGGTGCCCCTTGGGAGAGGAAACCCCGAGGAGGGAGCCGGAACGCGATCCTCGGCGGGCCCGTCGGCCAGGCGTCCCGTACCGGGCTTCGGAGCGCCCACAGAACACGCTCCACCGCCGTATCGCTCAGAGGGTACCGAACGTCCACACAGGCCATGGCCAATACGGAACCACGAATGCCCACACAGGCCGCGAAAGTGTCACAGCCCACGGGCTCCGAACACACGAACGAGGCTGACGGGGACTCCTCCCCGTCAGCCTCTGGAACACCTCACCGGGTCAGTGGCCCGGAGCCCGCGACCTCGACGCTGAGGACTGGACTCCGGCCTTCGGCGAGGCCGTCTCCCCGCCCGGAGGCGTCGGCGGGGAGACCGCTTCTGCTTCCTCACCGCCCGGAGGCGTCGGCGAGGAGACCGCTGCTGCTTCTGCCTCTGCCTCCAGCTCGTCGAGCTCGTCGAAGGCGTAGGCGGACTCGGCGTGCAGCTCGTGGTCCAGCCCGTTCGTCTCGACCTCCTCGGGGATACGGAAGCCCATGATGAGGTCGATCACCTTGGCGATGACCCAGGTGGCGGCGAAGGAGTAGAGCATGACGCCGACGACCGCGACGGTCTGGACGGCGAGGAGGCCGACGCCTCCGCCGTAGAGCAGGCCGTCGGAGCCGCCGGTGACGCCCGCGGCCAGGAGGCCCAGCACCAGGGAGCCGATGACACCGCCGACCATGTGGATGCCCACGACGTCGAGCGCGTCGTCGTACCGGAACTTGAACTTCCAGCTGATGGCGTAGGCGCAGACCGCGCCGGACAGCGCGCCGACGGCGATCGCGCCCAGCGGGGTGACGTTGGCGGCGGCCGGGGTGATGGCGACCAGGCCCGCGACGGCGCCGGAGGCGAAGCCCAGGGCGCTGACCTTGCCGTAGCGGAAGCGCTCGACGAGCATCCAGGCGCAGATGGCGGCGGCGGTGGCCACCTGGGTGTTGACCAGGGCCAGCGCGGCGGTGCCGTCGGCGGCGTAGGCGGACCCGGCGTTGAAACCGAACCAGCCGAACCACAGCAGCGCGGCGCCCAGCAGAACGAACGGCAGGTTGTGGGGGCGCATCGACTCGGAACCGAAGCCCTTGCGGCGGCCGAGGACGAAGGTCAGGGCCAGCGCGGCGGCACCGGCGTTGATGTGGACGGCGGTACCGCCCGCGAAGTCGATGACCGCGTAGCCGCCGATCTCCAGCTCCTCGATCCAGCCCTCGCCCCAGACCCAGTGGGCGACGGGGAAGTAGACCAGGAGCGCCCAGACCGGGGTGAACAGGAGCCAGGCGCCGAACTTGGCGCGGTCGGCGATGGCGCCGCTGATCAGGGCGACGGTGATGACCGCGAACATCATCTGGAACCCGGCGTCGACCAGGAGCGGGTAGCCCCCGCTCCCGTCCTCCGCCGCGGGCTCGACCTCACCGATCAGGTTGGTGAGTCCGACGTGGTCGAGGCCGCCGACGAACATGTCGAGCGCTCCGGGACCGTCGGAGTAGGTGAGTGAGTGGCCGATGACGACCCAGAGCACACTCACGACCGCGATGCTCACGAAACTCATCAGCATCATGTTGAGGACGCTCTTGGCCCGCGACATGCCTCCGTAGAAGAAGGCCAGGCCCGGGGTCATGAGCATCACGAGGGCTGCGCTGATCAGCAGCCACGCCGTGTTGCCGGAGTCAGTCATTACGTCGCCTCCATGGAACGGACGGGGGATCTCTGTGTCTGTGAGGGCGGCGGTCAGCGAGCGCGTCATCGGGCCGATGCGGAACACCACGGAGGCAACTGTCCGACCGGGGTGTTTCTCCACGTGAGCCGACGTGTTGCGCCCGGGTAAAAGGACGGACGGCCGTGTTAAGGCGTCGTGAACCGTGTCCGGGCGGACCCCGCCCGGGGAGGGTGCCGGGCGGCTCCGACACCTCCCTCCGGGGGTCCGTCACGTGACACGCGTCACGGGCACGGCCTCCGGACACACGCTCCGGACACACGAACGCGGCCGGGCACCCGCGTCGGGGTGCCCGGCCGCGTGCCGGTGCGACGTACGCTCAGTCGTTCGACAGGATCGCGTCCACGAAGACCTCGGGGTCGAAGGGCGCCAGGTCGTCGGGGCCCTCGCCGAGGCCCACGAGCTTGACCGGCACGCCCAGCTCCCGCTGGACCTGCACGATGATGCCGCCCTTGGCGGTGCCGTCCAGCTTGGTCAGCGCGATACCGGTCACGTTCACGACCTCGCCGAACACCCGGGCCTGGCGCAGGCCGTTCTGCCCGGTGGTCGCGTCCAGGACGAGCAGGACCTCGTCCACCTGGGTCTTCTTCTCCACGACCCGCTTGACCTTGCCCAGTTCGTCCATCAGGCCGGTCTTGGTGTGCAGACGCCCGGCGGTGTCGATGATGACGGTGTCGGCGCCCTCCTCGATGCCGCGCGAGACGGCGTCGAAGGCCACGCTGGCGGGGTCGGCGCCCTCCTCCTTGCGCACGACCGGGGCGCCCACCCGGCTCCCCCAGGTCTGGAGCTGCTCACTGGCGGCGGCGCGGAAGGTGTCGGCTGCGCCGAGCACCACGCTGCGGCCGTCGCCGACCAGGACGCGCGCCAGCTTGCCGGTGGTGGTGGTCTTGCCGGTGCCGTTGACCCCCACGACCATGACCACGGCCGGGCGGTCGCCGTGCGGCTCGGTGCTGACGGCGCGGTCGGCCTCGGTCCTGATCTGCGCGAGGAGTTCCTCACGCAGCAGCCCGCGCACCTCGTCCGTGCCGCGGGTGCCGAGGACCTTGACGCGGGTGCGCAGGTTCTCCACGATCTGCGTGGCGGAGGACACACCGATGTCGGCGGTGATGAGGGTGTCCTCGATCTCCTCCCAGGTGTCCTCGTCCAGGGAGTCCGAGGAGAGGAGGTTGAGCAGCCCCTGGCCGAAGGAACTCTGCGAGCGGGCCAGCCGCGCGCGCAGGCGCACCATGCGCCCGGCCGAGGGCGGCGGTGTCTCCACCTCCGGTTCCGCGGGCCTGACGGGTTCCTCGACCGGCTCGACGGCCTCCTCCGTGGGCGGCGGCGCCTGGGCGGGGGGCGTGGCGACGGTCCCCGTGTCCCGTTCTCGGTCCTCCACGGCGGTCGACCCGGCGGCCGCCCCTGTGGCCTCGGGCTTGGTCTCGTCCTTGCCCGGTTTGACCGAGCGCCGGGTCGTGACCAGGAAGAATCCGCCGGCGGCCAGAAGCACGACGGCGATGATGATGGCAACGAGCAAGGTGATGTCCATAGCGCCACCAGTCTCCCAGAGTGTGGGACGCGTTGGCGTCAGGCGGGTGTCTCAGGCGCTGCGATGACGTGTGGTGCGCAGGATGAGCACGAAGAAGGGTGCGCCGAGGAAGGCGGTGACCACGCCGATCGGCAGCTCGGCGGGGGCGATGAGGATCCGGGCGACGATGTCCACCAGGATCAGGAAGGCGGCGCCGAAGAGCACGGTGACCGGCAGGATCGCCCGGTAGTTGGAACCCACCAGGCGGCGCACGATGTGCGGGACGACGATCCCCACGAAGCCGATCAGCCCGCTCACCGACACGGCGGCGGCGGTGGCCAGCGACGCGGCGCTGATCACCACGACGCGCACGATCCCCGGGTTCAGTCCCAGGCTGACCGCCTTGTCGTCGCCCAGGGCGAGCATGTCGAGGAGGTACCCGCAGAGGAGCAGGACGATCAGCCCGACCACCGCGTACGGCGCGACCAGGCGCACGTCGTCCCATCCGCCCCGGCCGATCCCTCCGAGCAGCCAGGCGAAGATGCGCTGGAGCTCGTCCACGCCGATCTGCTGGACGAGGGTCTGCGCGGCGGACAGGAAGGAGGAGACGGCCACGCCCGCCAGGACGAGCGCGGCGGTGCCGCCGCCGCCCGCGGTGGAGCCGAGCAGGTAGGCGGCGGCCACGCCGGCCAGGGCGCCCAGGAACGCGGCGGCCGGCACCAGGGCGCGCGGGGAGTCGCTGAACTGCTGGCCGAAGACGATGACCACGGTCGCGCCGAGCCCGGCGCCGGAGGCGGCGCCGAGGAGGTAGGGATCGGCCAGCGGGTTGCGGAACACGCCCTGGTAGGCACCGCCCGCGGTGGCCAGGAGGGCCCCGACGACGGCGCCCACCACCACGCGGGGCAGGCGCAGCTCCACCAGCACGGCCGCCTCCCGCTCGGTCAGCGGGGAGCTGATGTCCAACGGCAGGAGGCTGAGCAGGTGGAGGGCGATGTCGGGCGCCGACAGGGAGGCCGCGCCCGCGGAGACGCCGAGCAGGGCGGCCACGGCCAGCGCGACCAGGCCGCCCGCGACCCATCCGACGGGGAACCCGACACCCCTTGTCACGCCGGGTCCCGTTTCTTGGACAAGGTCTCAACCAGGGGGAGGTTGTTCGGGCGCCCACGGGGTTCTGGAGGCGACGGAGGCGAGACGACGGGTACTGCGCCGCAGGCCTCCGTTGAGGGTGGTGGCCCGCCCCTGCGCGAAGCGGAGGCCCCGGA
The DNA here is from genome assembly GCF_000341065.1 of Nocardiopsis halotolerans DSM 44410. Lineage (GTDB taxonomy): Bacteria > Actinomycetota > Actinomycetes > Streptosporangiales > Streptosporangiaceae > Nocardiopsis > Nocardiopsis halotolerans. Next base: position 5,916 of record NZ_ANAX01000139.1, on the reverse strand, counting down.
AAACACTGCTAGCTCCCCGCGTTCTCGATGACGGCCTGGCCGACCAGCTCGGCGAACTCGACCACGCGCGGCCCCCATCGGGAGGCGATGTCGGCGTCGAGGAGGTAGACGGCGTCGTTCTGGACCGCGGTGATGGTGTCGAAGGCGGGGCGCTCGGCGACCTGGGTGACGGTCGACTCGTCTCCGTAGGACAGGAAGATCAGGTCGGGGTTCTGCTCGACGACGTACTCCTGGGACAGCTGCGGGTAGCCGCTCGCGGACCCGTCCTCGTCGGCGGCGTCGGCGATGTTGACCAGGCCGAAGGACTCGTAGATCTGGCCGACGAAGGTGTTGGAGGTGGCGGAGTAGGAGGTCTCGTCGAGCTCCTGGTAGAAGGTCAGCCCGCCGCCCTCGGTCTCCTCGCACACGTTCTCGACGATCTCGGTGAACTCGTTCTCGACCCGGGTGGCCTCGGCGTCGGCCTCCTCGGTGTTGCCGGTGACGTCGCCGAGCATGCGGATCTGGGCGTAGGTGTCCTCCAGGTCCTCGGCGGCGTCGATGACCAGTGACGGGATCCCGACGGCGTCCAGCTGATCGGCGGTCGCCTCGGCGCTGTGGGCGAGCAGGACGAGGTCGGGGTCGTACTCGGTGACGGCCTCCACGCTGGGCTCGAAGCCGCTCAGGTCGGTGTCGGGGGCCTCCTCCGGATAGGTCGAGTACTCGTCGGCGGCCTCGACCCGGTCACCAGCGCCGATGGCGAAGAGCATCTCGGTGTGGCTCGGCGACAGGGAGACGATCCGCTGGGGCTCCTCCTCGATGCTCACCTCACCGGTGACGTCGGTGACGGTGACGGGGAAGGTGCCGTCGCCCACGGTGGGGCGGTCGGGGTCGGGCTCGGGGACCCCGCAGGTGTGGGAGGCCTCCTGGGCGGTCGGTTCGGTCCCGGTCGCACCGCCGTCCTGCGCACCGCAGGCGGTCAGGGCGAGCACGGCGCCGAGGAGGGCCGGGGAGAGGTGGCGTGCGGTCCGCACGGTGCTCCTTGTCGGGCGGGGGGAAGGAGCACGCTCCCGAGGGACACGGCCTGCCCTTCCCACGAGGACGGGGACGTCGGCGTCGGGAAGGCGACCTGGCTCGTCCCCCGGAGGGGCCTCACAGTTGCGGGACAGCGCCGGGTTGGGCGGCCGGTTGTGGCCGCGGTACCGGACTTCGCTCCGTCGACACCGGGCGGGCCGCCCGTGGGCGGCCCGACGACTCCAGCCTACTCGGCCCGCCGTACGACCCCGTAGGCCCCTCGGTGGCTACTCTGGCCTGCGCGTTCTCCACAACGACCGCGCCTTTTCCACGAAGGGGACCGGAAGACTGAGGGCCACCCCTTCACACCCTTTTATCCCTTTCATCGCCATAAGTGAAGAATGACCGTTTTGCTAATCCCTGTGAGCCATCAGGACTTTTCCTGTAGCTATGTGGCCAGATTGAGTCTTGGTGAACATTGACACTTTCATGGCGCACGGCAATGATCTCGTTGCTATGCGCGCCGATTAACCGATCACGGACATGAAGCGGCGTATCCCCCTGCGCGTCACAGCCGTACCCAGCGGGGTACACCGCTCCCCCGGTGTCCTGAGGCGCGCACCGAGAAGGGATGTGTTGACAAGGTGGTACCCCACCGAACGCGCCTGGCATCGCTCGCCGGGTTGACCCTCGTCGCGGGACTGGTCGCGACCCCGCCTGCGAGCGCCGACGAGGCTTCCGAGATCGCCCCCCTGCACCCCGCCCCCTCCGCCGAGAACGGCGAACTGACCCACCAGGCGAACGGCCTGTGGTTCATCGAACTCCAGAGTCCGCCCACCACCGAGGGCACCTCCTCGGAGCGGGTCGAGAGCGAACACGCGCGGTTCCGGACCGAGGCCGAGGGCCACGGCCTGGAGTACACCGAACGGCACTCGTTCAGCGACCTCTGGAACGGCTTCTCCGTCGAGATGGACGACGCCCAGGTCGGCACCGCCCGGGAGATCCCCGGCGTCAGCGCCGTCTACCCCGTCGTCACCTACGAGATCCCCGAAACCGAGGACAACGCCCCCGACCTGGACACCGCACTGCCGATGACCGGGGCCGACATCGCGCAGAACGAACTCGGCCTGACCGGTGAGGGCCTGCGTGTGGCCGTCATGGACACCGGCATCGACTACACCCACCCCGACCTGGGCGGCGGCGGCTTCCCCAACGAACGCGTGGTCACCGGCTACGACTTCGTCGGCGACGACTTCAACGCGGGCGACCCCAGCACCGTGCCCGTCCCCGACGAGGACCCCCAGGACTGCCACGGCCACGGCACCCACGTGGCCGGGATCGTGGGCGCCGAGGGCGAGGTCACCGGCGTCGCGCCCGGCGTGGACTTCGGCGCCTACAAGGTGTTCGGGTGCGGCGGCTCCACCACCTCCGACATCATGATCGCCGCCATGGAGCAGGCCCTGGCCGACGACATGGACGTGCTCAACATGAGCATCGGCTCGGCGCACTCCTGGCCGCAGTACCCGACCGCGGTCGCCGCCGACAACCTGGTCGACGAGGGCATGGTCGTGGTCGCCTCCATCGGCAACGAGGGCTCCACCGGCCTGTACTCCTCGGGCGCCCCCGGCCTGGGCGAGGACGTCATCGGCGTCGCCTCCTACGACAACACCCACATCCAGGCCGCCTCGGTGACCGCCAACCCCAGCGGCGAGACCATCGCCTACATGGAGATGGGCGAGGCCTCCCCGCCGCCCACCTCCGGTGAGACCGACGAACTCGTCCACGTCGGGCGGGGATGTCCGTCCCTGGGCGACGAACTGGAAGCCGACCCCGAGGGCAGGACCGCCCTGATGGTCCGCGGCGAGTGCACCTTCGCCGAGAAGTACGACGCGGCCATGGCCGCGGGCGCCACCGGCGTGGTCATGTACAACAACGTCCCCGGTATGTTCGCCGGCGGCGGCATCGTGGACCAGGGGGCGTTCGCCATCGGGATCTCCGCCACCTCCGGAGCCCACCTGAGGGAGCTCCTCGAGGGCGGCGAGCCCGTCACCCTGACCTGGACCGGCGAGACCACCACCGTCCCGAACCCGACCGGCGGACTGATCAGCTCCTTCAGCTCCTACGGCCTGTCCCCCGACCTGGCCCTGAAGCCGGACATCGGCGCGCCGGGCGGCCTGATCAACTCCACCTACCCCGTGGACAAGGGAAGCTACGCCACCATCAGCGGCACCTCGATGTCCTCGCCGCACGTGGCGGGCGGCGTCGCCCTGCTGCTGGAGGCACGACCCGACCTGGGCGCGCACGAGGTCCGCGACGTCCTCCAGAACAGCTCCGACCCGAAGGCCTGGTGGGGCAGCCCCGACGCCGGGTACCTGGACAACGTCCACCGCCAGGGCGCGGGCATGCTCGACGTCCCCGGCGCGGTGTTGGCCAGCACCACCGTGACCCCCGGCAAACTGTCCCTCGGCGCCACCGAGGGCGAGGTGACCGAGACGATCACCATCACCAACGACGGTGACGGGGAGGCCACCTACGAACTGGGCCACGAGAGCGCCCTGGGCACCCACGGCGACACCTTCACCCCCAGCTACAACGACGCCTCCGCCGAGGTGGCCTTCGACAGCGACGAGGTGACCGTCGCCCCCGGTGAGTCGGTCGAGGTGCGGGTGACCTTCACCCCGCCCGCCCAGGACTTCGAGCAGATGATCTACGGCGGGTACGTCTCCGTGACCGAGACGGGCGGGGAGACCTACCGGGTGCCCTACGCCGCCTACAACGGCGACTACCAGCAGATCGACGCCATGACCCCGATCACCAACGGCGACGGCGAGGTGCTCGAACTGCCGTGGCTGACCCGGATCACCGGCTGTGGGGCCTTCTCCGGCCTGGAGTGCGTGAGCGAGGGCGGCGGCACGTTCGAGAACCAGCCCGACGGCGCCACCTACACGCTGGAGTGGGTCGACGGCCTGCCGGACGTCCCGTACGTCATCGCGCACTTCGACCACCACGTCACGCGGCTGGAGATGACCGTCATCGACGAGCGCACCGGGCGCCCGGTGCACCCGGACCGCAACGTCGCCGTGGCGGTGGACCACGTGCACCGCAGCGCGACCGGAACGTCGTTCTTCAGCTACGCGTGGGACGGCACGGTCCTGGACCGGCACGGCCGGATCACGCCCGTCCGGGACGGTGACTACAGCCTGGAGGTCCGCGCGCTGAAGGCGCTCGGCGACCCGGACAACCCCGACCACTGGGAGACCTGGACCTCCCCGGTCATCACCATCGCGCGGGGCTAGCCGCGTCCCCTCGGGCGCCGCCCGCCGTCGCCCGTCGGGGCGCTCCGTGCGGTACTTCCCCCCTTCGGGGCCGTCCTCCCGCGGGAGGGCGGCCCCGGCCGCGTGTCAGGCGGGGGAGCGCTCGATCTTCTGGCTGATCACCTGGGAGATGCCGTCGCCCTGCATGGTCACTCCGTACAGCGCGTCGGCCGCCTCCATGGTGCGCTTCTGGTGGGTGATCACGATCAGCTGCGAGGAGGCCCGCAGCTCCTCGAAGATCACCAGCAGCCGCTGGAGGTTGGTGTCGTCCAGGGCCGCCTCGACCTCGTCCATCACGTAGAACGGGGACGGCCGCGCCTTGAAGATCGCGGCGAGGAACGCGACCGCGGTCAGGGACCGCTCACCGCCGGAGAGCAGCGACAACCGCTTGACCTTCTTGCCCGGCGGGCGGGCCTCCACCTCGATGCCGGTGGTGAGCATGTCCTCGGGCGAGGTGAGCAGGAGCCTTCCCTCACCGCCGGGGAACAACCGCCCGAAGATCGCCGCGAACTCCCGCTCCACGTCCAGGTAGGCGGCGGAGAACACCTCCTGCACCCGGGCGTCGACCTCCTGGACGATGTCCATCAGGTCCCTGCGGGTCTTCTTCAGGTCCTCCAGCTGGGCGTTGAGGAACGCGTGCCGCTCCTCCAGCGCCGCGAACTCCTCCAGCGCGAGCGGGTTGATCTTGCCCAGCTGGTTGAGCTGGCGTTCGGCGGCCCTGGCCCGCTTGGTCTGCACCTCGCGTACGTACGGCAGCGGGACGGCGTCCTCACCGGCGTCGGCGGGCGGGGGAACGGGAACGCGCGGACCGTACTCGGCGACGAGGGTGGGCACGTCGACGCCCATCTCCTCCACCGCCCTGGTCTCCAGCTGCTCCAGGCGCATGCGGCGCTCGGCCCGGGCCACCTCCCCGCTGTGCGCCGAACTGGTCAGCTTCTCCAGGTCCACGGACAGCTCGCGGACCCGGGAGCGCACCGCCCTGAGCTCGGCGTCGCGCGCCTCCTTCTCCGCCTCGGCGGTGCTCCGCTCGCTCTCGGCCGCGGCCAGGGACACCGCGATCCGCTCCAGGGACATCCGGGCGCTCTCGGCGACCGCCTCGGCGATCGTGGCCTGCGCGGCACGGGTACGGCGGCGCTCGGCTGCGCGCTCCATGGCGCGGCGCTCCTCGAAGGCCTGGGCGCGCAGCCGCTCGGCGCGACCGGCGATCGACCGGACGCGCTCCTCGGCGGTGCGTACCGACAGGCGGCGCTCCATCTCGGTGGCGCGGGCGCGCGAGGCCTGGGCGGCGAGCTCGTCGCGGGTCTCGGCGTCGGGGGCGTCCTCCTCGATGGAGGCGGCCACCTCCTCGGCCTCGGCCAGCTCCTCCTCCAGCCGGGCCAGTTTCCCGGCCTCCTCGCCGCGCGCGTCGGCGGCCTTGGCGGCGGCGGCCGCGTACCGCTCGGACTCGGCCTCGGCGGAACGGGCCTGCCCGCCCAGCTTGCCGAGCCGCTGTGCGGACTCGTTGCGCCTGCGGTCGCCCTGGCGGCGGCGCGCGGTCAGCTCCTCGACCTCGGCGGCCAGTGCGGCACGCTCCCGCTCACTCTCCGCCAGGTCCGCGGCGATCCGCTCGGCG
>NZ_ANAX01000138.1:8785-21781 GCF_000341065.1 Nocardiopsis halotolerans DSM 44410 | reverse complement strand
CAGGCTCGGCGCGGCGGCCGATCCACCGTGGACCAGCGCGGCGGCGAACACGTCGCCCCCGGGGGTGACGGCACGCACCCCGGAGACCTTGCGGACCAGGTCGCGGGCCGCGGAGGCGTCGGCGACCAGCGCCGTGCGGTCCAGCAGGGCGGTGACGGCACCGCCCAGGTGCTCGGGGGCGACGACGGCGTCGACGGCGTAACGGACCCCGGCGGGCAGCTCGGGCCACTCCTGGCGGGGAACCGCGGGAACGGCCCCGGCGATGACGATCCCGGCGCGCCCGGCCTCCTCGGACCTGAGCAGGTCGAGCGCCACCACGGCGGTGTCGGGGTCGCTGACGGCGACCGCCCCGGCGGCGGTGCCGAACGCGGCGGCCACGGCGGTCTCCTGACCCGTCTCGACCTGGACGAGGGTGGCGAGGCTGCCGAGCATCCCCGGCAGGTCGGCGCCCAGGAGGGTGTCGGCGCCGTCCTTGTGCGCCAACCCCAGCTCCAGTGCCTCCTTGCGGGCGGCGAGCGCGGCTCGCTCGCCCTCGGCGGTGCGCTCGGCGTCGCGGAGCCGGTTGAGTTCGGCGTCGGCCTCGGACAGCCGACGGGCGGCCGACTCCTGCGCCGCGTCGAGTTCGGCGTCGCCCTCGTCGAGCCCGGCCGCCTCCTCGGCGGCCATCTCGTACTCGGCCTGCGCCTGTTCGGCGCGTTCGGCCGCCTGCCGGGCGGACTCCTCCAGCCGGGTGATCTCGTCCTCGCTGGAGGCCAGACGGCCGCGCAGGCTCTCCACCCGCGCGGACAGGCGTACGAGGCCCTCGCGGCGCTCCGCGGAGGCACGGGCCGCGGCCTCCAGACGCTTCTCCTCGCGGTGCAGGGCGTCCTCGGCGGTGGCGCGCTCGGTGACGGTCGCCTCCAGGGCCTCCCGGGCCTCCTCCAGCCTGAGGAGGAGCTCCTCCTCCTGGGCGGCGGCCTCCTCGGCCTCCATCTCCAGTTCCTCGGGATCACGGCGGTGGACCGGCTCGTCCTCGACGGAGGCCAGGTTGCGGTGGCGTTCGTTGGCCAGGCCGCGCACGGCGTCCAGACGCTCGGTGAGGCGCGACAGGGCGTGGTAGGCCTCCAGGGCCCGGGCGAGCGCGGGAGCGGCGGCGGTGGCCTGCTCCTCCAGCGCGGTCTCGCGCTCCTGGGCCTGGGAGAGGGCGGCCTCGGCGGCCCCGCGGCGGGCGAGGACCTCCTTCTCGTCGGCCTCCTCCTTGGCCAGCTGCTCGGTGAGGGTGACGATGTCGTCGGCGAGCAGGCGCAGGCGCGCGTCGCGCAGGTCGGCCTGGATGACGGCGGCCCTGCGGGCGAGTTCGGCCTGGCGGCCCAGGGGTTTGAGCTGGCGGCGCAGCTCGGCGGTGAGGTCGGTGACCCGGTCCAGGTTGCCCTGCATCGCGTTGAGCTTGCGGATCGCCTTCTCTTTGCGCTTGCGGTGCTTGAGGATGCCCGCGGCCTCCTCGATGAGGGCGCGGCGCTCCTCGGGGCCGGCGTGCAGGACGGTGTCCAGCTGCCCCTGGCCGACGATGACGTGCATCTCACGGCCGATGCCGGAGTCGCTGAGCAGGTCCTGGATGTCCAGGAGGCGGCACGTGTCGCCGTTGATGGCGTACTCCGAACCGCCGTTGCGGAACATGGTCCGCCTGATGGTGACCTCGGTGTAGTCGATGGGCAGCGCGCCGTCGGTGTTGTCGATCGTGAGGCTGACCTCGGCGCGGCCCAGCGCCTGGCGGGTGGAGGTGCCCGCGAAGATGACGTCCTCCATCTTGCCGCCGCGCAGGGACTTGGCCCCCTGCTCCCCCATCACCCAGGACAGGGCGTCCACGACGTTGGACTTGCCCGAGCCGTTGGGACCGACCACACAGGTGATCCCCGGCTCGAAACGCAGGGTGGTGGCCGACGCGAACGACTTGAAGCCGCGCAGCGTCAGGTTCTTCAGGTACACCCACACCTCCCACAACGGTCACCGCGGATACACAGCGCGACCACCTAAGGGTGCCACGAGATGGTGACCGGAGGGTGGGGTTCGGGCTGGTGTTCCCGGGCGGACGCCCTGCGGTTCCGCGCCGGGGCGGGAAAGAGGGGGGATGTCCGGCGGACACGGAGGGTTGTGACGGGGTCCGCCGGGTACAACGGTAAAAAAGCCACAAGGGAAAGGAAAGTCTGCGGCTCGGTGGACTGAGGGTCGATACCGGTTCGTCGACGGTTCGGCCAGGGACGCCTGGCTCATGCGTTCGGCGTCCCCGTCAGTGTGTCGACCACGCTCGGAGCGGACCGGTCTGTCCGTGCCCGAAACGTCGACGAGGTCGGGTCAGGCGAGCGCGGGCTCGCGGTCGGTCGCGCTGGAGGCGACGTCGGTGACGGCCATGCTGAGCTGGTCGTTCTCTGCCTGAAGACGGCTGATCTCGTCCTCGAGGTCGCGTACCCGCTTCTGAAGCCGCCGCATCTCCGAAACCATCCGAGGGTCGGAGCCGCCGACGTGGCCAAACAGAGCCTTCGCCATGATGTGGGTCCTCCACACTGAGTGACCAGTGGTGATCCGCGCACGTGATGCCCCGTGGGAACGTCAGTCGATGCCGTCTCACACGGGTGGAAGAACTGCGCGATGTGTCTTCCAGAGTCTCACCGCACGCGCCGCTGGTCAAGATTGGATTACAACAGTCCGTAACGGCCACAACCCAGACAGACACATCTGGGCAGGTGACAGCGCACGATCCGAACACGGCTACCCCGGGCTGCGCCGGAGCGTGCGGGCGCCGAGAACGCCCCGCGTTGGTCGCTGCGCACTCCGCGAGACCTCACCACGAGCCTTACGTCGGCCGCCGCGGTCGCGCGGTGTGCTCGGATCGCGTTACCCCACAAGCATACTCACCGTTCGACGAATCCGGTGAACGTCCCCCCAGACGAGGACCAACGTTCGACCACGGAGTCCACACGGCCGGGTGTTGCGCCGCCCCTGAGATGGCCAAGAAGCCGTTCGCAGGCCTCCCTCGGGCCCTCGGCGACCACCTCGACCCGGCCGTCGTCGAGGTTCGTGGCGGCCCCGATCAGTCCCAGTTCCAGCGCCTTGGACCGCGTCCACCAGCGGAAACCCACTCCCTGGACGCGCCCGCGCACCCACGCGGTCACACGGACCGCCTCGACGTCGTCCCCCACGGACCGACTCCTTACTTACCCGGCAGACACACTTTGCTCACCGACACGCCGAACGGCCCTCACCCACGGCCCCGGGGCGCCTTCTGACAGGTCGGGCAGCTGTACGAGGAGCGGTTCATGAACGCCTCACGGATGATCGGGGCACCGCACCGGCCGCACGGCCGGTCGCGGCGGCCGTAGGCGTTGAGTCCGCGCTCGAAGTAGCCGCTCTCCCCGTTGACGTTGACGTACAGGCCGTCGAAGGTGGTGCCGCCCACCTCCAGGGCCTCGTTCATCACCTGGCGCACGTGCCCGAGCAACTCGGTGGCCTGTGCGTCGGACAGACCCCGCGTGGAGCGCGCCCAGTGCAGCCGGGAGCGCCACAGCGCCTCGTCGGCGTAGATGTTGCCGACCCCGCTGATCAGCGACTGGTCCAGCAGCGCCCGCTTGACCTCGGTGCGCCGGGCCCGCAGAGCCCGCACGAACGTCTCCGGGACGAAGTCGGGGTCCAGCGGGTCCAGGGCGATGTGGTCCACCGAGGAGGGCACGTCCTCGCGCGCACCGGGCTCGTCCACCAGCAGGTGGCCGAAGGTGCGCTGGTCGACGAAGCGCAGTTCCGTGCCGTCCGAGAGCGGCAGGCGCACGCGCAGGTGCTTCTCGTCGGGCTTGCCCGTGGGCTGGACCAGCATCTGCCCGCTCATACCCAGGTGCGTGAGGAGCATCTCCCCGTTGTCCAGGACCAGCCACAGGTACTTGCCGCGGCGGCGCGCGGCGGTGGGGACGCGGCCCGACAGACGTGCGGCGAAGTCGGCGGCACCGGGCACGTGCCGCCGGACCGAACGGGGATGCAGGACCTCGACCGCACCGACGGTACGGCCCAGGGCGTGCTCGTTCAGACCTCGGCGGACGACCTCCACCTCGGGGAGTTCCGGCACGGCTGGATCACCTCCGCCCGTCGCCCGAGGCGGCGCCCTGCCCGTCGGCGGCGGCGGTCTCCTTGGCGGCGGTCTCGGAGCGGGCCTTGATGGCCTTCCACGCCGACTCGGCGGCCTGCTGCTCGGCCTCCTTCTTGCTGCGTCCCTCGCCCAGGCCGTAGCTCTCCCCCGCGACGCGCACCGTCGCGCGGAAGGTCTTCTGGTGGTCGGGGCCGCTCTCGTCCACGTGGTACTCGGGGACACCGAGCATCTCGGCGGCGGTCAGCTCCTGGAGGGAGGTCTTCCAGTCCAGCCCGGCGCCCAGCCCGGAGGCCGTGGCGATGAGCGGGTCGAAGAGCCGGTGCACGAACTCCGAGGCCACGTCCAGCCCGCGGTCCAGGTAGACGGCGCCGATGATCGCCTCCAGGGTGTCGGCGAGGATCGAGGACTTGTCGCGGCCCCCGGTCCCCTCCTCACCGCGGCCGAGACGGATGTAGGTGCCGATGCCCAACTCCCGGGCGACGTCGGCGAGGGCGCGCATGTTGACCACGGCGGCGCGCAGCTTGGCGAGCTGTCCCTCGGGCAGGTCGGGGTGCTTGCGGAAGAGGGTGTCGGTGACCACCAGGCCGAGCACGGAGTCCCCGAGGAACTCCAGGCGCTCGTTGGTGGGCAGGCCGCCCTTCTCGTAGGCGTAGGAGCGGTGGGTCAGGGCCCTGAGCAGGATCTTCGGGTCGACTTCGACCCCGATGGCCTGGTGGAAGGCCCGGGCTTCGGATGCGGAGAGTTGGCTGGCCACTCGTTCACTTCCCTGTTCGTACGCGCCGGTGTGCGGCACGCGGACGGCTGGAGTCGGGTACGGACCCCGCGGCCCGGCCAGGGTGCTCGAAAACGAGGTGATCGTCGCGGGAGGTTCCGCTCCCCCGGCAACCACCACGAACTCGGGAACCCGGAGAGCCCGGATCACGGTTCGGCACGAGGACGCCCTCGCACCTGTGTTCGTCATGTATCGGATGCTGTTTCTCAGATCACTCTACAAACCTCCGCGCGAGGGCGCTCGGGCAGTGGCGGGACAACGGGTGTGACCCGCGTGGACGCGGACCGCGCACGTGCGGAGGCACGGAACGGCGCACGTGCGCGGGCGAACCGGTGACAGCACTTCGGGGCGGACCCGTCGAAGGGGTCCGCCCCGAGAGGGTGGGAGTCGGGTGCGGGGACCCGAAGCCCGTCATGTGCCAGACGCGTGCCGCTGGTGGTGTCCGGACCAGCTCGGTGATCCAAGGAACGTCCCTCAGGCGGGGTTGACGACCTGGCGGTTGTTGTAGGTGCCGCAGGTCGGGCACGCGGTGTGGGGCAGCTTGGGGTCACGGCAGCGCGGGCAGTTGACCAGCACCGGGCGCGACGCCTTCCACTGGGAACGGCGGGTCCGGGTGTTGCTCCGCGACATCTTCCGCTTCGGGACGGCCACTTTATCCTCCTGGGTCACCCCCGCGCGGTCGCGGGAGGTCGCTTCTCTCGGTCACCCCGCGCGCTGTGGCGGGGAGGGTGTGCTCCGGTCGGCGGGGACGCCCGGGGGCGACCGTCCGCGATCGGTTCACGAGCTCATCGCTCGCCGGGATCCTCCGCTATCTTGCGGAGCGCCTCCCAGCGCGGGTCGATGTTGTCGCCGTGGCCGTGGTCGGGACCGGCCTCGGCGAGTTTGGCACCGCACTCGGAGCACAGGCCGGGGCAGTCCGGGCCGCACAACGGTGTGAGCGGGAGCGCGAGCACGACGGCGTCTCGGACCACGGGTTCGAGGTCGAGCAGATCGCCCTCTAGATAGTAGTCCTCATCCTCGTCACCCGCGTCCTCGTCCGTCCCGGTCGCCTCGTCGTCGTCGGCGGAGTACCGGTACAGCTCCTGGAATCCGGCCTCGATGTCGTCCGAGATCGGGTCCAGGCAGCGCGAGCACTCGGCGGTGAGCTGGCCACGCGCGGTGCCGGTGACGAGGACGCCCTCCATCACCGCCTCCAGGCGCAGGTCCAGTTCGATCTCGCTGCCCTCGGGTACGGCCGCCATCGCCGCGGCGAGCGCCTCGGGGACGGTCACGATGCGGTTGACGGTCCGCATCGACCCCGGCTGGCGGCCCAGCTGGCGGGTGTCGACCACGAAGGGGTCGCGAGGATCTAGACGAGACAGGGTCATCGGACTTTCACGAGGCTTCCGGCTGTGTCGGGCGCGCGGGAGGCGTCGTGCTGCGACTGGCGCGACCGGCGTTCGGGCACGCGCCGAAAACCGACGATGCCCATGGTCGAACCGAGAGTCTACCCAGCATGTCCCCGACCACCCAAATCAGCCCCGGACCCGGCGGCGGACGTACGTGGTCGGCGGCGGTGGCGGGGCGCGCGACGGGAGCCCGCTCAGCGGCCCTCGGAGTCCTTCTGCGCGTACTTCTCGCGCAGGCGCTCCTGGACGTAGGGGGTGACCAGGCTGGAAACGTCCCCCCGGTGCTGGGCGATCTCCCGGACCAGACTGGAGGACAGGAAGGAGTACTGCGGGTTCGCCGTCATGAACACGGTCTCCACGCCGGAGAGCCGGTAGTTCATCTGGGCGATCTGGAGTTCGTAGTCGAAGTCACTGACCGAGCGCAGACTGCGGACGATGGTCTCGATGCCGTTCTCCCGGCAGAAGTCGACGAGGAGTCCGTCGAACTCGCTGACCCGGACGTTGCCGAGTTCGGCGGTGCTCTCCCGGAGCATGTCGAGCTTCTCGGGGACGCTGAACAGTCCGCGCTTGTTGACGTTGTTGAGCACCGCGGTGACGACCTCGTCGTACTGCTTGGCCGCTCGGCCGATGATGTCGATATGACCGTAGGTCACCGGGTCGAAGGAGCCCGGACAGACGACACGGCGCACGGTGGATCGCCCCTTTCAAGAACTACGTTCGGGTACCGCGATCGTAGGGGTTCGCCCTCGTGCCGATTCGGGCAACACCCGCTTAGCGGCCACATCCGCCCAGGGGCGGGACGTGCAGGCGCTTTCCGCGCGCCACCTGCCATGACGGTCGGGAACGGGCGTTCGGCGGACGGGCGCCCCGGTCGCGCCGGAACCGGCCCCGAACGCTTTCCTATCCCAGTTTCCGTCGCCGTCCGGGAGGCTCGCCGGAACGCGGGGCGGCCCAGGCGTCCCGGGGCACGGTGCGCACGCGGACCGGAATGCCTCCCGCGTCCTGGCCCGCAGAGGCCAGGACGGGTGGAACGCGGGGCGTACGTCACACGTCCCACCCGACCACCCCAAGGTGGTCGGGTCAGACGCGGTGGGCTCCCTCGCACCCAGCGGGGTGGTCCAACCGCGCGCTCGGTCGTTCACGACCGAGAAGCTGACTCGGGGGTGGGGGCGGGTGACGGGCGGGCGTACCAGAGCACCGCCTCCCCGTACCCCCGTCTGCGGTCGCGCTCCAGGCCGTCGGGCCAGGCGGGCTCGGCGCCGCGCTTGGAGCGTTCGACGACGACCACGGCGTCCTCGACCAGCCAGCCGTGCCCGACCAGGGCGGTCAGCATGGCGGTGACCTCGGCGTCGGTGACGGCGTAGGGCGGGTCGGCGACCACGAGGTCGTAGGGATCACCCGGGTTGTCCTGGCCGAGCACCCGCTCCACCCGGTCGGCGGTCAGCTGGGCGCCGGGGAGACCGAGGGTGCGGATGTTGTCCCTGAGGACCTGGGACGCCTTGCGGTCGGCCTCCACCAGCAGTGCGTGTGCGGCGCCCCGGGACAGGGCCTCCAGGCCGATCGCGCCCGAGCCCGCGTACAGGTCCATCACCCGGAGGCCGTCGAGGGGGCCGAGGTCGGACTGGACGGAGGAGAACAGCGCCTCGCGGGCCCGGTCGCTGGTGGGCCGGGTGTTACGGCCCTCGGGAACGGAGATGCGCCGTCCCCCGGCCGTCCCGGCGATGATGCGGGTCATACTCCCCAAGGTAGCGGGCGGGGTGGGCTGGACGTCCCGGTACGCGGGCAGCACGAAGCGGGTGGGGCGACAGCGCCCCCTTGACCAGGTCCGGCTCGCCCAAACGCACGGCACCAGAGCCTTTCCGGGCCTGTGGACGACCCGGGGTCGTCCACAGGGCGGTCGCCGGGGAGCGCACGGTGCGGGAGCGGTGTCGGGGGGTACGCACCGCACCGCTCCCAGGGGCGGGGCTCCCGCGACCAGGACAGCCGCCGGTCTCCCGCTCCACCAGGCGGCGCCCGCCCCCGTGGCCAGCCGGGCCAGACGCCTCCGACGAGGTGCGCGCGGAAGGTTCAGGCCTTGTCCAGGTACTCCGCCCGGTCCTCGGGCAGCAGCGCCTCCAGCGCCTCGGCCAGCGGCGGGTACCCGGCCAGCTCGGGGTCCTTCACCACGTACTCCGTGGCCTCCTCGCGCGCCTCCCCGATGAGCTTCTCGTCCTTGAGCAGGGTGAGCATCCGCAGGCTGGACCGGGCGCCCGACTGCGAGTCGCCCAGCACGTCACCCTCCCTGCGCATCTCCAGGTCCGCCCGGGAGAGCTCGAAGCCGTCGGTGGTCGCGGCCACCGCGGCCAGCCGCTCCCTGGCCGGTGAACCCTCCTCCGCGTCGGTGACCAGCAGGCACAGTCCGGGCAGCCGGCCACGGCCGACCCGGCCGCGCAGCTGGTGCAGCTGCGAGACACCGAAGCGGTCGGCGTCCATGATGACCATCACCGTGGCGTTCGGCACGTCCACGCCCACCTCGATGACCGTGGTGGAGACCACCACGTCGGTCTCCCCCGCCGAGAAACGGCGCATCACCGCGTCCTTGTCGTCGGGGGCCATCCGGCCGTGCAGCTCCTCCACGCGCAGGTCGGCGAGGGGGCCCTCCCGCAACCGGGCCGCNNAGCACCGCCAGCGGCGGCCGGGCACCCGGCGCGTCCTCCCCTCCCGGCGCGCCGACCTCCTCCTCCGCCTCGTTCCCGGCGTCGTCGCCGATCCGCGGACAGACCACGAACGCCTGGTGCGCGCCGGACGCCTCCTCGCGGACGCGTTCCCAGGCCCGGGACAGGAAGTGCGGCTTCTCACGCGCGGGCACCACGTGCGTGGACACGGGCGCGCGCCCGGTGGGCAGCTGGGTGAGGGCCACCACGTCGAGGTCGCCGTAGACGGTCATCGCGACGGTGCGCGGGATCGGGGTGGCCGTCATGACCAGCACGTGCGGGCGCCCGTCCACGGCCTTCTCCCGCAACGCGTCGCGCTGCTCCACACCGAACCGGTGCTGTTCGTCGACCACCACCAGCCCCAGGTCGGCGAAGGACACGTGCTCCTGGAGGAGGGCGTGGGTGCCCACGACGATCCCCGCCGCACCGGACGCCGCGTCGAGCAGGGCCTCCCGGCGGGCCGCGGCGTTCATGGAACCGGTGAGCAGCGCCACGCGGGTGGCGTTCTCCGCCCCGTCGATCTGCCCGGCGCGGCCCAGCGCGCCGAGCATGGCGCTGATGGACCGGTGGTGCTGCTGGGCGAGGACCTCGGTGGGCGCGAGCATGACCGCCTGCCCTCCTGAGTCCACGACCCGGAGCATGGCGCGCAGGGCCACCAGGGTCTTACCCGCGCCGACGTCGCCCTGGAGCAGGCAGTGCATGGGGTGTGTGGCGTCGAGGCGCTCGGCGAGGCGCCCGCCCACCTCCCGCTGACCGTCGGTGAGCGTGAACGGCAGCCGCGCGTCGAAGGCGTCCAGGACGCCGCCGACCGCCCCGGGTCGGGGCTTGGCGGGAAGCTCCTCGGCCTGGCGGCGCCGTTGGGCGAGCGCGAGTTGGAGGACGAAGGCCTCGTCCCACTTCAGGCGGCGGCGGGCGGCACCGACGTCGGCCCATTCCGTGGGTCGGTGGATGCGTCGCAGGGCGTCGGCGACGCCGAGGAGCCCGCGCCGTTCGCGCAGTTCGGGCGGCAGCGGGTCGGGAAGGCTGTCGACGTCGGCGAGGACGGTGTCGACGGTGCGGGCGATGGTCGTGGAGTCCAGGCCCCTGACCGCCGGGTAGACGGGGATCAGTTCGTCGGCGTAGGCCTGCGCCCGCTCGCCCTCGTGGCCGTCCTCGTCGAGGATCTCGTACTGGGGGTGGTCGAGCTGGCGACGGCCCTTGAAGGTGGAGACCCTGCCGGAGAACATCGCCAGCCGTCCTGCGACGAGGGCGCTCTGGTGGTACGAGCCCCGGTTGAAGAAGGTCAGGTGCAGGCGGCCGGTACCGTCGGTGACGGTGGCCTCCATCATGTCCATGCGGCGGCGTCCCTGCCGTGCGGGCACGGTGCGCCGCTTGGCGTCCAGGACGCGGGCCTGCACGGTGACCTCCTCCCCCTCGCGCAGTCCGGCGAGGTCGGTCAGGTCGCCGCGTCGGTCGTACCGGCGCGGGTAGTAGCGCAGCAGGTCGCCGAGGGTGTGCAGGTCGAGCTTCTCGGCGAGGGCCTTCGCCGTCTTGCCCCTGAGCGGTCCCTTGCTCAGTGGTTCGTCCCAGGTGCTCACGTGTGCTTCCCGTCTCGGTTCGCCGGTCACCGCCACGGTAGTCCTCCGGTGCGACGCTCGCGCGTCTCTCGCGGGATCGTCGGCGCCGCGGGCGCGGGCTGTGGCGTTCTCGGAGGGCCGCGTGCGGCGGTCTCTCCCCGGCCACGGGCGTCCGCCCCTTCCAGCCGGGGTATACTCGGGGAAGTTCATCGCGTTTTCGCCATGCCCGCGTGGCTGATTCGATGCTCCGGTGGCCGCCGAGGTCGTTCCACGACCCCATCCCGGCCCACCATCGCGCGTACGGACACCGGTCGGCGGTCAGGCTGCCGCGTTCGGCCATGTCCTTCGTGTACCCTTCCACGGTTGGCTTTCCCGTCAACCAGTCCGCCCGACCTCTCCCGGTCGGATGAACCTTCGCGTGCGGCGACGTGCGCGATCCCGAGCGCTTGAAGGAGTTACCGTGGCTTCCGTCTGCGACGTCTGCGGCAAGGGACCAGGGTTCGGTAACAGTGTTTCCCACTCGCACCGTCGCACCCGCCGCCGCTGGAACCCCAACATCCAGACCGTCCGCACCCGTGTGGGCGGCACGCCCAAGCGCGTGAACGCCTGCACCTCGTGCATCAAGGCCGGCAAGGTGACCCGCTAGGGTTCCCAGCCCTCCTTCCATGAAGGCCTCCGACCAGCACGGTCGGGGGCCTTCACCCTTGTCGGCCGTCGGTCGCGGTGTCCGGTTCCGCCGTGCGGAGGGCACTGAGGACACGGGGGACTCCGATGCGCGGGGGATCCCGTCCGCGCGGCGGTGTTCCGGGAACGGCCCACCGTCCCGGGGAGCGCCCCCTGTCCCGGGGAGTACCCACCTCGGGGAGGGCTCGCGTGCGGGACCCGCGCGCGGTGGCTCAGAGTTCGCAGATGTGGCCGTTCAGGGAGCAGCGGACCGGGCTCTGCGGCACGCCCACGGCGTCGAAGGTCAGCGCGACCGACTCACCGGGCGCCAGGTCGCCCTGGTCCGCGGGCTGACGGGCCAGGACGCCGTCCTCGATCTCCGCCCAGTCCGCACCGTTGACGTGGGTGACCTCGGCGGACTCGAAGGCCAGTGCCAGCTCCCACGCGGTCAGCGTGGCCTGCGAGGTGTTGGTGACGGTGATGTGCGCGCTGAATCCGACCGACGTGGACTCCGTGATCCGGTAGACGACCGTGGTCGGCTCCGAACCCGCCTGGGTCTGCGGCCCCCGGGAGCCGTCCTCCCCGGCGGCCGACTCGTCTCCGTCCGGGGTGTCGTCCTGTGTGGGCTCGGCCCCGTCCTGGACCCCGGGGGCCTGGGGCGTGCCGGGAGCGCCGCCGAACTGGAGGTAGATCTGGGTGGTGCTGTACCCGAACAGCAGCAGGCCGAGGATGACACCGGAGACGACGAGTACGTTGAGCAGCCGCGGCGGTTCGACGCGTTTGGGAACCGTGCTCTCGATGAGGCCGCCGAACCTCCGCAGCGCACCGGCGTTCTCCGGCTCACTGCGGTGCGCGCCCCGGCGGGTGCTGTTCCGCCAGCCTTGCCGCCCCATAAACCGCCTCTCGACGTTCCCGTCGCCCTCCACCCAGAGCTTCGGCTCCGACCCCTCCCCCGTCGCCGCCTTCCGTCACCGGCACCTTTTCCCTCGGCCCTCGTCGGTCAGCCGCTCGTGGAAACTCCGTGGGTCCGCTGTGGCCCACGAGGTGGGCGCCACGCCCGGGAAACGGTGTAGGCCGTGTTCGCAAAGCCTAGCGCGAGAGTTAAACAGGACAAATCCAAAGAGACTCATCTCTACTGAAAATGGTTCCATCCGCCGTGGTGGGGCGGTTGTCCGTCGACCGTGACCGGATTTGTGTTTTCTCCCGTGCTTTCGTCCGCCGCCGCGACAACGGTGCCCATCCGGTGCCAGTGGTCGGGCAGAACGGTGTCCGGGGGAAAGACGGCGGCGAGTGCGTGGTCCTCCCCTCCGGCGACCATGAGGTCGCGCGCGGTCCGCTCCGCCCCGTCGACGCCGCCCAGGACCCGGACCGCCTCCAGGAGGGCCGGTTCGGGGCGCAGCGCCTCGCCCTCCAGGTCGATACGCACCCCGCTGGCGCGGCAGACGTGCCCGAGGTCCTGGGCCAGGCCGTCGCTGACGTCGAGCATGGCCGTGGCACCGAGCCGGACGGCCTCCGCTCCCCGCGCGTAGGGCGGGCTGGGCCTGCGGTGCTCGGACAGGCACTCGGCCGGGCCGTCGATCCCCCTCTCCAGCAGGGCGAGCCCGGCGGCGGACAGCCCCAGGTGGCCGGTGTAGGCGACCACGTCGCCGGGTCGGGCGCCGTCGCGTCGGACCGGTGCCCGCCCCTGGAGGTCGCCGAGCGCGGTGACCGCGATGGTGAGGGTGTCCGATCCCACCATGTCGCCGCCCACGACGGTGCCGCCCGCGACCGCGCACTCGTCGCGGACCCCGGCGGTGAACTCCTCCGCCCAGGA
>NZ_ANAX01000138.1:0-8780 GCF_000341065.1 Nocardiopsis halotolerans DSM 44410 | reverse complement strand
GAAAGCCGATGAGCAACGCGGTCGGACGGGCGCCCATGGCAGCGACGTCGGCGAAGTTCTGCGCGACGGCGCGGTGCCCCACGTCACGGGCGGTGGACCACGCGCGCCGGAAGTGGCGTCCCTCGACCAGCAGGTCGGTGGTCGCGACCGTCCGGCCGTCGGGCGCCGCGACAACCGCCGCGTCGTCCCCCGGTCCGAGGATTACATCGTCCGTCGTGGGGAATTGGCTCGTCACGCGTGTGATCAGAGCGAACTCGCCAAGACCCCCAATGGTGTTCCGCACAGGCATCAGGGTACGGTGACGCTCCGGCGAGGTGGGCTGGCCCCACGTCTGTCATCCGTTCGTCGACGGCCGCACCTTCGGCACGGCCGGGAACCGCTCGCCGTCACACCCGGCGCACACGAAGGAGTACTCATGGTGCAGGCATACATCCTGATCCAGACCGAGGTCGGGCAGGCCGCCGAGGTGGCGGAACGCATCCGGGGCATCGAGGGGGTCGAGAAGGCCCATGACGTGACCGGGCCCTACGATGTCATCGTCCAGGCCCGTGCCGACGACGTCGATTCCCTGGGCGCCCTCGTGGTGGCCCGGATCCAGCGGTTGGACGGGATCGCCCGGACTCTCACCTGTCCCATCGTCAACATCTGACGCATCGGCGTCGACCGGAGCGGAGTTTGCTGTGCTGAGGCGGTACGCGTGCGCCGGTGCGGTCGTGGCCCTGCTCGCGACGGGTTGCGGCACGACCGTGCGGATGGAGCCCCCGGAGGCCGACGCGGCGACCGCCGAGATCTGCGCGGACCTCGTCGCCGCCCTTCCCGACACCCTGTTGGGGGCGGAGCGGGCGCGGGTGAGACCCGATTCGGAACTCACGGCGGCCTGGGGTGATCCCCCCATCGGAGTGCGCTGCGGTGTCGAGCGCCCCGTGGCCCTGGCCCCGGACTCGTTCCTCCAGGTCGTCAACGACGTTCCGTGGCTGCCGCAACCGGAGGACGCCCCCACCATGTACACGGCGGTCGGCCACGAGGCCTACGTGGAACTGTCGGTCCCGGCCGCGCACGGCGCCCCCGCGGCCGCGTTGTCGACGGTCAGCGACCTGATCAACGAGCACGTCCCGCCGCTTCCCGAGGGGGAGCTGTGACCGGAGCCCTCCGCTGAGGGAACCGGGCTCCGGTGCCGGGGAAGAGCCGTCCGTGCTGGCGGTCGTCGGGACGATCGATGCGGTGAGGTGGGAGGCCGTACCGGGTCCTCCCGGCTGGTACCGGCCTGAGGAGGCCGCCTCCGCCCCGCGTGGCCCGGCACGCGCGAAGAATCTGGTCGAGGCGGTTCCGCGGGGACACGTCTGGCCGGTGGCGGGATACTGCACGACCACAGTGCGGCGGTGTTCCCGGCCGCGGCCGTCGCCGCCCCGATCCTTCTGGACGTCGTGGCACACGGGCACGCCCTCGCGGGGGACCGGGGAATGGGCGTGGACGGACGGTTCGCCCACCGCGCCCTGTCCGGGGGGCCGCTCCGCGGGAACCCGACACCTCCGGTGGGCGGGCATGCCGAGGCGGGCGAAGGCGTGCCCCCGGTCACCACGCCGGACCCGCGCGAACTCCGCGCACCAGAGGCCTTCCCGCCCTGTGGACGAACGTGGGGCCGCCAGCGGTCGCTGACGGCCCCACACCGTTCGTCACGGGGTCACGGTGACGGTGGAAGTCCCGTCAGTTCTGCTCCTCGGCCGACTCCTCCGCGCTCGGTTCGTCCCCAGCGGACTCGGAGGGAGCGTCGGACGCCTCGCCTGCGGCCTCCTCCTCGGCTCCGGCGTCACCGTTCGCGGGGCCGTCCATGGTCGGAGCGTCCAGCCCGCCGTTCCCGAGCATGGCCGTGACCTCCTCGGCGTTCTCCGCCACGCCTCCGGAGCAGGCGGCGCCCGGCTCGGGGACGTCGGTGCCGCGCTCGTAGAGGCGCACGAAGCGCTGGAGGTTCTCGTCGTCGGCGGTCTCGGCGGTGACCTGGCGGCCCCAGCTGGAGGCGACGATCGGGGCTTCCATCTCACCCTCGTAGGGACTGACCACCAGGTAGTCACCAGCGCTGTACATGTCGTTCAGCGCCTGCACCTCTTCCTCGGGCAGGTCTGGCTGGTAGGTGATCCACACCGCGCCGTGCTCCAGGGAGTGCACCGCGAACTCGTTGGTGACCGGCTCGGAGTAGACGTTGCAGTTCTGCCAGGCGTTCCAGTGGTCGCCGCCCACGGGAGGGGACTGCTCGTAGTTCACCGTCTGCCCCGTGTCCACGTGGGCGTAGGAGCCGACCTCGTACTCCTCCACCCCCGAGATCGTGCGGCTGCGGAACTCCATGAAGACAAGGAAACCGAGCAGACCCACGACCAGGACCACAGCGGCCGTGATACCGGTGGTGGCAAGGATCTTGCGACGACGTTCCTCTTTGAGGCGTTGCGCTTTCAGTTCGGCTGCGCGGCGGCGGCGCTCCTCCGCCGTCTTCTTCTTGGCCACTGTGGGTCTCCTGGGGTGGGTGGTGACATTAGGGACTTACCTATCCTCTACTTTGGCACCAGAGTTGGGCGATTTGACCAGGATGGTTCCTATGGAACACAGAAACGGCCCCGCGACCGGGACCGCCGACCACGACGACGGTCCTCCGGACGACGATTCGCCCCCGTGGGAGGAGGAGGGCCCCCACGGGGACACGACGCCGAGGACGTCCTGGCGGTCGCTGCCCATGTGGACCGCCGTGATCCTCGTCGTACTGGCCCTGGGCGGAGGCTACCTGCTGGGACGCCCCTCCTACCCGTTGGACACCAGCGCCGACGCCGGGTTCCTGCGCGACATGAGCGCGCACCACGCCCAGGCCGTGGACATGTCGATGATCATCCTGGAGAAGACCGAGGATCCGGAGCTGAGCACGGTGGCCACCGACATCGCCCGCACCCAGCAGTCCCAGATCGGGATCATGCAGGGCTGGTTGATGGCCTGGGACCTGCCCGCGCGCGGCTCCCAGCCCGCCATGGCCTGGATGGAGGGCCACGACCACGGCGGCGGTGAGGGCGGGGAGGTCCCCGACACCATGCCGGGCCTGGCGTCCTCCGAGGAGATGGCGTCCCTGGAGGAGGCCGAGGGCGAGGAGGCCGAACTGCTCTTCCTGGAGCTGATGATCGCCCACCACGAGGGCGGTATCGACATGGCCGATGCCGAGGTGGAGCTGGGGCAGGAGGAGTTGGTCGTCAACTTCGCCGAGGGGATGGCCTCCTCCCAGCAGAAGGAGATCGAACTGATGGAGGGCATGATCGACCAGCGCGTGGACGGCGCCTCCGGCGACTGACCCGCCCTTCCGCACCCTCCCCTCTCCTGGACGGCGGCGCGCCCCTCGGGCGCGCCGCCGTCGTGTGTGTCCGGCACTGCCCCGGGGTGGTGGCGCGCGGTGCGGTCTCCCCGGGGCGCGCCGCCGCCGTGTGTGCCCAACCGCACACGAGAACCTCTCCCACGGCCCCCCGGCCGCATCACGGCGGTCTCTTCGCAGGTGGGAGGCGTGTGAGCGGCCTTCCGCCCGTGTCCGGACCACGGCGGGGGCACCTCCCGCGAGGGTTCCCGACCCGGAGGAGACATACCGGACACCCCGAATCCGGGGACCCGATGGAACTACGACAGTCTGTAGAACTACGATTCGTAGTACTACCGAAGGTCGGGACCTGAGAGGCGGGTATGGAAGCCCTTGAACTCGCGAGGTGGCAGTTCGGTGTCACCACGATCTACCACTTCCTGTTCGTACCCCTGACCATCGGCCTGTCCTTCATCGTGGCCGTGCTCCAGACCCTCTGGTACCGCACCGGCAGGCACGAGTACCTCCAGGCCACCCAGTTCCTGGGCAAGCTGTTCCTCATCAACTTCGCCATGGGCGTGGTCACGGGCATCGTGCAGGAGTTCCAGTTCGGCATGAACTGGAGCGAGTACTCCCGCTTCGTCGGCGACGTGTTCGGCGCCCCGCTCGCCCTGGAGGCGCTGCTCGCCTTCTTCCTGGAGTCCACCTTCATCGGCCTGTGGATCTTCGGCTGGCACCGGCTGCCCCGGGCCGCCCACCTCGCCTGCATCTGGGTGGTCGCCGTCGGCACCAACCTGTCGGCGTACTTCATCCTCGCCGCCAACGCCTGGATGCGGCACCCGGTCGGCTACACCGTCAACGAGGAGACCGGGCGCGCCGAGCTCACCGACATCTGGGCCGTGCTCAGCAACGACCAGGCCTGGTCCACCTACCTGCACACGGTCTCGGCCGCGTTCATCACGGCGGGACTGTTCGTCGTGGCGGTCAGCGCCTACAAGCTCTGGCGCAACAGCCACCACGGCGACACCGGAATCGCCGGGGTGGTCCCGCCCAGGCGTGACTTCGCCCTGTTCCGCGGCACGCTCAGGGTCGGCCTGGTCTTCACGCTGGTCGCCGGGGCCCTGGTGGTCTTCTCCGGTGACCACCAGGCCAAGCTCGCCGCGGAGTACGAGCCGATGAAGCTCGCCGCCGCCGAGGCCCTGTGGGAGACCGAGGAGGGCGCGGACTTCTCCGCCCTGGCCGTCGGTGACACCGAGGAGCGGTACAACCCCATCGACCTCACCGTTCCCAACGTGCTCAGCTTCCTCGCCACCGGCCACTTCGACGGCGAGGTGCACGGGATGAACAACCTGGAGGAGGCCTACGACGAGTACTACGGCCCCGGGGACTACACGCCCAACGTGTTCGTCGTGTACTGGTCCTTCCGCCTGATGATGGGCCTCGGCATGTTCGGGGTGGCGATCGCCGCGCTCGGCCTGTACCTCACCCGGGGCGGGGAGCGCACACCCACCAGCAGGTGGTTCTACTACGCGGCCATGCTCGCCCTGCCCGCGGCGCTGGCCGCCAACGTCTTCGGCTGGGTGCTCACCGAGATGGGCCGCCAGCCCTGGACCGTGCACGGCGAGCTGCTCACCGCGGCGAGCGTGTCCCCCGGGGTCAGCCTGGGGACCGTCGCGATGAGCCTGGCCGGGTTCACCGCGGTGTACGCGGTGCTCTTCGTCGTCGAGGTCGGCCTGCTGGTCAAGTACGTCAAGGCCGGGCCCTCCCACCTCGTCCCCGACCTGGAGGACGACGAGGACGAGTCCACGATCCCGCACTTCAGCTACTAGGAGCCAAGGACCATGGAACTGGCCGTCATCTGGTTCATCGCCATCTCGGTCCTGTGGATCGGGTACTTCGTCCTGGAGGGGTTCGACTTCGGGGTGGGCATGCTCATGCCCCTCATGGGCAGGCGCGACTCCGTCGACCGCCGGGTCGCCATCAACGCCATCGGCCCGGTCTGGGACGCCAACGAGGTGTGGCTGATCACCGCGGTCGGCGCGATGTTCGCCGCCTTCCCCGGCTGGTACGCGTCCCTGCTCAGCGGGTTCTACGCCCCGGTGTTCCTCATCCTCGTCGCGCTCATCCTGCGCGGGGTGGCGTTCGAGTACCGGGGCAAGCGCGACGACTCCGCGTGGCGCGCCTGGTGGGACCGCGCGATCCTCGCCGGAAGCGCCGTGCCCGCCTTCCTGTGGGGCGTGGTGTTCGCCAACCTCGTCCGGGGTGTGGCCATGGACTCCGACCACGTCGTCACCTCTTCGACGCTGGACCTGCTCAACCCCCACGCCCTGCTCGGCGGGCTGACGACGCTGTCGCTGTTCACACTGCACGGGGCGATCTTCCTGACCCTGAAGACCGACGGGCCGGTGCGGGTACGCGCGCGGCTGGCGGCCCTGTGGAGCGCGTGCGCGGCGCTCCCCCTGGGCGCGTTCTTCCTGGCCTGGACCCAGATCGCGTACGGCGGCGGGACACGGACCCTGCCGTTCGTCGTTCTCGCCGTCGCGGCCCTGGTGGGCGGGGTCGCGGCGGCCTGGCGGCACCGCGAGGGGTGGTCGTTCGCCTTCACGGCGGTGACCATCCTCGCGGTGTTCACCGCGCTGTTCACCTCACTGTTCCCGAACGTGCTGCCGTCCACCACCGACCCCGCGTTCAGCCTGACCGTCGCGAACGCCTCCTCCGCCGAGTACACGCTGACCGTGCTGTCGTGGGTGGCGGTGGTGTTCCTGCCGCTGGTGCTCCTCTACCAGGGGTGGAGCTACTGGGTGTTCCGCAGGAGGGTGACCGGGGCGACCGTGACCGGGGCGGCCGTCACCCGGACGGAGGACGACAGGAGGACCGGCTCCGCCGCGTGACGGTGGGCCCGGGCGCCCTCCGGCGGGGCACCCCCACCGGGAGGCGACCGGCCGCGCGGGCACCGAAGGGGTCCGGACCGGGGCGGAGGGCGAAGGCCCGTCCGCCCCGGAGGTGCCTGACGGGGGCACGGTCCCGGGTGGATACTGGGGTCGCCGCACCGCTCCGACCGACCGGGCCCGCACCGTGCCACCGTGCAAACCCAGCCACGCCGGGTGCCCGTACACCCGGCAGAGACGACGTCATGAGGTCCCGCGCGTATGAAGCCCCTTGATCCGCGCCTGGTGCGCACCGCCAGCGCGGTCCGGACGCACCTGGCCGTCTCCGTGGCCAGCGGAGTGCTCATCACCGGCCTGATCCTGGTCCAGGCCTGGCTGCTGGCCCGCGCCATCACCGGCGCCTGGCGGGGTGAGGGGCTGGACACGCTGTCCTGGGTCGTCGGCGCGGTCGCGGCCGTCGCCGTCACCCGGGCCCTCCTGTCCTACCTGGCCGAGACCTCCGCCCTGCACAGCGCGGCGCGCACCAAGTCGCAGCTGCGCCGCCGCCTGGTGGCGCACGTGACCGGGTCGGGCCGGGTGTGGGCGGCCGAACCCGACGCCGACGGCGAACAGGGCTCACCCAGGGCGGGCGAGCTGGTCACACTGGCCACCCGGGGCCTGGACGCGCTCGACGACTACTTCGCCCGCTACCTGCCCCAACTGGTCCTGGCCGCGATCGTGCCGCTCGCCGTCCTGGCGGTGGTGTTCTGGGCGGACTGGATCTCGGGGATCGTCGTCCTCGTGACGCTGCCGCTGATCCCCGTGTTCATGGCGTTGATCGGCATGTACACCCAACAGCGCACGGACCGGCAGTGGCGGCTGCTGAGCCGCCTGGGCGGGCACTTCCTCGACGTGGTGGAGGGGCTGCCGACCCTGGCCGTGTTCCGCAGGGCCAGGGCGCAGGCGGCGATCCTGCGCCGGGTGGGCGAGGACCACCGGCGGGCGACGATGGGGACGCTGCGGATCGCCTTCCTCTCGGCGTTCGCGCTGGAGTTCCTGTCGACCCTGGCGGTGGCGCTGGTCGCGGTGGAGGTGGGCCTTCGCCTGCTGGGCGGCCACATGGACTACCAGACGGCCCTGTTGGTGCTGATCCTGGCGCCGGAGGCCTACCTGCCGCTGCGCGAGGTGGGCGCCCGGTTCCACGCGAGCATGGAGGGCGTGGCCGCCGCGGAGCAGGTGTTCGCCGAACTGGACCGCGGACGTGGGACACCCGACGGGGCGGACGGGACGACTGGTGCGCGTGCGGCTGGCGTGAGTGCGACGTCTGATGAGGCTGCGGCGGAGGGTGTGCCCGGGGAGTCCTCGGTGGACAGCGTGTTCGGTGGTTCCCGGATGAACAGAGCGCGGGATAAGGCCGGGGCGGGCGGCATGCCCGGCGGGCTCTCCGAGAACGGAGAGGCCAGGGAGGCTGAAGAGGCGGAGAAGGACGTCGGAACCCCGGCTCCCCCGCGGCCGNNNNCGGCCGGCCCGCGCCCGCCGCTGGCGGCGGCATCCGTTTCGAGGGGGTGGACATGCTCTATCCCGGCCGGGACGTACCCGCGCTGTCCGGACTGGACCTGGAGGTGGCGCCAGGAGAGCACCTGCTGCTCACCGGCCCCAGCGGCGCGGGCAAGTCCACTCTGCTGTCGCTGCTGCTGCGGCTGGTCGAGCCCACCGGGGGACGGATCAGCGTGCGCGCGCCCGGCGGACACTGGGAACCCCTGGACGGGATCGCCGCCGACGACTGGCGGCTCGGCACCGCCTGGGTGCCCCAGCACCCCTACCTGTTCGACGTGTCCGTCGCCGACAACATCCGGCTGGGAGCGCCCGGCGCGTCCATGGAGCGTGTGCGCGAGGCGGCCCGGCTGGCCGAGGCGGACGCGTTCGTGTCCGCGCTCCCGGACGGGTACGACACCCGTCTCGGCGAGCGCGGCGCCCGGTTGTCGGCCGGACAGCGCCAGCGGATCGCGCTGGCGCGGGCGATGTGCCGGGACGCCCCACTCGTCCTCCTGGACGAACCCACCGCCCACCTGGACCCGGAGAACGCGGCGGCGGTGCGCACGGCCGTCGCGCGGTTGTTGGAGGGCCGGACCGCCGTCATCGTCGCCCACGACACCGGATGGGCCCGGGCAGCCTTCGGTGGCACCCTGCGGACCGCGTCGCTGCCGCTGCTGACCCAGGAAGGGAGTACGGCCCGATGAGCGCCGACACCGGTGGTACCGCCGTTCCCGACCCGCTCCACGTGCCCGAGCGCGAACGCCGGCGCGACCCGCTGCTGCGGATGACGGCCCTGGCCCGGCCGCGCGGGGGCCGCTTCGCTCTGGGCGTGCTGCTGGGCGCCGCCGCGACCGGCGCGGCCGTGGCCCTGTTGGGCGTGGCCGCGTGGATGCTGGCCACCGCCGCCGACCACCCGCCCATCACCGCGCTGGGGGTGGCCGTGGTCGCCACCCGTGCGCTGGGGGTCGGCCGCGGGGTCGCCCGCTACCTGGAACGGCTGGTCACCCACGACGCCGCGTTCCACACGCTGGCCGAGGTGCGGGTGCGGGTGTACGAGA
>NZ_ANAX01000137.1 GCF_000341065.1 Nocardiopsis halotolerans DSM 44410 | reverse complement strand
CCGAGCCGTTCGGCCGGTTCCGGTCCGGTGACCTGGTGTCGCGGCTGGTCAACGACACCGAGGCCACCCTGGACCTGCTGGTGCGCGGACTGACGCCACCGCTGGTCTCGGTGGTCACGGGCGGCGCCACGGTCCTGTTCCTGACCGTGCTGTACGTGCCCGGCGGACTCCTGCTGGCGGCGGGTCTGCTGCTGGCCGGGCTGGCCGTGCCGCTGGCCGCCGCCGCGCTGGGCAGGGGCCCGGGAAGGCGTCAGGCGAGGGCGCGCGGGGAACTGTCGACGGCGCTGGTGGACACGCTGCACGGAGCGCCGGACCTGGTCGCCTACGGCGCCATGGACCGACAGGTGGAACGGGTGTACGCGGCCGACGAGGAACTGACCCGGTTGGCCCGTGGGGACTCCGCGATCCTGGGGCTGGGAGCCGGTGCGAGCGCCCTGATCACCGGACTGACCGTGTGGGGCGCCCTGTTCCTGGGTGTGGCCGCCGTGGCGGACGGGACGCTGGAAGCGGTACCGCTGGCGGTGATGGTGCTGACGACGCTGGCGGCGTTCGAGATCGTGGCGCCACTGCCCGCCGTGGCGGCCAGGCTGGGGGCTCTCCGCGCGAGTGGGGCCCGGCTGTTCGGGGTACTGGACGCTCCGGCCGCCGTCGCGGCCCCCGTCCGCGAGGGTCTGGATCCGAAGGGCGACGCGACGGTCCGGGTACGGAACCTGCGGGTGCGCTACGGCCCGGAGGAGCCGTGGGCGCTGGACGGGGTGGACCTGGAGATCCCCGCCGGGCGGACGGTGGCGGTGATCGGTCCGAGCGGTGCGGGCAAGAGCACGTTGGCGTCGGTGCTGCTGCGGTTCCGCGACCCGGACGCGGGCCGGGTGGAGATCGGCGGGGAGGACGTCACGTCGTACCCGGCCGACGAGGTGCGCGGAGTCGTGTCGGGTGTGCCCCAGGACCCGCACGTGTTCGCGTCGACGCTCCGGGAGAACCTGCGGCTGGCCCGGCCCGGCGCGGAGGACGACGAACTGTGGGAGGCGCTGCGGCGTGCGCGGCTGGCGGACGAGGTGGCGGCGATGCCCCGGGGGCTGGACACGCCCGTGGGCGCGCACGGCCGGGGGCTGAGCGGCGGGATGGTGCAGCGGCTGGCGCTGGCCCGCGCCGTGCTGGCGGCGCCCCGGGTGCTGGTCCTGGACGAGCCGACCGCCCACCTGGACCCGGACACGCGCGACGCCGTGGTGGATGACCTGCTGGCCGCCGCCGAGGGGTACTCCACCCTGCTGATCACCCACGACCTGACGGGGCTGGACCGGGTGGACCGGATCTACGTGGTGCGCGACGGCCGGGTGCTCCAGCAGGGCACGCACGAGGAGCTGTCCCGGCGGGAGGGCTGGTACCGCGACGTCAGCACGGTCTGAGACCCGGGCCGGGGCGGTCGTCCACAGGGCCGGGCCGGTGCGTGCGTTCGTCCACAGGGCCGGGCGGCGGCGTTCGTCGCGGGGAGCGCCGGGGCACACCTTGGTACGGGGGCGCGTACCGCGCCAGGGGACCGGCGGACGCCCCCATCACGAGCATGCCCCGCCCTGCACCCGTGCACCACCACGAGTTCCCACCTGTGGACAACCTCGCGCTCAGCAGGTCCAAACCACATCCGCATGTCAGCGGCGGCCCACCACGACGGCCCCGGGCCCGGACATCCTCCGGACCGCACCCGCGCGTCGGCGACAGGCGGCGGGTCGGGGAGGCGGTCGCCCCCGAAGGACGTGCCCGCGCGTCGGCGGCGGTCGGAAAACGGGGGGACACGGCGGGACGTACTGGGATACCGTCCCACGATGCCGCCCTGACGAACCGAACGAAACGGACGTCCGGGACGGGTCCACCGGAACGTACACCGCGTGTGTCAGAACCCGGTGACACCCTCGTGCCTGTCCCCGCCCCGGCGAACCGTGTCCCTGGAGCCGCTCATGAGCGATCTCGATCCCCGTACCCTCGATCTGGCCGCCCTCAATTCCGCCACCAAGTACCCCAGCATCCCCACCTACCACACGCTCGATCCCAGGAACGGCGGCCTCCAGGAAGAGACCGTCGCGTTCACCGGCGACGTCGTGTTGACCGAGAAGGTCGACGGGACGAACGCCCGAATCATCTCTTTCCCCTCCGGCGACTACGTCCTCGGCAGCCGCGAGGAGCTGTTGTACGCCAGGGGTGACCTGATCGGGAACCCGGCCCTGGGCATCGTCGACGCCCTGCGCGACCTGGCCGACCGGATCGCCCCGCCCGGGACGGGGATCGCCGTCCACTACCTGGAGGTGTACGGGGGCAAGGTCACCGCGGCCAGCCGCGAGTACACCGGCCATCGCGCCGTGGGGCACCGGATGTTCGACTCGGCGGTCGTCCCGGCCGAGGTGCTGTCCCGTCCGCGCCAGGAGATCTCCGCCTGGCGTGAGGGCGGCGGGCAGGACTTCCTCACCGAGGACGAGCTCTCCGCGCTCGCCGGGCGCGAGGGGATCGAGCTGACGCCCCGTCTGGCCACCGTCCCCGCCGACAAGCTGCCCGAGGGCGTCGCCGAGACCCAGGAGTTCGTCACCGCGCACCTGCCGGGCACCCGGGTGGCGCTGGACGGGGACGCGGGCGGGAACGCGGAGGGCATCGTGCTCCGCACCGCCGACCGCTCGGTGATCGCCAAGGCCCGCTTCCAGGACTACAGGCGCACGCTCAAGCGCCGGGCACAGCGCAAGGGGTGATCCACGGCGGCTCTCCAGGACCGGGGAGGCACCGACAGCCCCGGGGAGAGAGCCCGGCGACCACCGCGGCGGGAGGGCCTCGGCCCCGGATCTGACACCGGGGCCGAGGTCCTCTAGGGTTCCCCCGTGGCCAATCCTGTTCGTGAACTCCTCGGTGGCGTCGGTACTCTCCTGCGCGGTTTCACCCTGCTGCTGCGCAGACCGCGCCTGTTCCTGCTCGCCGCCCTGCCCGCGCTGCTCACGTCACTGCTGTTCCTGGCGTTGCTCGTGCTCCTGGTGATGAACCTGACCGACATGGTCGGCTGGGCGACCCCCTTCGCCGACGACTGGGACCCCGTGTGGCAGGGGCTGCTGCGCGGTGCCATGTCCGTGGCGATCCTGGCCGGGTCGATCCTGCTGATGGTGGTGACGTTCACGACGGCCACGCTGACCCTGGGCGGGCCGATCTACGACAAGGTCACCGAACTGGTGGAGAAGGAGCTGGGCAACGACCCCGGGGACCCCGACGAGTCGCTGATGGCGGGGATCTGGCGGTCGGTCCGCCAGTCGCTGGTGATCGTGGCGATGTCCCTGCCGGTGACGGTGCTCGTGTTCGCGATCGGTTTCGTCCCGTTGGCGGGCCAGGTGATCGGTCCGGTGATCGCCGCGCTGCTGGGCGGATGGCTGTTGGCGCTCGAACTGCTGACGAGCGCGTTCGACCGGCGCAACCTGCTGACCATCCGCGAGCGGCGCTGGTACATGAGGAAGCGGCGGATGCGGGTGCTGGGCTACGCGGTGCCGACGTACTTCCTGCTGGCGATCCCGTTCGTCGCGATCCTGGTGTTCCCCGCCGCCACCGCCGGCGCGGTGTTCCTCACCCGCGAACTGGTCCCCGCGCCTCCTCACCGGTCGGGCCACGGAAAGGTTCCGCACGCCCCCGAGGCTTCCGACGGCTCGTCCCCCGAGGACCCGGGGCACGAGGGGCCGGTGCACGGCGGACCAGCGGCCTGAGCCGTTTCCCGAACGCGCGGGCAGGCGGGCGACCGACCAGCCGCCCGCACACGGTCCGTCTAACGCAACCCCGGGGACCGGCGCAGCGCCGAGGAGATCATCCGCTCCACGAGGGCCGGGTAGTCCACTCCGGTGGCGGCCCACATCTGCGGGAAGGCCGACGCCGGGGTGAACCCGGGCATGGTGTTGAGCTCGTTGACGAGGACCTCGCC
This sequence comes from Nocardiopsis halotolerans DSM 44410, assembly GCF_000341065.1. Taxonomy (GTDB): domain Bacteria; phylum Actinomycetota; class Actinomycetes; order Streptosporangiales; family Streptosporangiaceae; genus Nocardiopsis; species Nocardiopsis halotolerans. The sequence continues at coordinate 38,570 of NZ_ANAX01000137.1, read as the reverse complement.
GTCCTCGGTGTAGAAGAAGTCCACCCGGGCCAGCCCCTCGCACCCCACCGCGTCGAACACCTCGGCGGCCATCGCGCGCAGCCGCGCGGTGGCCTCCTCCGGGAGCTCGGCCGGGATGGTCAGACCACTCGTGGACAGGTACTTGGCCTCGAAGTCGTAGAAGTCGAAGCCCTCCGCCACGCGCACCTCGGCCGGCAGGGACACGTCGGGCGTCCCGCCGTCCTCGGACTCCAGCACGCCGCACTCGATCTCGCGTCCCACGACCTGAGCCTCCACCAGCACCTTGGGGTCGTGCTCCCGGGCGGCCTCGACCGCGGCGACCACCGCGTCGGCGTCGGAGGAGTCGCTCACCTTGCTGATGCCCACGCTGCTGCCCGCGCGCGCGGGCTTGACGAACACGGTGGTGCTCAGATCGGCCACGTCGTCGAGCACCCTCTTGCGCTCGGTACGCCACTGGCGGTCGGTGATCGACACGAAGTCGCTGGTGGGGATGCCGTTGCCGCGCAGCATGGCCTTCATGAAGACCTTGTCCATGGCGGCGGAGCTGGAGAACACCCCGGCGCCCGCGTAGCGCACGCCCATCATCTCGAAGAGCCCCTGGATGGTGCCGTCCTCACCGAACGGTCCGTGCAGCAGCGGCAGCACCACGTCCACCTCGGCCAGGCGCTCGGGGCCCCGGACCGGGTCGACCACCATCAGCTGGCCCTCGGCGTCGAAGGGCAGCGCCAGGTCCGTGCCGTCCTCGGGCACGGACGGCAGCGCCCTGGTGCCCGCGTCGATGCGCAGGTGTTCGGGGTCGCCCGAGGTCAGCACCCAGTTGCCCGCGCGTGTGATGCCGACCGGCACGATCTCGTAGCGGTCGTGGTCGATGACGGACAGCACGCTGCCCGCGGTGACGCAGGAGATCTCGTGTTCGGAACTGCGCCCGCCGAAGACGACGGCCACCCGAATCTTGCGCTGCTCGGACGACATGCTGCCTGACCCTATCTCGCCTCTGTGTGGAACCGGAACGGGAGAAACCCCATGGTGTGTCAGCCTTCCCCGCCGAGGGCCGCCAGGGCGTCCTCGACGAGGTCACGGGGGTCCTCCAGACCGACGGAGAACCGTACCGCACCTGGTGAGATGCCCGCGGCGGCCAGTTCGTCCTCGCTCATGTTGCGGTGGGACGTGGAGGCGACGTGTCCCACCAGCGTGTGCGTGCCGCCCAGCGAGGCGGCGATGGTGGCCACCCGCAGCCGGTCGGCGAAGGCCATCCCGGCGTCCCACCCTCCGCGCGGGTGCACGGTGACGACCGCGCCGTACCGGCCCTGGTCGAAGAGCTTGTCCGCCAGCGACGCCTGCGGGTGCGACTCCAGCGAGGGGTGGTCGACCCGCTCCACGAGGTGGTGCCCCTCCAGGGCCGCGGCGAGGGCCGCGGCGCTCTCGCACTGGCGTCCTACCCGCAGAGGCAGCGTCTCCAGTCCGCGGTGCAGCAGGTAGGCCTCGTCCGGAGCCAGGCAGGGGCCCAGGTCCACGCGCGCCGAGCGGACGCGCTCGATCAGGTCGGGCGAGGCCACGGCCACTCCGCCGGTGGTGTCACTGTGGCCGCCGATGTACTTGGTGGCCGAGTGCACGACCACGTCGGCGCCGTGCTCCAGCGGACGGCACACGGCCGGGGAGGCGAAGGTGGAGTCCACCACCAGGGCGGCGCCGGCCTCGTGGGCGATCCGCGCCAGGCCCGGCAGGTCGGAGACGGTCATGGTGGGGTTGGACAGCGTCTCGGTGAACACCACCCGGGTGTCCGGTTCCACGGCGGCGCGCACCGCGTCCAGGTCGGTGATGTCGACGAAGTCGGTGCGCACGCCGAACCGGCGCAGCAGCCGGTCCAGCAGCGAGTGGGTGTTGCCGTAGATGGACCGGGCGGCCACGACGTGCGCGCCCGCCTCCGTCAGCGCCATGAGCACCGTGCTGAGCGCGCCCATGCCCGAGGCGAAGGCCTGTCCGCGCACCGGTTCCGGCAGGCCCGCGCCCTCCAGGGCGGCGACCGCGTCGGCGAACGCGTCCACGGTGGGGCTGTCGATGCGCGCGTAGGAGTAGCCCCGTCGGGTGCCCGCGAGCACGTCCGCGTACTCCTGGGAGGTGTCGAACGCGTAGGTGGTGGCCCGGTGGACGGGCATGCGCATCGGCCGCTCGGCGGGGACCGGGGCGTGCGGAAGGGAGACCGCCCGCGTGTACTCGCCCTCGCTCTCCGCGCCGGTGGCGGAACCTGGTGTGTGTGACATCGTGGTGCTCGCTCTCAGACCCCGTAACGCTCGGGCTTGGCGCTGCGGGCCATGAAGGCCGCGAGCGCCTCCGCCGGGCTCAGGTCGTGGTGCATCATCTTGACGACGGCCTCGGTGATCGGCATGTCGACCCCGTGGGCCCATCCGAGTTCCAGGACGGATTCGGAGGACTTGACCCCCTCCGCGGTCTGCCGGGTCTCCGCGACGACCTGTTCGAGGGTCTTGCCAGCGCCCAGTTTCTCACCGAAGGTCCGGTTTCGCGACAACGGGGAGGAGCATGTCGCCACGAGGTCACCCATCCCCGCCAGTCCGGACAGGGTGTGCTCGTCGGCGCCCAGGGCCACCGCCAGGCGCGTGGTCTCGGCCAGACCGCGGGTGATGAGGGACGCCTTGGTGTTGTCACCGAACCCCATGCCCTCGGCGACGCCGACGGCCAGCCCGATCACGTTCTTCATCGCGCCGCCGATCTCCACTCCCACCAGGTCGGTGCTGGTGTAGGGGCGGAAGTAGGGGGCCTTGAACAGTCCCTGGAGCCGCACGGCGGTCGGCTCGTGGGGGCAGGCGACCACGGCGGTGGCGGGCTGGCGCTCGGCGATCTCGCGGGCCAGGTTGGGGCCCGACACGACCGCGATGCGCTCCTTCGGGTACTCCAGGACCTCCGCGATGATCTGGCTGACCCGCATGCGGGTGCCCAGCTCCACGCCCTTCATCAGGCTGACGACGACCGCGTCCTCGCGCAGGTGGGGCCGCCAGTCCACGAGGTTGGCCCGCAGCGTCTGCGACGGCACCGCCAGCACCACCACGTCGGCCCCCGCCAGCGCCTTGGGGGCGTCGGTGGTGGCGCGCAGTCGCGGATTCAGCCGGGTCCCCGGAAAGTAGTCGGGGTTCTCGGAGGTCTCGTTGACCGCGTCGACCACCGAGGCCCGCCGCCCCCACAGGATCACCTCGACGGCGGGACCATCCGGATCCCGCTCCCTGGCGAGGTCGGCCGCGTCCGCGATGATGTTCGCGAACACGGTGCCCCACGATCCCGCGCCGAGGACGGCGATCCTGACGTTGTCGGTACCCATCGGCTGTGTCATGCCCCCGTACTGTTCTTCCCGTTCTCGCTGTTCGCACCGGTCTCGCCCCCGGCCGGCGCCGTGCCCTCCGCCACGGTCCCTCCCGTCGCGTTCTCCTCGGCCTCACCGGTTCCTGCGGTCTCGGAAGCCCCGGCGGCCCCGTCCTTCCCGCTGGCGTCCCCGATGCGCCGTTCCCCGCCTCGGGCGGCCTCGGCCCGCGCCTTCCTGGGGTCGTAGGGAACCGCGGGCGGTTCCTCCCCGCGGATCCGCGCCTGGAGGGCGGTGATGTCGGCCATGATCACCTCGGTGGCCTCCCGGAGGACCGTCCCGGTCAGCGGCTGGTCCCGGAACCGGGACAGGTCCACGGGCGGACCGGCCCGGAACTCCAGGCGCTTGCGGGGGAACAGGCTGACCTTCTTGGTGCCGTAGGGCAGGATGTGCTGCTCTCCCCAGTGCGCCACCGGGACGACCGGCACGCCCGTGGTGAGCGCCAGGCGGGCCACACCGGTCTTGGCGGTCATGGGCCACAGGTTCGGGTCACGGGTGCAGGTGCCCTCGGGGTAGAAGATCACCGACGCCTCGTCGCGGGTGAGTGCCAGCTCGGCCTCGTGCAGTGCCTTGACCGCGTCGGTGCTGCCGCGCCTGACGGGGATCTGTCCGGTGCTCCTGGCCACCGCGCCCACCACGGGGATGCGCATGATCGCGTCCTTCATGGTGAAGGTCGGCCAGCGCCGGGCACCGATGTAGAGGAAGTGCGCGACCGTCAGGGGGTCGGCCATCGACAGGTGGTTGGCGGCGATGATCACCCCGCCCCGGGCGGGGACGTGCTCGGTGCCCTTCCAGTCCGGCTTGGTGACGAACCACAGGACGAACCGGACGATCCGGGAGACGACCGCCTTCACCCACCGGGATTCTCGTTGCTTGGCCACGGGACTCCTCACTCCATCGCTGCGGGCACGTCCGGGCCGCACAGCACAACCGGTTCAGTCTAGGGCGTGGCCCGCGGACGAACGCCCTGCTGGCTACCCTCGTCACTGTCATGGCCGTACCGAACGTTCCGGGGGAACCGTGACCGGCTCTGGAGAAAGCGACGGGGCCCCGCGCCCCGGGGCGCGCTGGTCCCTGATCGTCCCAGTCAAGCACCTCGACCGGGCCAAGTCGCGACTGGCCCTGGCCGCGGGCACCCGCCGCGAGGACCTGGCGTTGGCCATCGCGTGCGACACGGTGGCCTCGGCGCGGCTCTGCCCCGCGGTGGCGACGGTGTTCGTGGTGACCGAGGACCCGCGCGCCGGGGCCGCGCTGACCGACCTGGGCGCGGTGGTGGTGGGCGGTGAGCCCGGCACGGGTCTGAACCCGGCGCTGGCGCACGGGGCGGCGTTCGCACGGCGGTGCCTGCCCGGACTCGGGGTGTGCGCCCTGTCGGCGGACCTGCCCGCGCTGCGCCCCGAGGAGCTGGAACGGGTCCTGGCCGCGGCGGCCGGGCACGGCCGGTCCTTCCTCCCCGACGCGCCCGGCGTGGGAACGACGCTGTTCGCGGCGGGCCCCGGGCACCCGTTCACCCCGGCGTTCGAGGGGGCCTCACGCGCCCGGCACCTGTCCGTCGGCGCCAGGGAGCTGGTGGTCACGGACGTGGCGTCGGTGCGGCGCGACGTGGACACCCCCGAGGACCTGCGCGCCGCGGTGGCGCTGGGCGTGGGTTCCAGGACCCGGGAGATGTGGGAGCTCGTGGGCCGGGACCCGTACCCGCAGAACACGCCCTGACGCCCGAAACGCGTTCCGCCCGGGTCCCCTGGGGAACCCGGGCGGACGGACCCGTCGCCGTGCGGTGGCGGGCTACTTCTTGTCGCCGTTGACCAGCGCCTTGAAGTCAGCGCCAGCGCGGAACTTCGGAACGAAGCTCGCGGGGACGTTGATGGTGGCGCCGGTGGCGGGGTTGCGAGCGGTACGGGCCGCGCGCTCGGACTTCTCGAAAACACCGAAGCCCGTGATGGCGACCTTGTCGCCCGACGCCACGGTGGCCTGAATGGTGTCAAGCACAGCGTTGACCGCTTCGGTCGCGGTCTTCTTGTCTCCGAGCCGATCGGAGATCGCGTCGATCAGGTCACGCTTGTTCATAAGGTTCCTCCGGTTCCCCCTTGCTCGCACGAAATTAGGGGACGCGGAGGCCCTTACACAAATACAAACGCCTGTGGGCAGGGCGTGTCGGGCCTTCCTCGACCTGCACGGCAGCTTCGACGGGGCTCTGGTCCAGACCGCGGACACCCGGTCCTCCAGTCCCTTTTGCCCCCTTCTGCGAGCCCCAAATGCCTACGTATAACCGGATTCCGGGCATGAGACACGCCGACCTTAAGGACAGAAGACCCGTAAGCAACCAGTCACAGTAAGTAAAGGTAAAATATTTCTGGGTCGGGGGTGGCCTGCGTCACACAGGCACGAAATCCCCGACCCAGAAGCCGATCCGTGTCTACAGGGTCACGGGCAGCCAGGGCTTGCGGGAGCCCTCGAACGCCCCGATCTCGTCCGTGTGGCGCAGGGTCAGCGCGATGTCGTCCAGCCCCTCCAGGAGCCGCCAGCGGGTGTAGTCGTCCAGCTCGAAGGGCTCGTGCACACCCGCCGCCGGGGAGCGCACCTCGCGCTCGACCAGGTCCACGGTCACCTCGGTGGTGGGGTCGGCCTCGACCGCCTCCCACAGGCGGTCGATGACCTCCTGCGGCAGCAGGACCGTCAGCAGGCCGCCCTTGAGGGAGTTGCCGCGGAAGATGTCGGCGAAGCGCGAGGACAGCACGGCCCTGAAGCCGTAGTCCTTGAGCGCCCACACGGCGTGCTCGCGCGAGGAGCCCGTGCCGAAGTCAGGCCCGGCCACCAGCACGGAAGCGCCCTGGAACTCGGCGCGGTTGAGGACGAAGTCCGGGTCGGACTTGCGCCACTCGGCGAACAGGCCGTCCTCGAAGCCGGTCCTGCTGACCCGCTTGAGGTAGACGGCCGGGATGATCTGGTCGGTGTCCACGTTGCTGGCGCGCAGCGGCACGGCCCGACCGGTGTGGACGTCGAACTTCTCCATGGGAGTCTCTCCTGTCGGAATCGGTCGGCGCGCTAGCGGGCGGCCAGGTCGGCGGGCGAGGACAGGGTGCCGCGCACCGCGGTGGCGGCGGCGACCTGCGGCGACACCAGGTGGGTGCGCCCACCGCGCCCCTGGCGCCCCTCGAAGTTGCGGTTGGAGGTGGAGGCGCTGCGCTCACCGGGCTTGAGCTGGTCGGGGTTCATACCCAGGCACATCGAACAGCCCGCCTCGCGCCACTCGGCCCCGGCCTCCTCGAAGACCCTGCCCAGGCCCTCCTCGTTGGCCTGCTCCTTGACCCGCATGGAGCCGGGGACGACGAGCATGCGCACGCCCTCGGCGACCCGGCGGCCCCGGATGATCTCGGCGGCGGCGCGCAGGTCCTCGATCCGGCCGTTGGTGCACGAGCCCAGGAAGACGGTGTCCACCCGCACCTCGCGCATCGGCGTCCCGGCCGTGAGGTCCATGTAGGCCAGGGCCTTCTCGGCGGCGGCGCGGGCCGAGGGGTCCTCGAACGAGGCGGGGTCGGGCACGGAGGCGTCCAGCGGCACGCCCTGGCCCGGGTTGGTACCCCAGGTGACGAACGGGCTGAGCTCGTCGGCGTCCAGCACGACCTCGGCGTCGAAGACCGCGCCCTCGTCGGTGCGCAGGCTCTTCCAGTGCTCCACCGCGGCGTCGAAGTCCTCGCCCCGGGGAGCGTGCTCCCGGCCCCTGACGTAGTCGAACGTGGTCTGGTCCGGGGCGATCATCCCGGCGCGGGCGCCCGCCTCGATGGACATGTTGCACACGGTCATCCGGGCTTCCATGGACAGGGCCTCGATGGCCTCGCCCCGGTACTCGATGACGTAGCCCTGGCCGCCGCCGGTGCCGATCTTGGCGATGACCGCGAGGATGATGTCCTTGGCGGACACCCCCGGCTTGAGCTTGCCGTTCACGGTGACGGCCATGGTCTTGAACGGCGTCATGGGCAGCGTCTGGGTGGCCAGGACGTGCTCGACCTGGCTCGTGCCGATACCGAAGGCCAGCGCGCCGAACGCACCGTGGGTGCTGGTGTGGCTGTCACCGCAGACGACGGTCATGCCGGGCTGGGTCAGGCCCAGCTGGGGACCGACCACGTGTACGACGCCCTGGTCGATGTCGCCCATCGGGTGCAGCCGGACCCCGAAGTCGGAGCAGTTCTTGCGCAGCGTCTCGACCTGTTTGCGGGAGACGGGGTCGGCGATGGGGGCGAGCAGGTCCTGGGTGGGGACGTTGTGGTCCTCGGTGGCGATGGTCAGGTCCGGGCGGCGCACGGACCGACCGGCCAGGCGCAGGCCCTCGAAGGCCTGGGGGCTGGTCACCTCGTGGACGAGGTGGAGGTCGATGTAGAGCAGGTCCGGCTCGCCGTCGGCACGTCGGACGACGTGCTCCTCCCAGACCTTCTCGGCCATCGTGCGTGCCATGGGCGATCGCCTCTCTCGTTTCGTCTCGGGCGCGTCTCGTGTGGTGCCCTGCGCGGACTGCGGCTCGACTTGCATTCCATATTTCGAGACGGCAATATCAAGCCATGGACAACTCTAGCTCATCCAGCGGTGTCGGTGTCCTGGACAAGACCATGTCCGTCCTCGACGCCCTGGAATCGGGACCGGCGTCCCTGGCCCAGTTGGTACAGATCACCGGCCTGGCCCGTCCCACGGCGCACCGTCTGGCGGTCGCCCTCGAACGCCACCGGATGGTCACCCGCGACAGCCAGGGACGCTTCGTGCTGGGTCCACGCCTGGGCGAACTCTCCATAGCGACCGGCGAGGACCGGCTGCTGGCCGTGGCCGCCCCCGTCCTGGTGCAGCTGCGCGACCTGACCGGGGAGAGCGCCCAGCTCTACCGTCGTCAGGGGGACCTGCGGGTGTGCGTGTCCGCCTCCGAGCGCAGCAGCGGGCTGCGCGACACGGTGCCGGTCGGCAGTGAGCTGCCCATGAACGCCGGTTCGGCCGCCCAGGTGCTCCTGGCCTGGGAGGACTCCGACCGGATCCGCCGCTCCCTGGTGGGGGCCCGGTTCACCGCGGCCAGCCTGGCCCAGGTGCGCCGCCGCCGGTGGGCCCAGAGCGTCGCCGAGCGCGAACAGGGGGTGGCGTCGGTGTCAGCGCCGGTGTCCGGCCCGGGCGGGCGCGTGATCGCCGCCGTGTCGGTGTCCGGGCCGATAGAGCGTCTGACCCGCTCACCCGGTCGTATCCACTCCCAGGCGGTGCTGTCCGCGGCGGAGAAGATCAGTGAGTCCCTGCACACCTACGAGGGCGCTCACTAGCGGCCCGACGGGAAGCGTTTCTGGTGTGGCACACGGGCCCCGGCCTGTGCTGGTCTCGTACTCGTGGCGAGGTAGGAGCGCCGAGACCCGCCACGGGTACGGGATCACGGCGCGCAGGGCGGGTCGGTGCGCCTCTCCGGGCGCTCGCCAGCGGCCCGCAGGAAGGGGCCGCCGCGTCGGCCCCGCCCGCCTCAGACGCGCGGCCCCGACGCCAGCAGGCGCAGACCGCCCGTCAGCTCGCGCAGACACCGGACCACGAGCTCCGCCGGGGAGTCGTTCCCGTCGGCCTCCGTGTCCGCGAGCGCCCACGTCTCCAGGGCGACCCGGATCGCGTCGGTCGCGGCGGCGGCGAGCAGCCGCGTCTCCAACGGGTCGGCGCCCGGCCCCGCCAGACGGGTGATCACCGGCAGCAACTCCTGTTCCGACTCCTGGTTCACCCTGTACCAGACGGCCCTCAGGGCCGGGTCCTCCTGGGCCGCGCGCAGCAGCCCCCGGGTCCAGCGCAGCCCTTCCTCCTCCCCCACGCCGCCGGCCCCCGACAGGGAGTCGACCGCCGCGGACTCCAGAGCCCGCGCGAGCCCCATGTCGGTCCCGGCCCGGGCCAGCAGCGCGCGCCAGCGGTCCCCACCGGATGACAGCAGCGACCCGACCGCGTCCTGCTTGCTGCGGAAGTACCGGTAGAACGTGCGCAGCGCGACCCCCGCGCGAGCCGCGATCTCCTCCGTGGTCGTGCCCTCGGCCCCCTTCTCGGTGAACAGTTCGGCCGCCGCGCGAGCGATGTCCATCTGGGTCGCCGCCTTGCGGCGCTCAGTCAGCGAGGTCGCGGCCTCACGAGCCGTCCTGGGTTGCTCCATGGGGAAAGCGTAGTGCTGGCGGAATCAGTGTGCATGTGATGCCCAGATGGCACAGCGTGCCAAACCGACATACCATGGACACCATGCGGCTCGACCGCGCCACCACTCACCCCGGGGAGAAGAACATGAACCGCTACGAAGGACGCCGCGCGCTGGTCACCGGCGGCGGATCGGGCATCGGTCAGGCCACCGTGCTGCGCGTCCTGGCCGAGGGAGGGAAGGTGGTGGCCGCGGACGTGAGCGAGAGCGGCCTGAAGGACACCCACGCCAAGGCGGAGGCCCACGCCGAGCGGCTGACCACGGTGGTCATGGACGTCGCCGACGAGGCCTCCGTCCGCGCGGGCGTCGCCTTCGCCCTCTCCGCCCTCGGTGGTCTGGACGTCCTGGTCAACGCGGCCGGCATCCTGCGCTCGTCGCACACCCACGCCACGTCCCTCGCCGACTTCACCCGGGTGGTCACGGTCAACCTGACCGGCACCTTCCTGGTCATCCGCGAGGCGGTACCCGCGCTGCTGGAGGGCGACTCCCCGGCCGTCGTCAACTTCAGCTCCACGTCGGCGATGTTCGCCCACCCGTACATGGCGGCCTACGCGGCGAGCAAGGGCGGCATCCAGTCCATGACCCACGCCCTGGCCGCCGAGTACAGCAAGCAGGGCATCCGGTTCACCGCCGTGCAGCCCGGATCCGTCTCCTCCGGTATGACCGACGGTTCGGGGGAGAGCGGCCGGAGCCATGGCCCCGGCCTGCCGGAGGACACCGACTGGAGCCTGTTCGCGAAGCTGTCCCCGGCCCTCGGGGAGGGATTCGCCGGGCCCGAGACCGTGGCCGGCGTCGTGGCGATGCTGGCGTCGGAGGACGGGAGGTTCGTCACCGGCACCGAGATCCGCGTCGACGGCGGCACGCACTTCTGACCGGCGGCCCGGCCCACGTCACATGCGGTGACGCGCGCCACGAAACGGAGGAGGACGACCGCGGGACCGACCGGCAGGACGGCCACCGTCACCGGAAGCGCGTGTGGGCCCGGCCGCGGGGCCCGGGCTCCGACCGGGCCCGTGACTCAGGCGCCGACCAGGTCCATCGGTGACCTCGCGGCGATCGTCGCGGTCTTGGTGGACGCGCCCTCCGACGCGACGGTGAACTCGCTCTCGGGCGACAGGGCGATCATCCCCAGCCAGTCGCGCACGGTCATCCCGGGCACCAGCTCGGTCGCGTTCGCACGGTCGCCCTCCCCGTCGACCATGACCAGGGCGTGGATCCGGTTGGTCACCGTGGCCAGCACGACCGGGTGGTCGAAGGTCTCCAGCCTGCGGAAGACGTCCACCGCCTCGTTGCGCGGCGAGCAGACCAGCACCGTGTAACGGCCCCCGGCGTCACGCACCCGGGGGTTCTTGACGAGGTAGTGGATGAACTCGCGTGTGGTGCGGGCGTGCGCGGCCAGCAGCCTGGCCACGCGGCGCACGTCGGGGCTGCCGGAATGGCGCACCAGGGCGAGCTCGACCTTGCGCGAGGTCTGGAGCAGCCAGTCGATCTCGGTCATCTCCGTCCGGGTCGGCCGCAGCTGCCCGTCGTCCAGACCGATCCCCCGCAGCCACGCGTTGACCTCCGTCCACAGCCACACCTGGGAGCGGCCCACGACCGCCTCCGGCGCGGGGAAGGGGACACCGTCGTGCCGCTGCCCGCGGACCCACTGGTCGACGTTCTGCCTGGACCGGCCGGTGATCTCGGCGATGTCGGAGATCCCGACGAGTTCCCTGTCCAGCCGGACGATCCGTACCCCGGGCACCGTCGCCCGGACGCGCTCCACCAGCGACCTGGCCGCCGTGACGGCGTCCGGACCGGGAGCGGCGACGGACAGGCGCAGGGCACCGTGCCAGGAGGAGACGAGCGCGTCGAAGCCCTCGCTGAGGGCGTGGACGGTGTCGTGGTCGTCCAGGTCGAACCCGTCCACGACGAAGACGAACTCGTACTCGGCCATCGGCCTCGCCTTCCTCCGGAACGCCTTCCGGTGTGTGTCGGGGTGTCGGCCGTGGTCAACGGCTCCCGGGGCCCGGGCCGCGCCGGGGACCGCACCACCGTTGGCAAACGTCAACACCCAGGATACCGGGCGTGGCCCGGCCCCACCATGTCCGGGGCCGCGGAGATGATGAAGGCGCCCAGCGGCACGACGGCCTCCCAGCCCGCCGTGTCCGGGGCCGGGTCCGCGGAGATGACCGGCTCTCCCGCTCCGGCACGGCCTCCAGCGACGTGCCGCCCCCTCCCCCCGGACGGCCCCGTCCTCGAGACGGCCTAACCCCGGGGTCCGCCGGCACCGCGCCGGGGATCGTCCGGGGGCATCGGGCAGCGTCGCGCCTCCTGCCTGATGCGGCGCGCGGCCCGACCGGAGTTACGCGGCGTTCCCGGTACCTGGATGCGGGTGCAGCCGCAGTCGCAGTACAGACGTCCCCAGTGCCCCTCCTGCCTCAGCACCCAACCCTGTTCACACAGGTCTCGGAGAACCTCACGGACATCCTTGTCCTGGTGGTTCCCTGGGCCGAGTTCGCGGCCTGTCACGGTGCACCGCCCTCCGGCACCGGTCCGGTCCGGGCGGCTGGTGGGGAGTGGTCGCTGTTCATACGCTCCGACAGGGGGTTGGGCGGTCGGGAGACTGCGCCGTCCCAGTATCCCAGGCACCTCCCGTGGGCGCGGGCCCGCCCGTGCGACTCGACGGCGGCCCGGAGAAACACGAAAGGCCCCACCCTCGCGGATGGAGCCTCAGTGGTACCCCCGAGCGGATTCGAACCGCCGTTACCGCCTTGAGAGGGCGGCGTCCTAGGCCACTAGACGACGGGGGCCTGATGCCGGGCGGAACGTGGAACACGTGGACCGCCCGAACCGGACGCCGGTGACGCGCACCGGCCAGAAAGAAGGCCCCCACATGGTGGGAGCCGCTCCCTGTCGTGTACCCCCGAGCGGATTCGAACCGCCGTTACCGCCTTGAGAGGGCGGCGTCCTAGGCCACTAGACGACGGGGGCCTTGTCGGGTCTGTGACCCGTGAGGTCCGCGGATGACCGCTGACCGCGCTGGGATACCAGGACTCGAACCTAGACTAACTGAACCAGAATCAGTCGTGCTGCCGATTACACCATATCCCAATGCTTTCGGAGGACCCTGTCCGCTTCCGCGTCCCTGTCCCCCTCGGCGACGTCCACAACTCTAGCGGACATTCGGAGTACTCGCGAACCGAAATCGGGGTGACCGCCCTGTGGCCCCGGCCACCCCGCCCCGTTCAGGCCCCGGCGGAGTCCTCCCGGGCGCTCAGCTTCTCCAGGGCCGCGGCCAGCCGCGCCTGGACGTGCTCACGGCCGAGNCGACGGTACGGCCGGTGACCGCCACCCGCACGGGAGCCTGCGCCTTGCCCAGCTTCAGGCCCAGCGACGCGCCGACCTCCTCGGTGGCGGTCTTGAGCGCCTCGGCGGTCCACGACAGCTCCGGGTCCGCGAAGCGGGCCAGAGCGGCCTGGAGCATCTCCCGGCCCACGCCCGGCTTCATCGCCTTGGACCAGCTCTTCTCGTCCTCCACGGGCTCCCTGAGGAACAGGAAGTCCACGTTCGGCACGATCTCGCTGAGTACGGCCACACGGCTCTGCGCCAGCGGGGCGACGGCGGCGAAGACCTCGGGGTCGTAGTCGGCCGGGTCCCACGGGGCCGCGTCGCCGGTCAGCCACGGCTGGCAGCGCTCGACGAACTCGTCGACGCTGAGCTCGCGGATGTACTCGCCGTTGAAGGCGCGCAGCTTCTTCTCGTCGAAGAAGGCGCTGGAGCTGTTGACGTCCTCGACGCGGAACAGCGGCTGCATCTGCGACCACGGCATGATCTCGCGGTCGTCGCCCGGGGCCCATCCCAGCAGCATGAGGTAGTTGACCATCGCCTCCGCCAGGTAGCCCTCCTCCTGGTAGGACTCCAGGGCGACCTTGTCGCGGCGCTTGGACAGCTTCTTGCGCTGCTCGTTGACGATGACCGGCAGGTGCGCCCACACCGGCGGGGTCAGGCCCAGCGCCTCCCACAGGAGCTGCTGCTTGGGGGTGTTGGACAGGTGCTCCTCGCCGCGGATGACGTGCGTGATGCGCATCTCGACGTCGTCGACGACGTTGGCCAGCACGAACAGGGGCGAGCCGTCGGCGCGGGCGATCACGAAGTCCTCGATCGAGGCGTGGTCGAACTCCACGCGGCCGCGGATGCGGTCGTCCACGACGGTGGGGCCGCCGTCGGGCACGCGGAAGCGCAGCGCCCGCCCCGGGCCGGGGGCCAGGTTGCGGTCCCGGCAGAACCCGTCGTAGCCCAGGTTCGGGTTGTCGCGCCGTTCCTGGACCTGCTCGCGGGTGCAGTCGCAGTAGTAGGCGCGTCCGTTCTTGTACAGCTCCTGCGCGGTCTCGCGGTGCTTGTCCGCGTACTCCGACTGGAAGTAGGGGCCCTCGAAGTGCGGGTCGTCCTCACCGATGCCGAGCCAGGCCAGCGCGCGGATGATGCCCTCGGTCCACTCGGGACGGTTGCGTGCGGCGTCGGTGTCCTCGACGCGCAGCACCATGCGGCCCTCGGGCCGCTGCTGTGCCAGCGCCCAGTTGAACAGCGCGGAGCGCGCGCCGCCGACGTGGAACATGCCCGTGGGGGACGGGGCGAAGCGGGTACGAATCGAAGTCTCAGTCACGCGCCCAGGGTATCCGCGGTGGACGTGGGCTCGGGGAGATCCGCTGGTCGCCGCACCGCTTCCGCCTCACACTCCGTCCCGTCCTCCACCGCGTTCCCGGGGGGGGCGGCGCGGCGCCCGCCCCCGGGAGGGTGTCACCGCCCGCCTCAGCCTCCGCCGGCGGCCGCGGGCAGGGGACGCGGGTAGGCCTCGCCGATCCCGTACTCCTCCGCCAGGACGTCGGCGAAGGCGGCGGCGATCTTGATCTCCCCGCCCGCGTTGGGGTGGGTTCCGTCGTAGGTGTCGGCGGAGGCGTTCCAGGACTCCCTGCCCGCCACGTCCAGGCTGGTCACCGGCGACCGCTCCGTGGACATGTCGGCGGCGACCTCGCGGACGAGGATGTTGTAGGCGTACGCCCGCAGGGCGAACGCCTCGTCGGACTCGGCCAGCGCGATGGGCGGCGTCTCCGCGAGCACGACGCGCAGGTACGGGTTGCTCGCGCGGGCCGCGTCCACGTAACCGCGCAGCCGGTACTCCATCTCGTCCATGGTGACCGGCCACAGCAGGTCGTTGACACCGAGCATGACGCACAGCACGTCCGGCTGGTGGACGCGGACCTCCTCCCGGATGGAGGAGGCGGCGTCGCCGAGGGTGCGGCCCCACAGGGCGTTGTGGTCCTGGTCGAAGTCGGGGTCCAGGTACTCGGCGGTGTCCGGATCGCCGTCCGTGCCGGGCCAGGCGGCGCCGACGTCCGACGATCCCTCCGGTCCGGGGCTCTCGGCGGCGGAGGGGTCCGGGGCGCCCGTTCGCGGGGGCTCCGTCCCTCCGCCCTGCTCCTGGTAGTCCTCGGCGGGATCGTCGTCCGGGCTCGGGGGCGCCACGTCCTCGGTGGTGGGAACCGGCAGGATCATGTCCGGAGTCGCGGGCTCGGAGTAGGGGCCGACGAAGTCCAGCCCCTCCACGACGGAGGAGAGATGGTTCCACAGGTGGTAGCGCCAGGTCCGGTCGCCGTTGGCCCCCTGGGTCATCGAGTCGCCCGCCAGCATGATGCGGCGCGGTTCGCTCACGGGTCCCCCCGCTCGTGTGTCGGTGTCACCCGCGTCGCCGGAGCGCGTGACCTGCCAGTAGACGGCTCCCGCGGCCACGAGCACGAGGACGAGCGCGGCGGCGAGGAGAACGGTGCGGCGGCGTTGGGGGATGTTCAACGGGCTGCCTTCCGGTACGTGTGCGGACCGGTGGCGCGGACGCCGCCGGCCCCCTTGGACGTCCGCGCACGGGCGTGTCCCCGCACGCGGGTCGTGACGCTCAGTCCCGGGCCACGACCCTGTTGCTGATGGTGCCCAGCCGCTCCACGGTCACCGAGACCTCCTGGCCGGTCTCGACGGGACCCACACCGGCGGGGGTGCCGGTGAGGACCACGTCACCGGGGAGCAGGGTCATGAAGGAGGTGACGTGGGCGATGATGTCGGGGATGTCGTGGATGAACTGCGAGGTGTGCCCGTCCTGCCGGGTCTGACCGTCCACGGTGGTGGTGAGGGCCAGGTTCTGGGCCTCCTCGATGGTCATGCCGGTGGTGATCCACGGGCCGATGGGGCAGAAGGAGTCGAAGCCCTTGGCCCGCGTCCACTGTTTGTCCCTCTTCTGGAGGTCGCGGGCGGTGACGTCGTTGGCCACGGTGTAGCCGAGGATGACGTCCTTGGCGCGCTCGCGCGGCACCTCCCGGCAGGGACGGGAGATGACGATGGCCAGTTCACCCTCGTAGTCGACCTGCTCGGAGATCGCGGGGTGGAAGACCGGGTCGTACGGCCCGGCCACGGCGGTGGAGGGCTTGAGGAAGACCACGGGTTCGTCGGTGGACTCCCCCGTGACGTCCTTCATCTCCTCGACGTGGTCGGCGTAGTTCTTGCCGATGCAGACCACCTTGGTGGGCAGCACCGGCGACAGCAGCCGGACGTCGGAGAGCTTCGCGCGCTCACCGGTCAGCTTGATGTCGCCGAGGAGGGGGTGGCCGCTCAGCCGGGCGACGAACTCCTCCCCGTTGTCGGAGTCGGTCTCGACCAGGCCGAACCCGACCTCGTCACCGGACGCGAACCGCGCGATGCGCACCTGATGCCTCCCAGCACCCCTGTTGACTCACTTGCCGTTGAAGGGTATCCGCGCGGAGGGACCCGATGGCATTCGACCACGTCGGCCCGTCGTTTCCCTCCCGGACGGACGCGGACCCGGCGGGCCCGCGGGGCGCTCCGGAACCGGCCCGTAGGCGTACGGGTACGGGCGAAGGCCCAGGGAGGGCACGGATCGCCACGATCCCCGTCACACCTGGTTTTCCCGGAAACCTCCTTGGCCTTTCCTTGGTACGGGCTCTGGCATGCTGGGTCCGTCATCCGTCGTCGAGAGGGTGTTCCTCGTGCCCACGTCCGCTTCGCCCACGGGCCGTTCCCGTGCCCGGCACCGCAGGCGCCGCCGGTACCCGATGGGACTGGCCCTGGGTCTGTGCCTGCTCTCCGGGGCAGCCGCCGTGCTCATGGTCAGCGTGCCCGGGGCCCGCGACATCCTCGGTGACCCCGAGGAGACCTCCGTCTCCGGGCCGGTCGGCGACGGCGTGTCCGAGGGGGCCGGTGAGCAGGCCACCTCCTCCGGGGGCCGGGACTCGGCGGACGGGGCCGCGAACCGGGAGTCGGACTCCTCCGAGGAACGGAACGCGCCCTCCGAGGAGGAGACCCCGGTGCTGCTCCGCTCCGCGGAGGAGGAGGTGCGGAGCGCCGACGGGGAGTTCAGCGTCGTGGAGGGTGAGAGCGAGGTCATGGGCGACGGCCCGGTGACGACCTTCGCCGTGGAGGTCGAGGACGGGTTGCCCGGCGAGGCGGAGAACTTCACCGCCGCCGTGGAGGAGATCCTGGGTGACCCGCGCAGCTGGGGCAACGACGGCGAGCGCTCCATGCAGCGGGTGGACGGCGAGCACGCGGACGTCCGCGTGCTGCTGGCCGCCCCGGACACCGTGGACCGGCTGTGCGCCCCGCTGAACACCAACGGGTACGTGTCCTGCGCGAACGGCAACCGGGCCATCATCAACCAGAACCGCTGGGTCTCGGGCGTCCCGCACTTCGAGGGGGACCTGAGGACCTACCGAATCTACCTGATCAACCACGAGGTGGGCCACACCCTGGGCCACGGCCACGTGAACTGCCCCGGGGAGGGTGAGACCGCCCCGGTGATGCAGCAGCAGACCCTGAGCCTCCAGGGGTGCGAGGCCAACGGCTGGGTCCACCCCGAGAACGAGCCCGAGGACCCCGAGGGCTCCGGGGACTGACTCCGGGACCGGGGGCAGCCGAGGGTGGCCCCATCCTTCTCTCCCGCCGTGTACGTACATTCAGCGACTTCGGGTAGCCGTACACACACGGAAGGCGACACGGGGCCGTCGTGCGGACGGTCAGCACCGAGGGAGGGACCGCGCATGCTGGTGATGGGCGTCAAACCCGGCCACGACGGTTCGGTGGCCGTGATCGAGGACGGGAGACTCGTCCTGTCCCTGGAGGCGGAGAAGGACTCCTTTCCCCGGCACGCCGAGGTCACGCCGATGGTCCTCCTCGACGTGGCCGAGCGTCTGGGACGTGTGCCCGACGTCATCGCCCTGGGCGGCTGGAACGCGGCCGGAGGGGCCGCGCACCGCCCGGTCGGCGCCGGATACCACGGTGTGGCCCCGCCCTCCCTCGACACGACACGGTTCTTCGGGGAGCGGGTGACCTCCTTCTCCTCCTCCCACGTGCGCTCCCACATCATGTCGGCGGTCGGCATGGCCCCGCGCGAGTACCACGCCCAGCAGGCCGTACTGGTCTGGGAGGGCGTGGTCGGCGCCTTCTACCTGGTGGACGCGGACTTCACCGTGGTCCGCGAGGTCCCCGTGCTCTCCGAGCCGGGCGCGCGCTACGCCTTCCTGTTCGCCGTCGCCGACCCGACCTTCCCCGACTCCGGGGCGGTACCCGACCTGGACTTCAGCGGCAAGCTCATGGCCCTGGCCGCCTACGGCGACCCCGAGGACGTCGACGCGCGGACCGCCGAGGCGGTGGAGCGCGTCCTGGACGTCGAGACCATCTACCCCGCGCCCAAGGGCCTGTTCCGCGACGCGCCCTTCCACAACGCGGGCGTGACCGCACCGCGGACCGTGAACGCGGCGGCACTGCTCAACCGGCGCCTCTTCGAGGTGTTCGCCGAGGCGGCCGAGCGCCACCTGCCCCCGGGACTCCCGCTGCGCGTCGCGGGAGGGTGCGGTCTCAACTGCGACTGGAACGGGCTGTGGCGCCGGTCGCCGTTCTTCTCCTCGGTCTTCGTGCCCCCGTGCGCCAACGACTCCGGTTCGGCGGTGGGGACCGCGATCGACGCCCAGCACGCGATGACGGGCGACCCCTTCATCGACTGGAGTGTGGACAGCGGCCTGGAATTCGTCCGGGACGCCGAGCCCGACCCGGGCCGTCGGGAACGCGTTCCCCTGGACCACCGGGAGCTCGCCCGCGTGGTCGGCGAAGGCCACGTCGTGGCGTGGGTACAGGGCCGCTGGGAGATCGGACCCCGTGCGCTGGGCCACCGGTCGCTCCTGGCCGAACCCTTCCGGGCCGCCACCCGCGACCGGCTCAACGCGATCAAGAAGCGTGAGGACTACCGGCCCATCGCCCCCTGCTGCCGGATCGAGGACGTGGGCAAGGTGTTCGAGGAGGACTTCCCCGATCCCCACATGCTCTACTTCCGCACCCTGCGCTCCCCCGACCTGGCGGCGGTCACGCACGTGGACGGGTCCGCGCGCGCCCAGACCGTGGAACCCGCGCACCACCCGCCGCTGCACGCGCTGCTGTCGGCCTTCGCCGACCGGCACGGTGTCGGGGTGCTGTGCAACACGTCGCTGAACTTCAAGGCGCGCGGGTTCGTCAACCGGATGTCCGACCTGATGGACCTGGCCGAGGCGCAGGGACTGGACGACATGGTGGTGGACGACGTCTGGTTCCGGCGGCGGGGAGCCTGAGCGGCCGGGCGACGGCTCGGGGCTCCCCGGCGGCCCCGGTCAGCCCTGCGGGTAGCCCTGCCGGAGCAGACCGTAGGTGACGGCCTGCTCGAGCGCGACCCAGGAGGCGTCGATGACGTTCGGCCCCACGCCGACCGTGGTCCACTCCCCCGACCCGTCGCCGAAGGTGATGAGGATGCGGGTGATGGCGTTGGTGCCGGAGGTGCCCTCCAGGATGCGGACCTTGTAGTCGGTCAGCTCCAGACCGGCCAGTGCGGTGTACACGCTCTCCATGGAGGTGCGCAGCGCCCGGTCCAGGGCGTTCACCGGGCCGTTGCCCTCCGCGGTGGCGATCACGCGCTCGCCCTTGACCCGCAGTTTGACGGTGGCCTCGGAGAGGCTCTCGTAGTCGCTGGAGAGCGGGCTGGCGCCGACGCGGGGACGGCGTTCGGTGATGACCCGCCAGGACTCGGTGTCGAAGTAGCGGACCGGCTGGCCCAGTTCCTCGCGCAGCAGCAGCTCCAGGGAGGCGTCGGCGGCCTCGAAGCTGTAGCCGGACAGCTCCAGGCCCTTGACCCGCTCCACGACCCGGCCCGACAGGGCGCGGTCGCCGGACAGGTCCAGGCCCAGCTCCCTGGCCTTGAGCTCGATGGAGGCGCGCCCGGCCATGTCCGAGACGAGCATGCGCATGGAGTTGCCGACCAGCGCGGGGTCGGTGTGCTGGTACAGGTCGGGGTCGACCTTGATGGCGGAGGCGTGCAGACCGGCCTTGTGGGCGAAGGCCGACACGCCCACGTAGGGCTGGTGGGTGTCCGGTGCGAGGTTGACGATCTCGGCGATGGCGGTGGCCACGCGGGTCATCTCGGCCAGGCAGCCCTCGGGGAGGACCTCACGGCCGCGCTTGAGGGTGAGCGCGCCGACCACGGAGAAGAGGTTGGCGTTGCCGACCCGTTCGCCGTACCCGTTGGCGGTGCACTGCACGTGGGTGGCGCCCGCGTCGACGGCGGCGAGGGTGTTGGCGACGGCGCAGCCGGTGTCGTCCTGGGCGTGGATGCCCAGGCGGGCGCCGGTGGCCTCGCGGACCTCGGTGACGACGCGGGTGATGTCGGTGGGAAGCATGCCGCCGTTGGTGTCGCACAGGACGACGACGTCGGCTCCGGCTCCGGCGGCGGCGCGGACCACGTCGAGCGCGTGGTCGGGGTCGTGGTGGTATCCGTCGAAGAAGTGCTCACAGTCCACGAACACGCGCTGGCCGTGTTCGCGCAGGTGGGACACCGTGTCGGCGATCATGGCGAGGTTCTCGTCGAGGGTCGTGCGCAGGGCGCGTTCGACGTGCCGGTCGTCACTCTTGGCGACAAGGGTGACGACCGGTGCGCCGCTGTCGCGCAGGGCGGCCACCTGTGGGTCGTCGGCGGCCTTCACACCGGCACGGCGGGTCGCGCCGAACGCGGTGAGTCGCGCGTGCTTCAGCGTCAGCTCTCGTGAAGCCCGCTGGAAGAACTCGGTGTCCTTGGGGTTCGCCCCCGGCCACCCTCCCTCGATGAACGCCACACCGAAGTCGTCGAGCAGCTGCGCGATGGCCAGCTTGTCGGAGACCCGCAGGTTGATCCCCTCGCGCTGGGCCCCGTCGCGCAGCGTGGTGTCGAAGACGTGGAAACTGTCGTCCCTCATGGGTGGAACTCCCGAAGGTGGATGCCGTGGTGTGATCGGTCCCCGCCAACAAAAAAGACCCCTCGTGGACACGAGAGGTCAGCGCGCTGGCGGCGTCCGATGGTCAGCCAGCGCGCCTCACGATAATGAGAACCTGAGACGGCATGAGGCCAGTGTGCCACAGGGCGGCCGGGTTTTCGGTGCTCACCGGCTTTTTGTCTCGCCATGTGAGAGGGGCGTTCCTCACACCGGACATATCCGGCGCCCCGCCGGAGCCCCGCGAAAAGCCCTGACGGTGAGGCCCCACAGCATGGGAGCGGGCCGCCCGGAACCCGTCCGGACGGCCCGCTCGGATCACGGGACAGGCCCTAGAACCTGGTGATCCAGCCGTACTTGTCGGAGCGCAGACCCGTCTGGAGGCCCACCAGCTCCTCGCGCAGGCGCATGGTGACCGGACCGGGGGTCCCGTCGCCGATGGTGAACTCGCCGTCGTCGCTCTTGACGTGCCCGACCGGGGTGATCACGGCCGCGGTACCGCAGGCGAACACCTCCGTGATCTCCCCGGATTCAGCGGCCTCGCGCCACTCGTCGGTGGAGATCGGCGCCTCCTCGGCCGGGATGCCGAGGTCGGGGGCCAGGGTCAGCAGCGACTCGCGGGTGATGCCGGGCAACAGGGTCCCGGTCAGTCCCGGCGTGCGCAGCCGCGCGTTCTCACCCGAGCCGAACACGAACCACAGGTTCATGCCGCCCATCTCCTCGACCCAGCGGTGCTCGCGGGCGTCGAGCCAGACCACCTGGTCGCAGCCCTGCCGAACGGCCTGGGCCTGGGCGAGGAAGCTCGCCGCGTAGTTGCCCGCGAACTTGGCCGCGCCCGTGCCGCCCGGCGCGGCGCGCGTGTAGTCCTTGGAGAGCCACACCGTCACCGGTTTGACGCCACCCGAGAAGTACGAGCCGACCGGCGAGGCGATCAGCAGGTAGACGTAGCTGCGGGACGGGTTGTTGACCCCGAGGCCGACGTCCGTGGCGATCATGAACGGACGCAGGTACAGGCTGAAGCCCTCCTTGTCCGGAACCCAGTCGCCGTCGTGCTCCAGGAGGAGTTCGATGGACCGGAGGAAGAGCTCCTCGGGGAGTTCGGGCATCGCCATGCGCGCCGCGCTGCGGTTGAAGCGGGCGGCGTTGGCCTCCGGACGGAAGGAGGCGAGCGAGCCGTCGGGGTGTCGGTAGGCCTTGAGGCCCTCGAAGATCTCCTGGGCGTAGTGGAGGGCGGCGGTGGCCGGGTCCAGGCTCAGCGGACCGTACGGCTCCAGCTTCGCGTCGTGCCACCCCTTCCCCTCGGTGTAGCGGATGCTCACCATGTGGTCGGTGAACACCTGGCCGAACCCGGGATTCTCCAGCAGCGCCTCTCGTTCCTGCGGGGTCTTCCGCCTGTCGGAGAGCTGGATGTCGAACGCCAACCCGCTTGTGGTGGTGTCGTTGTTCATGTTGTCGATGGTCCTCTCGGGTGCATCAGGTCGGCAGCGCCGCCGACCTGGTATCCAGTCTGTCGGAAGAGCGCACCCGGTGCCAGGGGCGTGGGGCGGTGCACGCGCGGGCGGTTCCGCGGCCGGTCGGCACGGAACACACGCGGGCACGACGACGGGCGCGCTCGGTGGCCCGGGCGCGCCTGTCGGCGGTGGTTCGTGACTGGGCCGTCAGCCGCGCCTCGGGAAGGGGCAGGGCTTTCGGCGTACGCGTCAGCCCTGCTCGGCTACTCGCGCGGCGAGGTCGTCGCCGATCTGGGAGGTGGAGCGGACCGCGTCGCTCTGGACGCGGGTCTTGAGGTCCGTGGCGACCGCGGCCTCGATGCGGCGGGCCGCCTCGGGAACTCCGAGGTGGTCCAGCATGGTGGCGGCCGAGAGCACCGTGGCGGTGGGGTCGGCCTTGCCCTGGCCCGCGATGTCGGGCGCGGAACCGTGGACGGGCTCGAACATGCTGGGGAAGGTGCGGTCCGGGTTGACGTTCCCGCTGGCGGCCAGCCCGATGCCGCCGGTGATGGCGGCGCCGATGTCGGTGATGATGTCGCCGAAGAGGTTGTCGGTGACCACCACGTCGAAGCGGGCGGGCTGGTTGACGAAGAACATCGACGCGGCGTCGACGTGGCAGTAGTCCACGTCGACCTGCGGGTACTCGGCGCCGACCTCGCGGACCACGCGTTGCCACAGCTCACCGGCGAAGGTCAGGACGTTGTCCTTGTGGACCAGGGTGAGCTTCCTGCGCGGACGGGAGGCGGCCCTGTCGAAGGCGTAGCGGACGACGCGTTCGACGCCGAAGCGGGTGTTGACGCTGTCCTGGGTGGCGATCTCGTGCGGGGTGCCCTTGCGCAGCACTCCCCCGGCTCCCGCGTACGGGCCCTCGGTGCCCTCGCGGACCACCAGCATGTCGATGTCCTCGGGGCCCACGCCCGCCAGCGGGCTGCTCACCCCGGGGTAGAGGCGGACGGGGCGCAGGTTGACGTAGTGGTCGAAGTCGAAGCGCAGACGCAGCAGCAGGCCGCGCTCCAGGACCCCGCTGGGGACCGACGGGTCGCCGACGGCGCCCAGGTAGATGGCCTCGTGTCCGGACAGCTCGGACTTCACCGAGTCGGGCAGGGTCTCACCGGTGCGGTGCCAGAGCCTGGCGCCCAACTCGTACTCGGTGGTCTCGATGGCGAGATCGTGCTGGGAGGCCGCGACCTCCAGCACCTTGAGGCCCTCGGTGACGACCTCGGGACCGATCCCGTCACCGGGGATGACCGCCAGTTTCACGGTGCGCGCTGCCATACGGCCTGCCTCTGCTTCGGACACGATCCCACCGATGCTTTCTCGAATGGTGAGACCAGGATGAACACTGAATGAGACAACCCTACCGCTCCGGAGGAGCGTTGGCATCCCGGTCTCCCCAGGCCCCGGCCGCTTTCCGGGGCCTTCCCCTCCGGGGTCCGCTCAGGCCCGGCGGTTGAGGGCGTCCTGGAGGGCGCGGTTGATCTCGTCCTGGGAGTCGGGCGCGGACGGGTACTCGGCCATGTCGTACATGAGGTCCTCCGGTTGCGTTGCGTGACCGGCCCGGGCGACGGATCGGCCAGGGATGCTCTGCGGTGGTGCGCACGCGCGGGGTCCGGAGCGGTTCGCGCCGAACGGCGGTGGAGCGCGGAACGTGGGCGACGGTGTCCACGGAGGAAGGAGTACACCCAGGCGGGATCGGCTGCCGTGGGACGCCGGCGCGGACCCCGGTGGGGGCGGACGCGGCTGACTCCTAGGACGTCAGAATATCGGATGTCCAACTATATGGCCAGGGCTTCTCACCATGTGAGACGGTACGGCGTGTCCGCTGGCCAGCGGGGTCGGTTCCGAGCCGTCCCCCGTCAGCCCGCACGGGCCACGCGGGCCCCGCGACGGCGGTGGAGGACGCCGAGGACCCCGGCAACGCGTCGGGGCCGCACCACGCCGTCGGCGCCCGCGAGCGCCGGGTGTGTGGTGCGGCCCCGTACCGCCGACCGCCCGGGGAGGACCCCGGGCGCCCCACGGGATCCTCAGTCCTCCAGGTCGACCTGGCGGCTGACGTCGGCGTCGATCTCACCGGAGATCGAGGCGAGGACGTCGTCGGACACGGCGGAGTCCACGGTGAGCGCGATCAGCGCCTTGCCGCCCTCCTTGTCCCGGATGACCTGCATGCCCGCGATGTTGACGTCCGCCTCGCCGAGCAGGGCGCCGACCTTGCCGACGATGCCGGGGCGGTCCTCGTAGGACAGGAACACCATGTGCTCGGCCAGGCCGATCTCCATGGTGTAGTTGTTGATCTCCACCAGCTTCTCGACCTGGCGGGGGCCGGTCAGGGTGCCCGAGACCGACACGCGGGTACCGTCGGCGAGCACGCCGCGGACCGAGATGAGGTTGCGCCAGTCGCTGTGGTCGTCACTGGTGACGAGGTTGACCTCCACGCCGCGCTCCTTGGCCAGCAGCGGGGCGTTGACGAAGGTCACGGTGTCCTCGACCACGTCGGCGAACACGCCCTTGAGAGCGGCCAGTTCGAGCACCTTGACGTCGTGGGAGGCGATCTCGCCGCGGACCTCGACGTCGATGCGGCTGGCGATCGTGCCCGCGAGGGAGGTGAACACGCGGCCGAGCTTCTCGGTCAGGGGCAGGCCCGGCTTGACGTCCTCGGCCACACCGGTGCCCTGCACGTTCACGGCGTCGGGGACGAACTCGCCGGACAGGGCCAGCTTGACCGAGCGGGCGACCTGGGTGCCCGCCTTCTCCTGGGCCTCGGTGGTGCTGGCGCCCAGGTGGGGGGCCACGACCACGCTCTCGAACTCGAAGAGGGGACTGTCGGTGCACGGCTCCTTGGCGAACACGTCGATGCCCGCGCCCGCCACGCGGCCGTCCTTGAGGGCCCGGTAGAGCGCGTCCTCGTCGAGGATGCCGCCGCGCGCGGCGTTGATGATGCGCACGTTGGGCTTGACCCTGTTCAGGGCCTCGTCACCGATCAGGCCCAGCGTGTCCTTGTTCTTGGGCAGGTGGATGGTGATGAAGTCCGAACGCTCCAGCAGTTCGTCCAGCGTGGTCATCTCCACACCGATCTGGGCCGCCCGGGCGGGCTGGACGAAGGGGTCGTAGGCGATGACCTTGGTGCCGAAGGCCGACAGGCGCTGCGCGACCAGGGCGCCGATACGGCCGAGGCCGACCACACCGACGGTCTTCTCGTAGAGCTCGACGCCGGTGTACTTGGACCGCTTCCACTCGCCGTTGACCAGCGCGTTGTGCGCCGGAGCGGTGTTGCGGGCGCTGGCCAGCAGCAGGTTCACGGCCTGCTCGGCGGCGCTGATGATGTTGGAGGTCGGCGCGTTGACCACCAGGACGCCCGCCTTGGTCGCGGCCTCCACGTCCACGTTGTCCAGACCGACACCGGCCCGGGCGACCACCTGGAGACGGGAGGCGGCGGCCAGCGCCTCGGCGTCCACCTGGGTCGCGCTGCGCACGATGAGGGCGTCGACGTCGGCGAGGGCGGGCAGCAGCTGGGACCGGTCGGCGCCGTCGACGTGGCGTACCTCGAAGTCCTCCTCGAGGAGCGCGATTCCGGCGGGCGAGAGCTTTTCCGCTACGAGTACGGCGGGTTTGGGCACAACGGTTCCTTTTCGGGTGGAGCGATCCGACCGCGCTCGTGGTGTGGGCGCTGCCCGGATCGGGGAGACGGCCGATCGAAAGTCTAGTGGCAGGGTAGGAAAGCCTGATGGGGACAGGTGGTCACAGCCACCTGTCCCCGTGGTTCACCAGGCTCTCTCCAGGCCTCTCGCGTTTACCTCAGCCCCAGGGAGCGTTCGGGTGCCCACGGGGTTCTGGAGGATTCGTAGGTGGGACTGCGAGGAACGAGCCGTCCCACCGGAGAATCCGAAGGTTCCCGTTCTCCGGGCACCCGAACACGGGTCGAAGCGAAGCGGAGGCCCCGAAAGAACTAGGCCTTGAGCCAGCTCATCAGCGGGCGCAGCTCGGCGCCCACCTTCTCGATCTGCTCGTTCTGCTCGGCCTCACGACGCTTGGTGAAGGTCGGCTGACCGGCGTCGAACTCGTCCATGAGCTCCTTGGCGTAGGAGCCGTCCTGGATCTCGCCGAGGACCTTGCGCATCTCCTGGCGGGTCTGCTCGGTGATCAGGCGCGGGCCGCGGGTGTAGCCGCCGTACTCGGCGTTGTCCGAGACCGACCAGTTCATCTTGGAGATGCCGCCCTCGTACATGAGGTCGACGATGAGCTTGAGCTCGTGCAGGCACTCGAAGTAGGCGATCTCCGGCTGGTAGCCCGCCTCGACCAGGGTGGCGAAACCGGCCTTGACCAGCTCCTCGGTGCCGCCGCAGAGCACGACCTGCTCGCCGAACAGGTCGGTCTCGGTCTCCTCGGTGAAGGTGGTCCTGATGACACCCGCCTTGGTGCCGCCGATGCCCTTGGCCCAGGACAGCGCCAGCTCCCAGGCCTGACCACTGGCGTCCTTCTCGACCGCGACCAGGCAGGGCACGCCGCGCCCGGCCTCGTACTGGCGGCGGACCAGGTGGCCCGGGCCCTTGGGGGCGACCATGGCGACGTCCACGCCCTCGGGCGGGGTGATGAGGCCGTAGCGGATGCTGAAGCCGTGGCCGAAGAAGAGGGCGTTGCCCGACTCCAGGTTCGGCGCGATCTCGGCCGCGTAGAGGTCCCGGTGGATGTGGTCGGGGACCAGGATCATGATGACGTCGGCCTCGCGGGTGGCCTCGGCGGGGGTGAGGACGCGCAGTCCCTCCTCCTCGGCCTTCGCGCGGCTCCTCGACCCCTCGGCGAGGCCGATCCGGACGTCCACACCCGAGTCGCGCAGCGAGAGCGCGTGCGCGTGCCCCTGGCTGCCGTAACCGATCACGGCGACCTTCTTGCTCTGGATGAGCGAGAGGTCCGCGGCGTCGTCGTAGTACATCTGTGCTGCCACTTGGGGTTACTCCTTATTTCTCAACATTCGGTGGGGACGCGGCGGGGCCCGGCCGTGCCCGGACCCGCGGGCGGAGCGAGTCGGAGAACGCTCCTAGGCACTGCGCTCGACGGCGCGCAGGGAGCGGTCGGCGATCGACCGGGGGCCGCGGCCCAAGGCGACCAGCCCTGACTTGACGAGTTCCCGGATACCGAACGGCTCCAGGTTCCTCACCAGGGCATCGAGCTTCTCGGGGTCGCCGGTGGCCTCGATGACGACGACGTCCGGGCTGACGTCCACGACGTGCGCGCGGAACAGCTCGGCCGTCTGTAGCACGTGGGTGCGGCTGGACGCGTCGGCCTTGACCTTGACGAGCAGCAGCTCGCGCCGGACCGACGCGGTGGTGTCCATCTCCACGATCTTGACGACGTTGACCAGCTTGTTGAGCTGTTTGGTCACCTGCTCCAAGGGGTGGAGGTCGCAGTTGACCACGATTGTCATCCGGGACAGTCCTGGGTGCTCGGTGTTGCTGACACTGAGCGAGTCGATGTTGAAGCCACGACGGGAGAAGAGGGCGGAGGCGCGGGCGAGGATACCCGGGGTGTCCTCCACCAGAACGGAAAGCGTGTGACTGCTCATGGTGGTTTCGCCTTCTTCTCTTTAGTCCTCGTGTTCCCAGTTCGGCGCCATGTCGCGCGCGTACTGGATGTTGTCGTTGCTGACGCCGGGGCCGACCATCGGCCAGACCATGGCGTCGTGGTTGACCGTGAAGTCCACGACGACGGGAGCGTCGTCGATGGCCATGGCCTTCTCGATGGTGGCGTCGATGTCCTCGGCTCGCTCGCAGCGCAGACCGACACAACCGTACGCCTCCGCGAGGCGGACGAAGTCGGGGATGCGGACCTTCTCGTCGCGCGGCGCGGTCTGGAGGTCGGTGTTGGAGTAACGGCCCTCGTAGAACAGGGTCTGCCACTGGCGGACCATGCCCAGGTTGCCGTTGTTGACCACCGCGACCTTGATCGGGATGCCCTCGATGGCGCAGGTGGCCAGCTCCTGGTTGGTCATCTGGAAGCAGCCGTCCCCGTCGACCGACCACACGGTCCGGTCGGGGTCGCCGACCTTGGCGCCGAGCGCGGCGGGAACGGAGAAGCCCATGGTGCCGAGGCCGCCGGAGTTGACGAAGGAGCCGGGGCGCTCGTGGTCGATGAACTGGGCGGCCCACATCTGGTGCTGGCCGACCCCGGCGACGTAGGTGGCCTCCGGCCCCACGACCCTGCCCAGGCGCTCGATGACGGCCTGCGGGGACAGGCTGCCGTCCTCGGTGCCCTCGTACCCCTTGGGGTAGGTGGTGCGCAGGCGGTTGAGCTGCTGCCACCAGGCCTCGTAGTCGCCCTGGCGGCCCTTCTCCTGGTCGGCGCGCACGGCCACGACCAGGTCGGCGAGGACCTCCCGGCAGTCGCCGACGATGGGCACGTCGGCGTGGCGGTTCTTGGAGATCTCGGCGGGGTCGATGTCGGCGTGGACGATCCTGGCGTCGGGGGCGAAGCTGTCCAGACGGCCGGTGACGCGGTCGTCGAAGCGCGCGCCCAGGGCCACGATGAGGTCGGACTTCTGGAGGGCGCCGACGGCGGCCACGTCGCCGTGCATGCCGGGCATGCCCACGAACAGGGGGTGGCTGTCGGGGAAGACGCCGCGGGCCATCAGGGTGGTGACGACGGGGGCGCCGGTGAGCTCGGCCAGGACGCGCAGCTCGGCGGCGGCACCGGCGCGCAGGACGCCTCCGCCGACGTAGAACACGGGGCGTCGGGCCTCGGCGATCATGCGCGCGGCCTCGCGGACCTGCTTGCCGTGGGGCTTGGTGACCGGGCGGTAGCCGGGCAGTTCGAGGCGCTCGGGCCAGACGAAGTCGCTCACGTTCTGGAGCGCGTCCTTGGAGATGTCGACCAGGACGGGGCCGGGGCGTCCGCTGGAGGCGATGTGGAAGGCCTCGGCGATGGTCCTGGGGATCTCGCGGACGTCCTTGACCAGGAAGTTGTGCTTGGTGATCGGCATGGTGATGCCGCAGATGTCGGCTTCCTGGAAGGCGTCGGTGCCGATCGCCGGTGAGGCGACCTGACCGGTGATGGCGACCATCGGCACCGAGTCCATGTGGGCGTCGGCGAGCGGGGTGACGAGGTTGGTGGCACCGGGTCCGCTGGTGGCCATGCACACCCCGGGACGGCCGGTGGCGTAGGCGTAGCCCTCGGCGGCGTGACCGGCTCCCTGCTCGTGGCGCATGAGGATGTGACGCACCTTGGCCGAGTCGTAGAGCGGGTCGTAGGCCGGGAGGATGGCACCGCCGGGGATCCCGAAGACAGTGTCAACGCCAACCTGCTCCAGCGACCTGATCAGCGATTGGGCGCCGGTCATCTGCTCGGTCATCTCACGATCCTTCAGCGAGGGTCAGAGCGGCACGGGGGCTCTGGCCTGATGGTTCTGATCTCTGGGCTTGATGTGGCAATAAAAAAACCCCCACCGCCGACGGCGGTTGAGGGGTGGCGCGCAGCAGAAGAAACTCAGCGGGCTGCGCGCCGACCAAGTACGAGAATCAGGGAGTTGCTCTGCACGTTCATAACAGTGGCCGACGGAGAGCCCGCCCGTCAACCAGAACGACATATTGTCTCGCCATATGAGACGCACATGTCAGCATACGGCCGCGCCCGCGAACGCGAAAACCCCTGCCACATGGGCGAATCCGGACAGGTCGCGCACCTGACATGTGACGCACACCGCAGTCCGGACGAACACGGGTCCACGGAGTGGAACGCCGGGCGGGAGCGTGCGCGACCGTCCGGCGTCCACGCTCAGGCGAAGAGGTCCTCGGCGCTGTCGACCTTCGCCGCCCGGCGGACCCACCGGTCCAGCTCGCCGAGGTCCGAGGAGCCGGTGATCCGCTCGCGCGCCTCGTCCGACACCGCGATCCCCCGGGAGTCCAGCACACCCAGGATCGCCTCGATCCGACCCTCGATCCGGCCCTCGGTCCGGCCCTCCCGGAAGGGACGGCCGATCAGTTCGGTCCGGAACTCGTAGTCACGCACGGTCATGATCTCCTCCAGGGAGCTTAGGGCGGTCGCGGACAGAGCCGCGAGCACATAGTCAGAGTACAGCGACGACGCGGAGGTATCGAGGCTCTTCAGAGCCACGGTCAGGGCCTCCAGGGCGTCCTTGTCGTCTGTCGGGTTCGAGGCCAGGGCGAGGATGGTCAGTACCGGGTGCGCCGCCGCCACACTCCGGTCGGTGACGGGGGCGAGGGTGTCCAGGGCGAGGACCAGAGGGCGGATCTCACCGCAGCCCAGGTCGATGGGCGGGGAGTAACGCCGAGCGAGCGCCGTGGTCGGTGTGAGGACCAACAGCGCGATCGGGCACTTGAGCCGATGGCGGATGTTGGCCACGTAGCAGGGCCAACTGTAGGGCTTGTGCGGATCCCACTTGTTCTGGGGTTCGGTGATGATCGCGAGGACCGGCACTGGCTCGTCCTGCCTCTCATGAGGCAGGGGAGGACGCTCGCAGACCACCAACGAGTCCGAGTTCAGATACGTGGGCGCGGTGCGCGTGGCCTCCGCCGCGTCGCAGCGCACCCGTGTGTGTTCGGGCAACGGCTTCCCCGTGACCTCCTGGAGAAGCTCCGTCGCGAACGTCGGGTCATGCCGAATGAGATCGAGGGGGAACTCGTGTTCTTGTGAGGGCATGCCGGAAAATTAGCGGGCGTGTCACCATCTCCGCAGGCCAAAGGCACAACGTCCGCATATGTCGCTCTCAGGCGCACGCGCCTAAAGGCTGACCCCGGCCTCGCCGCCGACCAGCGACTCGACTCCGCTCGCGGGCATCGGGCGGGCCACCAGGAAGCCCTGGCCGTGGTCACAGCCCATCGCGCGCAGCTGCTCCAGCTGCTCGGGGCGCTCGATCCCCTCGGCCACCACCTGCACGCCGAGGTCGCGCCCCAGCTGGATGATCGTGTGCGTGAGCAGCGTGACCGTGTCGTCGCGGCCCAGGTCCGCCACGAACGACGGGTCGATCTTGATCGCGTCCACGCTCAGCTTGCGCAGGTGCGCGAGGGACGCGTAGCCCATCCCGTAGTCGTCGATGGCCAGCCGCACGCCCAGGTCGCGCAGCTCCCCCAGGCGCTGCACGGCCTCGCCGCCGTCGTCGAGCAGGACCTCCTCGTCGACCTCCAGGGTGAGCACCCCGGCCGGGAGCCCCGTCTCGGCGAGGACGCCCGCCACCGTCTCCACGAAGCGCGGCGACAGCACCTGCTTGACCGACAGGTTCACCGACAGGCCGATGTCCCAGTCCGAGATCCGCCACACCGCGACCTTCCCGCAGGCCTCGCGCAGGATCCGTTCGCCAAGCGGCACGATCAGGCCCGACTCCTCGGCCGCGCCGATGAACTCCTCCGGGCCGACCGTCTCGCCGTCGCGGTCCCAGCGCACCAGTGCCTCCACCGAGGTCACCTGAGAGCTGCCCAGGTCCACGACCGGCTGGTACTCCAGGAAGAACTCCTCCTTGGCCAGCGCCTCGCGCAGGCGGATCTGGAGCTCCAGGCGGGAGACCACCGTGTCGTGCATGTGCGCGGCGTACACCTCCACGTGGCCCGCCCCGCGCTCCTTGGCGCGGGTCATCGCCACGTCGGCGTTGCGCAGCAGCTCGCCGCTGTCGGTGACGGGCTCGGCGAAGGCCACCCCGATGCTGGCGGTCAGCATGATGTCCCGGTCCGCGACCGGGAAGGGCTCCGAGGCGATGACCCGGCCCAGACGCTCGGCCAGGTCCACCACCCGTTGGGCCCTGGGCACGTTCTCGATCAGGACCGCGAACTCGTCCCCGCCCCAGCGCGCCAGGGTCGCGTCGGAGTCGACCTCGCCGCGCAGCCTGCGGGCCGCCTGGCCGAGCAGGTGGTCGCCGCGTACGTGCCCGGCGGAGTCGTTGACCGCCGTGAACCCGTCCAGGTCCAGGAAGATCACCGCGACGTCCCCGGTGTGCTCCTCGCTCATCGCCCGGTGCGCCAACACGTCGCTGGCCCGCTCCTCCAGGTAGGCGCGGTTGGGCAGCCCGGTCACGCCGTCGTGGAACGTCAGGTGCTCCACCTCGTCCTGGAGCGCCACCTGCGCGCTGATGTCGCGGGTGGTCACCAGCAGCCGGTCGGGTTCGCCCGGCTGCTCGTACAGGGAGATCGTGGACTCGGTGTGCCGCCAGGTGCCGTCGGCGGCCCGTACCCGCAGCCGCATGTGCACGCCCTGCGCGCCGCGCTCGGCGAACAGGTCGGTGACGGCCCTGGTGCGCCCCAGGTCCTCGGGGTGGATGAGCGCGGTGACCGGGGCGGCGAGCACGTCGTCGAGCCGGTAGCCGAACGCCTCGGCGGTGCCCGGACTGACGTAGTACACACCGCCGTCGCGGTCCAGCACGAGGATGACGTCGCCGCTGTTGCGCGCCAGTTCGTGGAAGTGGACCTCGCGGTTGCGGACCATGCGGGAGAGGGTGGCGTTCTCCTCCAGCATGCCCACCACGCGCACCAGCAGCACCACCACGGCGGTGCCCGCGGCCAGCGGCAGTACCGGTGCCACCCCGGGCAGGCGGACCCCGGCCACGGTCAGCACCACGGTGGCGACGAACACCGCGCCGACCGCCGCGAGCTCGGGCGCGAAGCGGTACAGGCCCCGGCCGGTGATCCGGCGCGGGTGCGTACCCGGCCGGTGTTCCACCAGCCACGGCAGCGCGCCCAGCAGGGCGAAGCCCAGGAACCGCACCGGGTGCTCGATCCCCCCGAGGAAGGGGGGGCCGGTCAGGCGGGTGAGCGCACCGAGGATGTCCGCGCCGGCGATGACGATGAGGGCCCCGATGGCCACCAGCACCGCACGCCGCGTGCTGTGCGGCGACATGAACACCAGCGGTACGAGCAGGCACAGCACGACGATGTCGGCGACCGGGTAGACCAGGGCGAAGCCGAGGAACCCGGCCCCCTCCCCCAGCTCCTGGTAGAGCGGGGAGAACAGCAGCAGCCACACCACGGAGAAGACCGCGGCGGCGCACACGTAGCTGTCGGTCACGTGCCGCAGCGCGGTCCGCAGACCTCCCGGCCACGGCGCGAAACGGGTGAAGCCGACCACGAAGAGTGGCAGGGCTGTCAGAGCAAAGAGGTCACCGAGAGTGAGCGACAGGAGCGACGCTGAGCTGAAGAGACGGATGAGACCGTGAGTGACGCCACCCGCGCACCAGGCCAGCGCGGCGAAGCCGAGGTACCGCAGGGCGGCGGGCCCGTCCGCACCGTCGGCGTGGGCGTCCCGGTCGGCACCGGTGGTCTCCCAGCGGCGCGCGGCGTAGAGCAGGGACAGTCCGGCCGCCCCGGCCGCCACGGACGTGGGCCACTCGTCGAGCGCGGCGGTCACGCTGTCCGGCGCCGCGGGAACGAACGCCCCCACGACGTAGAGCAGGAACAACGCCCCCAGGAGCATGACCCACAGGCGGCGTGCCCGGGTTACCATCACCGACCTCCCAGTGGGCGCGTCGCGGCCGACACGGCTCCGTGCCGTGGTCGCGCTCTCTCCTCGGACATGGCGCACCCACCTCGCGTCGTTCGAATCCGGACGCGGCACAGCGCCCTGCACCGCGTCTGTCGCCCAGGGTCTCGCGGGACTGGGACGAGCCGGCGGCGGGACGGCCCGAGGGACCGTACACGCCCCCGTGCGTGGCAACCCTACGCAACCAAGGTCACACAGCGATTGAGGACCGGATGAGAGATGACGACGGATCCGTCACCCATCGTGATCGCCGAGCGTTGCCCCCGCCCCGCTCTCCCGGTGCGCCGCGGCCCCTCGCCCCGGCCTTCCACCCTCCCGGGCGACGCGGCGTGGGCCCCGGGGGCCGTCTCTCGCCTACCCGGGCGCCACCGGCCCATGCGAGGATGCCAGCGGGCACCGACAGAACCGGCGGAACCAACGAGGCCGACAGCACGGACACGGCCGCCGTCCGTGGACGTCGGGTCCACGGACGACGTCGGTGAGGGGATCAGCTCGCGCCGAGCTTCTCCAGGATGAGCTCGCGGGCGCGTCCCGCGTCCGCCTGGCCCCGGGTCGCCTTCATGACGGCGCCCACCAGGGCACCGGCCGCGGCGACCTTGCCGCCGCGCACCTTGTCGGCGGCGTCGGGGTTGCTCGCGATGGCCTCGTCCACGGCCGTGCCCAGCGCTCCGTCGTCACTGACCACCTTGAGGCCGCGGGCCTCGACCACGGCGTCGGGCTCGCCCTCACCGGCCAGCACGCCCTCCACCACCTGGCGGGCGAGCTTGTTGGTGAGCGTGCCCTCGGCGACCAGGGCGATGATCCGCGCGACCTGGGCCGGGGTGATGGGCAGGGCGGCCAGCTCCACCTCCTGCTCGGTGGCGCGGCGGGACAGCTCGTTCAGCCACAGTTTGCGGGCCTCGTCCGACGGGGCGCCCTCGGCCACGGTCGCCTCGACCAGCTCGATGGCGTCGGCGTTGACCAGGTCGCGCAGCTCGGTGTCGGTGAGGTTCCACTCGGAGCGGACCCGGGCGCGCTTGGCGGCGGGCAGCTCCGGCAGGGTGGCGCGCAGCTCCTCCACCCACGCGTCGGAGGGAGCGACGGGAACCAGGTCGGGGTCCGGGAAGTAGCGGTAGTCCTGCGCCTCCTCCTTGGAGCGGCCGGAGACGCTGCGGCCGGTGTTCTCCTGGAAGTGGCGGGTCTCCTGCACGACCTTCTGCCCGGCGTCGAGCACGCCCGCCTGGCGCTCGATCTCCGAGCGCACGGCCCGCTCGACCGAACGCAGGGAGTTGACGTTCTTGGTCTCGCTGCGGGTGCCCCACTCCGTGGTGCCGCGCTCCTGGATGGAGACGTTGACGTCGCAGCGCATGGATCCCTCCTCCATGCGCACGTCGGAGATGCCCAGGGAGCGGACCAGGTCGCGCAGCTCGGCGGCGTAGGCGCGGGCGACCAGGGGCGCCAGGTCACCGGTGCCGGTGACGGGCTTGGTCACGATCTCCAGCAGCGGGATGCCCGCGCGGTTGTAGTCGACGATGGAGTGGTCGGCGCCGTGGATGCGGCCGGTGGCCCCGCCCACGTGGGAGGTCTTGCCGGTGTCCTCCTCCATGTGGACGCGCTCGATGTCCACGCGGAACACGCGCGGGCCGTCGGGGGTGTCCACGGTGACGTCGAGGTGGCCGTCGACGCAGATCGGCTCGTCGTACTGGGAGATCTGGTAGTTCTTCGGCATGTCCGGATAGAAGTAGTTCTTCCGGGCGAACCGCCCCCAGGGGGCGATGGAGCAGTTGAGCGCCAGGCCCAGACGGATGGCGCCCTCGACCGCCTTCTCGTTGACGACCGGCAGCGAACCGGGCAGCGCCAGGCAGACCGGGCAGACCTGGGTGTTGGGCTCGGCCCCGAACTCGGTGGGGCAGGAGCAGAACATCTTGGAGGCGGTGCCCAGTTCGATGTGGGTCTCCAGGCCGAGCACGGGCTCGTACTTGGCCAGTGCCCGCTCATAGGCCACCGGCGCAGGACCGCTGTTCGTGGCAGGGCTAGGAGTTACCGCGTGGGCCATCGCCGCAAACCCGCTTCCGTAGAGGACATACCTTCGCGACCAGCCTACCGAGCACACGGGAGTGGGGAACCCGACAACGGAACACGGCTGGGTCACCGGACATCACAGCCAGTACACGATTGGGCCGCTGTCAGGGGAATGTCCGCTGTCCCGGGGTGCCGGACCGTTAGTCTGGGTGGCCCAGGAAGACGATATTCGCCGGTTGGTCCGCACAGCGGCCGCCGCCTTCTCACGGGAGCGCACGAGCATGTCCGGCATCCTGCGTCGGTGCGCCGCGCTGCTTGCCTCCGCAGCCCTGGTCGGCCCCCTGCTGGGTGCCCCCTCAGCCAGCGCCGACGACTTCTCACGTGTGGACCGCGACCCGATCGAGGGTGCGGCACTCGTCCTCGCCGACGGTCAGGAGACCGGCACGGCGCTGTTCAGCCTGCGTGTGTCCAACCAGACCTCGGTACGGGCCTACACGGCGACCGCGGACGGGGAGGTCCGCCCCCACACGGCCTACGTGGAGTCAGCGTGGTCCAACAGTACGGAGTGGACCGAAACCCTCGGGGAAACGGATCCGGTCGACCGGGCGAACTGGATCGTCGCCAACTCCTACCCCGCGGTCGAACTCCTTCCCCTGACGGAGGGGACGGACCTGCTCGGCGTGGTCGAGGGCCAGGCGATCGCGGCCACCCAGGCCGCCCTGTGGCACGTGCTGGACGGGGTGGAACTGGACCGCGCCGCCAACGATCCCGTGGTCCTCGCCCTGTACGACCACCTGGTGGAGGGCAGCGAGACGGCGGCCGACGACACCACCTCCCGTTCCCTGGGGGTGTCCCCGGCCCATGTGGAGGAGGTCGCCCCGACCGAGCCCCTGGGCCCGTTGACCGTGCACAGCTCCGGAACGGGCCCGGTGTCGGTGTCGGTGCGGGGCGCTCCCTCGTCCTGGCTGGTCAACGAGGCCGGTGAGCAGGTGACGCGGGTGGGCGACGGCGACCAGGTCTTCCTGGAGGTGGACCCCTCGGTCCCGGCGGGGGTGGCGACCCTGCGGCTGCGCGGCCAGGACCTGCCGTTGCCGGAGGGGCGCCTGTTCACCGGACGGAACGGGGCGCGCACCCAGTCCCTGGTGACCGCCGAGGCGGGTTCGGCGACGAGGTCGGCCACCGCGACGCTCACCTGGCTCGCGGAGGAGTCGCCGGAGCCGGAGGCCGAGCGGACCCCCGGGTCAGTGCCCGTGGAGGAGCCGGAACCCACCCTCGGCGAGGCCGCTCCGGAGGAGTCACCGGAGGCGGAGACCTCTCCCGAAGAGGTGGACCGAAACTCCGAGGACGGTCTCGCCCTCACCGGAACCTGGTTGTCCGGACTTCTGGTCATCGCCGGTGCCCTGGTGGTGTCAGGCCTGATCATCCTGGTTCTGGGCCGCAAACGGCGCGACTGAGGACGCGCGACTCCGCATTTCGTTGCATAACTCTTGGACATAATCTGGTCCAACCTGGAACGAATATTCCCATGCCCGTATCAGGGGACATTTTTCGCGAACCAGCTTGGAACTCGCCGACGGTGTCGCTAGTATCGGGCAGGCGCTGGCACCCCACGGCGAACGCGGCCAGCTCCCGTGTCAGAGCGAGCCCCACAGGAAGATCGCGCCCGTTCCAGACGGCGCCACGCTCCAACCCCACACGTGGTGACCCCCTCGGGTGAACGCGACAGGCGGCACCGATTTCCCAGTGACCGCCGCGCCGTGGCCAGCGCAGTCCGTCCCATCGGCTCCCCATTGCCCCTTGGGCGGATACCTACCATCCGGTTACCCCTAGAACACACCGGGACACAATGTGAGCAACTCCTCCCTCCCCCGAACCGCCGCCCGCACGGGCCTCGCGGCCACCGCCGCCGCGTTCCTCGCCTTCGGCCTGGCCGCCCCCGCGGCCGCCGACGACACCGTGGAGACCTACGAGGGTTCCGCCCGGGCCCAGTACGTCGGCAACGCCGAGTCCGGCACCGACGTCACCGTGAACGGCCAGACCATCGGCACCACCCTCTTCAACCTGAAGCTCGAAGACGGCACGGTCCTGACGACCTACTGCATCGACTTCGAGACGAGCATCCGCTCCGGTGCCTGGTACCTGGAGGACGACTGGGCCAACTACCCGGGCAAGGGCGAGTTCGCCGCGCCCGCCAAGGTCCACTGGATCCTCCAGAACTCCTACCCGAGCGTGAGCACCCAGGAGCTGGGTGCCGCCGCCGGTGTCGACGGGCTGAGCGAGCAGGACGCCCTGGCCGCCACCCAGGCCGCGATCTGGTACTTCAGCAACGAGGTCCACCTCGAGGAGGACAACTCCGACGACGTCAAGGCCGTCTACACCCACCTCGTCGAGAACGCCGAGGAGCTCCCGCAGACCGCCGAGCCCGCCCCGGCTCTGAGCATCACCCCGGGCCAGGCCTCCGGCAGCGCCGGTGAGACCGTCGGTGAGTTCCTCATCGAGACCAACGGCAGCGACGTTCCGGTCGACCTGTCCGCCCCCGAGGGTGTCGAGCTGGTCGACATCGAGAGCGGCGAGCCCGTCACCACGGTCAACAGCGGCGACACCGTCGGCTTCTCCGTCCCGGCCGACGCCGCCCCGGGCGAGGCCAGTTTCTCCCTGACCACCAGCGCGACCGTCGAGACCGGCCGCCTGTTCCAGGGTGAGGACGAGAACCGGGAGACCCAGACCCTGATCACGGCGCAGGGCGGCGAGAC
>NZ_ANAX01000136.1 GCF_000341065.1 Nocardiopsis halotolerans DSM 44410 | reverse complement strand
GCCGGTGGCGGCGCCATCTACCTGAGCCGCAGGCGCAAGGCCGCCAACGGCCAGGACCTGGAGGGCTGACACCCCCTCCCGACGCCTGAGCGCGACGGAGCCTGAGGGCCCGTCCCGTGCGAGAGCACGGGGCGGGCCCTTCGCGTGGCTCCGGCGCAGCACGGTGTCGGCGGGCCCGGGGGACCCCCCGTCAACCACGGTAGAACTGACCGGACC
>NZ_ANAX01000135.1 GCF_000341065.1 Nocardiopsis halotolerans DSM 44410 | reverse complement strand
GTACCCACACAACTAACGAAAAACTCAGTAAGAGCCACGGCTGGCCAGGCTGCGACGATGGAGCCAACCAATCCGTTCTTCCACCCATGGGCGACGTTTACTGCCAGGGTGGCGGTGATCCTCGCCCACAGCAAGAGCCAGGCCAGCCAGGGAGTTTTGATTCCCACACGAGCGGAATGCAGGATCACCATCGATGCGGCGTACACCAAACCGTCGATGGTCAAGGGGATCATGATCGCGGTGATCCCGCTCTCGCCGTATGCGGTCACCACTGCATAGGCGTGCCTGTAGGACACGATCGCGGCGATGATCGCGACACCGCAGACGACGGCTTTGGTCGTCCCCCTGATGAATCGGTCGGTGGTGTGCTCTTCTGTGTTGTCGTCTGTTTCCAGGAGCCACCTCGCCTTCTTTCTCCTGTCAAGGGCAAGGAGCCGAGCAGGCCGGTCGTGACAGGAGAGCCGCAAGCAGAGCGGTGCCCACGAAAGTCACGGTCGGCGCGGCCCAGGGGACGTGAGAACGTGCAGGCTCACGTGGGCGACCGCTACCAGAGCAGAGGTCCACGACGGCGACCGGGCCTCCGCCCCGATCCAGGCCGGGACGGTCACAGCTCAACGCCTGCACGGGCAGGACACCGCCGTGGTGACGTCCGCACAGCGGGACGGCCATGTTCGTCACTATCCGTAACCAAGAAGGAGATCGTCTCCCGGCCGCCCTGTCCGGATGACCGGGGACCTTCACGGAGTAGAAGGCGCCCGGCTCGGTGAGGGTGGAAGATCCCCGCCTCCCAACCGGGGATGGGAGATCCTTGGGAGACGAGAACCTCCCACAACGGGCTTGAACCGCGCTGAAGCGCTCCCAGCGGGGCCCCGGCCGCCGTGCCGGACCCACACGCCACCGCGACCGCGTCGGCCCCACAGTGGTCACGCTCACACGGGTACGCGTCCCGGCCTGAGGTAGGGTGGGGCGTCGTCATCGCGTCAACCACCGCGGGACCGGAACATTTCCCCGTCCCCGCCCGTTCTCGTTCGTTGGCGATCCCGGCGAGGCAACTTCCGTACGCCCCGCCTCCTCCATGCCACGCCTGCTGCGCTGGCCGTGAGACCGGGCGATCGTTCCCGGCGGCCGCCACGCGCGCACAGCGCATGGATCTTCAGATACTGGCCGCGGCACGTCCCAGCCGGTGCTTCCACACGAGGGGCAATCCTCTACCTCATGTTCTCCACTCTGCGCTCACGCGCGTCCGCGCGAGGCAGACGTACCGACCCCTGGGTCATGGGCGTGACCGGCGTCTTCATGATCGTCTTCGTTCTCGCGTCCCTGGCCGCCCCCGCGAAGGTGGGGGCCCTCGTGGACACGGCCTTCACCTGGTCCGCGCGCTGGTTCGGCGCCTACTGGCAGCTTTTGATGCTGGCCACCTTCGTCGTCATCACCATCCTGGCCTTCTCCCGCTACGGCCGGGTCCGCATGGGCGGCTCCGCCGCCCCCGAGTTCGGCCGGTTCAGCTGGGTCGCGATGATCACCACGACCCTCCTGGCCGCCGGAGGGGTGTTCTGGGCGGCGGCCGAACCCATCGCCCACTACGCCTCCACGCCGCCGCAGTACGCCGACCAGGCCGGCGGGTCCGGGAACGCGGCGATCGCGATGGCGCAGAGCTTCGTCCACTGGGGCTTCATCGGCTGGGCGGTCGGCGGTTCGCTGGCCACCCTGATCATGATGCGCGGGGTCGAGAAGGGCATGCCGCTGCGCCCGCGCACCCTGCTGTGGCCGATCATGGGCGAGCGCGTGCGCACGCACTGGATCGGCACGGTCGCCGACATCAGCTGCGTGCTGGCCGTGGTCGCCGGGACCGTGGGCCCCATCGGCTTCCTCGGCCTCCAGATCTCCTACATCTCCAGTGAGCTGTTCGGGCTGCCCGACACCTACGCCGTCCAGGCGACGATCATCCTGGGCCTGACCGTGGTGGCAGCGGTGTCGGTGCTGAGCGGGATCCACAAGGGCATCCAGCTGCTGAGCCGGGCCAACGTCTGGGTGGCGCTGCTGCTCATCGCGGCCGTCGTCGGCATGGCGTCGCTGCCCTTCGTCGCGGACCTCTACTTGCGGGCGAGCATCGTGCACGCGCAGGAGTTCCTGCCCATGGCCCTGTACACGGGCGACGACCAGTGGCTGGGGTACTGGACCCTGTTCTTCTTCGGCTGGTTCCTGGGCTTCGGTCCCATGATGGCGATCTTCTTCGCCCGCATCTCCCGGGGGCGGACCGTGCGCGACATCTACGTCGGCGCGACGGTGCTGCCCACGGTGGTGACCACGGTCTGGTTCACCGCGCTGGGCGGTACCGGCATCTGGTTGGAGAAGCGGGACCCCGGGGCGATCACCGGGCCCTACGCCGAGGACGGGCTTCCCGCCGCGGCGCTGGCCATCCTGGAGTCGCTGCCGATGAGCGCGGTGCTGGGCGTGCTGACGGTGATGGTGGCCCTGATCTTCCTGGCGTCCACGCTGGACTCGATGTCCTACGCCATCTCGGTCTCCAGCATGCACGAGGGCGAACCCTCCGGTCTGGTCCGCGCGTTCTGGTGCGTGGGGATGGGGCTGGCCGCCGTCGCGCTGCTCCTGGTGGGTGACGGCGGGATCCAGGCGTTGCAGTCGTTCATCGTGGTGACCGCGGTGCCGGTGGGCCTGATCATGCTGCCGTCGCTGTGGACCACGCACCCTCTGCTGCGGGACATGGCCGTCGAACAGGGCATCATCACCCCGGCGCGGTCCTCGGACGAGGATCGCGCGCCGCGGGTCGAGGAGCCGGTCGGTTAGCCTCCGAGCCGACTCCGTCCGTCACCCTCGGGGGGCACCGCGCGCGGTGCCCCCCGAGGCGTGTCCGGCGCCACCGGACTCCCGTCGGTACCCGAACGACCGGGAGACGCGGGCGTGAGAAAGGCCCGGGCCGTGGGACGCCTCCGCGTTCCACGGCCCGGGCCCCGGGCGCGGTGCCTCCTACCCCGCGCTCTGCTCGGACGCGGCGTCCCCGTCCCGCTTCGCGGCCAGCAGGGAGGCGTGGGTGGGCGCGTCGGGCACGTGCGCGGGCCGCCCCGCGGCGAACTCCTTGCGCAGCACCGGCACGACCTCCTCGCCCAGCAGGTCCAACTGCTCCAGGACCGTCTTGAGCGGCAGGCCCGCGTGGTCCATGAGGAAGAGCTGGCGCTGGTAGTGGCCGAAGGAGTCGCGGAAGGACAGCGTGCGGTCGATGACCTCCTGCGGGCTGCCGACGGTCAGCGGGGTCTCGCGGGTGAACTCCTCCAGGGAGGGGCCGCCGCCGTAGACCGGCGCGTTGTCGAAGTAGGGGCGGAACTCCTTCACCGCGTCCTGGGAGTTCTTGCGCATGAACACCTGTCCGCCCAGACCGACGATGGCCTCCTCGGCCCTGCCGTGGCCGTAGTGTTCGAAGCGGCGGCGGTAGAGCGAGATGAGCTTCTTGGTGTGCGTGGCGGGCCAGAAGATGTTGTTGTGGAAGAAGCCGTCACCGTAGTAGGCGGCCTGTTCGGCGATCTCCGGGCTGCGGATGGAGCCGTGCCAGACGAAGGGCGGCACGTCGTCCAGGGGACGCGGGGTGGAGGTGAAGCCCTGCAACGGGGTGCGGAACTTGCCCTCCCAGTTCACCACGTCCTCGCGCCAGAGCC
Source organism: Nocardiopsis halotolerans DSM 44410 (assembly GCF_000341065.1). GTDB lineage: Bacteria > Actinomycetota > Actinomycetes > Streptosporangiales > Streptosporangiaceae > Nocardiopsis > Nocardiopsis halotolerans. The sequence goes on along the minus strand of NZ_ANAX01000135.1, from coordinate 510 downwards.
GGTGCAGGAGGTTGTAGTTCTCCAGGGCCAGCGGGATGCCCTGGCGGATGTCCTGCCCGAACCAGGGGTAGACCGGCCCCGTGTTGCCGCGGCCCATCATCAGGTCCACCCGGCCGTCCGCCAGGTGCTGGAGCATGGCGAAGTCCTCGGCGATCTTGACCGGGTCGTTGGTGGTGATGAGCGTGGTGGACGTGGACAGGATGAGCTTCTCGGTCCGCGCCGCGACGTAGCCGAGCATCGTGGTCGGTGAGGAGGCGACGAACGGCGGGTTGTGGTGCTCGCCGGTGGCGAAGACGTCCAGACCGACCTCCTCGGCCTTGAGCGCGATGGTGACCATCGCCTTGATCCGCTCGGCCTCGGTCGGCGTACGCCCGGTGGTGGGGTCGGTGGTCACGTCGCTCACCGAGAAGATTCCGAACTGCATGGCCCGCTCCCCTAGTTAGCTTCCAAAGAAGTATTTTCCAATGAAGATATCATGGTGAACGCCGGTGGCCGCACCCCTGTTCCCGC
>NZ_ANAX01000134.1 GCF_000341065.1 Nocardiopsis halotolerans DSM 44410 | reverse complement strand
GCGGATCCTGTCCAGGGAGGCCTCGACGTCCACCCCGTTCCGGGGCTGGTTGTAGGGCAGCCTGGTCAGGGCCATACCCATGGCGCAGGTGTCGGTGACCGCGGCGAAGGTCAACCCGGCGCCGACGAACCCGGCGACCCACACCGCGGGCGGCCACCAGAGGCCCGCGACCACGGACAGCAGCACGATGCTCCCGGCGACCAGGCGCACCTGACGTTCCAGGGCCCAGCGCCTGGGGCCTTCGACGACCGGAGCACCGGCGGCGGTCCAGGCGTTCATGCCGCCCGACATCACCGCGGTCCCCTCCAGCCCGGCCCCGGCCAGCTTCTCCCGGCACTGCTCGGCGCGCCCACCGGACTGGCAGACGAGCACCAGCCGTCCCCCGGCGTCCCGGGCGATCCGCTCCAGGTGGCGGTCCACCTGTCCCAGGGGCAGGTTGACCGCGCCCGCGATGTGGGAGCCCTCGAACTCGGCGGGCGTGCGCACGTCCACGAGCAGGGTGTCGGGGTCGGTCTCGACCAGGGTGCGGACCGTGGCGACGTCGACGGTGGATGAGGGCATGGATGGCTCCTGGTGGGTCGGGTGATGGTCGGGGGTTGCGGGGGCACCGGCCATCAGGGGACCGGTGCCCCGGGGAGGACGTGGCGGGTGGGCCCCACGTGGGTGCGGGAGCCGCGTTCGGGAGCGCCCCCGCACACGCGGCGGGTCGGGCCGGGCGCGGGGGCCGGAGGCGTCCCGGGTCAGGCGGAGGCGAGCCGGTAGGCGTTGAAGCCGCCGACCAGGTCGGACACGTTCCCCACACCGCGGGAACGCAGGTAGCTCGCCGCGACGCTGGAGCGGTAGCCGCCCGCGCAGTGCACGACCACGGGGCGGCCGGTGTCCAGCTCACCCATCCGCTCGGGGAGGTCGGCCAGCGGGATGTGCACCGCTTCCTCGATGACGCCGCCCTCGCGCTCGGCGCCGCCCCGGACGTCCACCACGACCGGGGCCTCCCGGCCGCTGTTGAGCGCTCCGTTCAGCTCACCGGCGCTGACGCGCGGGGCCCGGGCGGTCTCCCCGGGAACGCTGGCCATGGCCGACTCCGGGTGGGGCAGGAAACCGGCGACGTCGTCCAGGCCCACCCGGACCAGGCGCGTCACCACCTCGCGCTCCCGTCCCGGGTCGGCGACGACCAGGATCGTGCTCCCGGGTTCGATCATCATCCCTGCGGTCTCGGCGAACCGGCCCTCGGTGCCGATGTTGAGGGCGCCGCGCAGGTGTCCGGCGCTGAAGGCCTGCTGGTCGCGGGCGTCGACCACGACCGCGCCCCGGGCGCGCAGGTCCAGGAACGCGTCCGGTTCCAGGGGCCGCACCAGGGCGTCGATGTCGACGGGGTCGCGCTGTTCCCTGTTGCGGGCCGCGTCGTAGGGGAAGTAGTTCGGGATGGCCTCCTGGCCCTCGCGGACCAGCGCGACGAAGGTCTCCTCGTCCATCGGCTGGCACGCGTGGTTGGTGCGGCGCTGGTCACCGATGGTGGACTGGGTCTCGGTCGAGATGTTCTTCCCGCAGGCCGACCCCGCGCCGTGGCCGGGGAACAGGCGGGTGGCGTCGGGCAGGGCCATGAGCTTGCGGTGCACCGAGTCGTAGAGCATCGGGGCGAGCTTGTCCGGCGTGTGCCCGAAGGAGGCGGCCAGGTCGGGGCGGCCCACGTCACCGACGAACAGTGCGTCGCCGGTCAGGACGCCGTAGGGGACCGTGTCGTCGGGCCTCTCGTGGACGAGCACGCTGATGGACTCCGGTGTGTGACCGGGGGTGTGCATGATCTCCAGGGTGACCTCGCCCAGGCTGATGCGCTCCCCCTCGGCCAGGCGGCGGACGGGGAACCGGGTCTCGGCCGTGTCGCCGTAGCCGATCCAGGCGCCGGTGCGGTCGGCGATCTCGAAGTGCCCGGAGACGAAGTCGGCGTGCAGGTGGGTGTTGATGACCCCCTCGACGGTGAGGCCCCGGTCGCGCGCGTCGTCGAGGTACTCGTCGACGTCGATGCGCGGGTCGATGATCACGGCCCTGCCGGTTCCCTCGTCGGCGACCAGGTAGGAGGCCTGGGAGAGGCAGTCGAGGTAGTACTGGGTGAGGATCACGGTGCACTCCTTGCCAAGAGACCCCCGGGGGTATGTGGAAGATCCAGGTACCCCCGGGCGTATATCGAGAACAGAGTCCTCCCCGCACTCCGAACATGCGGAGGAGAGCCCTTCGGGCGAGTCGGGCGTTCTCCGGGAATCCCCGGCCACAGAGCCCAGGAACCCCCATGAATAAGCAGGGCACAGCCTTGCGTTCGTGAAGCCTGCGTTCCCGACCGCCTTCACCTTGCTCGTCACAACATACCCCGGGGTGTACCTATTCCGCACAGGCCTCACCCGGCACACGAGGAGACGGGGCCACCACCGAGCAGAACACCCCGCGAGGAACACATACGGGCGGGGGTACGTTGGAGGCAGTGGAAAGGCGGTGGAACATGGACATGACCCCGGAACTGGTGGGCGACGCCCTCACCCGGTTGCGCCGTGCCCAGGGACAGCTGACCGGCGTGGTCTCGATGATCGAGGAGGGCGAGGACTGCGCGGCGGTACTCACCCAGCTCGCGGCGGTCTCCCGTGCTCTGGACCGGGCTGGCTTCAAGATCGTGGCCAGCGGGATGCGGCACTGCCAGGCCGCACGCGAGCGAGGAGAGGAACCCCCGATGACCGAGCAGGAACTGGAGAGACTCTTCCTCTCCCTGGCCTGACCGGAACGCGCGGCAAGTGACTCTTGCCGCGCTCAGTTTTTGTCTACCGCATACCCCCCGGGGTGTGGGAAGCCAGAAGGGGTGAGAGGCGCGGACTCCGGCGCGGCAACGCCGCCACGCGCACCCGCCCCGGCCCCGGTTCCACCGCCACCGCACCGCCGGACGCCCTCCACCGGCACGCACACCCCGCCATCCGACCCGCGCGCCCCGACGGTGGCGCGGACCCGACACACGGAGGACCCCGCCCCATGACCCTGGCGATACTGTTCGGCCTGCTCGTCGGGCTACTGCTCGGCCTGCTCGGAGCGGGCGGGTCCATCCTCGCGGTCCCGGCGCTGGTCCTCGGCGTGGGCATGGACCTGCCCTCCGCCATCCCCGCCTCCCTCGTCGTGGTCGGCGCCTCCGCCCTGGCCGGCCTGATCCCGCGCCTGCGCCAACGGGTGATCCGCTGGCCCGTCGCCCTGGTCTTCGGCGCCGCGGGCCTTCCCGCCGCCTTCGCCGGAACCGCGGTCGGCCGCCTCCTTCCCGAACGCTGGCTCATGCTCGGCTTCGCCCTGCTCATGGTCGTCGTCGCCGTGCGCATGCTCCGCGGCCAGGAGGAACAGGGCGGCGCGTGCCGCACCCAGGCGGGCGGAACCGACTGGCGCGGCTGTCTGCCCAAGGCGCTCGCGGCCGGTGCGGGCGTCGGTTTCCTCACCGGACTGTTCGGCGTCGGCGGCGGCTTCGTCATCGTTCCCGCCCTCGTCCTGCTGCTGGGGCTGACCGCCGCCGAGGCCGTCGCCACCTCCCTCGTCATCGTCGTCATCAACGCGGCCTCCGGCCTGGCCGCCCACGCCGGGGCCGCCGCCAAGCTCGACCCCGCCGCCGTCGCCGTCTTCGCCGCCGCGGCCATGACCGCCTCCCTCGCCACCGGCCGTCTCGCGAAGAGGGTCCCCGCGCGACCGCTGCGCCGGGGGTTCGCCGCGCTGGTGCTGGCGGTGGCCGCCGGGGTGGCCGGGGCCGCGCTGCTGGCCCCACACCTGTTCGCGGCCTGACCCGGCACCCGGCGCTCGAACAGCGCGTTCCGAGCACCTGACCAGTGCCTTCCGCACGTGACCGCCCCCGGACGACCCCTGTTTCTATGCTAGATAGAATGGAAACTATCGACCATAGAAACAAACGTGTGCGAGGTCCCATGTCCGAGCGACCCCGGCGGAACACCGCCCCGGCCCTCCTGCTCGCCGGGGTGGCCTGTCTGGCACTGGTGCTCACGGCCCTGTTCGTGAACGCCGAGGACCCCGGCGCCCCGGCCACCTCCGCCGGTACCGCCGACATGGTCAGCGAGGAGATGCGCGCCGCCGGAGAGGACCTGGCCCGCCGGGACGGGGGCGACCCGCACGCGATGGGACCCGTCGACGCCCCCGTGGTGATGGTCGTCTACTCCGACTACAACTGCCCCTACTGCGGCCATTGGGTCAGCCAGACCCAGCCCGAACTGGTCGAGGCCTACGTCGACCCGGAACTGCTCAGAATCGAGTGGCGCGAGTTCCCCTACCTGGGAGAGAACTCACGCCTGCTCGCTCGCGGGGCGATCGCCGCCGGGAACCAGGACCGGTTCTGGGAGTACCACGCCCGCGTCTACGACGCCCAGGAGGACTTCACCGGCGACACGGACGAGGTGCGCGCGAACATGCTGGGGCTCGCCGGTGAACTCGGTCTGGACACCGAGGCGTTCGCGCGCGACCTGGACGCCACCGAGAGCACGGAGGCCGTGGAGAGGGACTTCGCCGAGGGACAGGACATGGGGATGAGCGGCACACCGGCCTTCGTCATCAACGGCGACCCCGTGTTGGGAGCCCAACCCCTGGAGGCCTTCACCACCAGCGTCGACGCGGCGCTGCGCGCGGCCGGACGGTGACCATGGCGACCCCACGGCCTCCCGCGCCACTCCCCCGCCACCGGCCCGCTCCCGACCGCGTCCCCCACCCGGGCCGGAGGCGGCGGATGCGGGTCCCGGCACGCACGGGCGCCCTGGCGTGCCTGCTCCTGGTGCTCACGGCCTGCGGCAGGCCCGAACTCGCCGACCCGACGGACGCGCGACCACTGGACGTTCCCCCCTCCCCCGCCCTGACCGTGGACACCGAACGGGTCCCCGACGTGCTCGGCGACCGGGGACTGTGGACCGCCCCCTACGCCTCCGAACCCAAGGCCAGCGATGACGGGTTCGTCGGCCTGGTCTTCGACGACGGGGGTGAGGGCCTGCGCTTCCTCGGCGTGGACTCCCGGGGACACACCCGTTGGTCGACGCCCCGCAATCCGAGCTGCACGGGATTCACCCTGACCCGCACCAGCCAAGGAGACGACCTGGTCGTGCTCCTGGACAGCGACGCGGCGCCCGAACGGGGTCTGCTGGCCACCACGATCACCGCCGCCGCCTACGACCCCTCCACCGGACACAAGGTCTGGGGTCCCACCGAGGTGCCCGGTACCTGGGTGGGACCCGGCCTGGTCTTCGCCCAGATCTCACACACGGTCATGAGCGAGGACACCGGCCCCAAGGTCGCCCTGGCCGCGGACACCGGAGCGGTGGTGGCCGACGAGAAGGACGGTGACGTGGTGCTCCACGAGTATCAGGGGACCCTCCTGGTCCACCGCGACGGCGACCTCCGCGCGATCGACACCTCCTCGGGCGAACAGCTGTGGCGGGGCACCGAACTCCCGATCCCCGAGTCCCTGCCCGAGGAGACCGGGAAGGTCACCCTGACCTACGGCCACCGCCCGAGGAGCGACTCGGCCGGACTGCTGACCCTGCGCTGGGAACGCGGCGAGGCGTCGGTGTACACCGTGCACGACCCGCGGGACGGTCGCCTCCTGGCCGAACTGTCCCCGCGCACCGAACCCGTCACGGTCGGGAACCTCTCCGGGCGCACGGTGGTCGCGGGCGTCTCCGCGACGACGGGCGCGCCCGTGCTCCTGGGCCGTGACGCCCCCTCCCGGGACGGACTCTGGACGGTGGAGACCCGGCCCGGCGAACGCCCCGTGCGCATCGTCTCCGGCCTGCTGTACACCACCGCAGACGACGGTAACCGTGTTCTGTCCATGACGGACGGTCACACCCTGTCGGAGGGGACGTGGGAGGCCCCCGTGGCGGGACCCGAGGACGGCCCGGTACTGGTCGGGACGGTCGACCCCGACGGGAACGCCGCCTACGTCGCCGTCGACCGCTCCGGAACCGGACACGGCTGAGAGGAGACACGCCACTATGCTGAACCCGATCCAGACGACTGAGGGCGGAGCGAGACTGTCATGATTTCCGGGCTCGGACCGTTGGAGACGACGGTCATGGAGGTCCTGTGGGAGGCGTCCGAGCCCCTGACGGTCCGCCAGGTACTGGAGGGTCTCACCGACCACGCGACCGCCTACACCACCATCTCCACCGTTCTGGAGAACCTGAGACGTAAGGGCTGGGTCGACCGCGAGCGCCTCGGTCGGGTGTGGTTCTACCAGCCCGTGCGGGAGCGTTCGGCGCACGCCGCCGAANCCCGCCAGCCGCGACTCCGAGGCCACGCTGCTGCGGTTCGTCGACGGCATGCGACCGCAGGACGCACGCGCCCTGCGCGACCTGCTCGACGGCCTCCCTCCCGAGGAGGACGGGGAGGAGACGTGATCTGGCCGTTCGCCGCCGTCTGCGCGGTCATCGCACTCGGCGTCAGGGGACCGGGGCTCCTGCGCGGCGCCTCCCGCGCCTGCGGCCCGGGCCCGAGGACGATGCTGGCGCTGTGGACCTCGGCGACCGTGGTCTGGCTGGTCTCCTGCGCCACCCTGGCGGCCGTGTTCGCCGCCGAACTCCTGGGACCCTCGGTCAAGGGGGTCCTGGCCGCCTGCCTCAGCATGCTCCAGGCCCTGGAACGCAACAACGCCGGGTGGGGCATCGGCGTCAGCGCCCTGCTGGTCCTGGCCTCGGCGGTCCGCCTCCTGTGGACGGGAGTGCGGCGCGGGAGGGCGGGGGCCTCGTGGCGGCGCTCCCACCACCGCAGCCTGCTCTCGGGCGCACAGCGCCGTCTCCTGCACGGCCGGCCCGTGTGGCTGGTCGACTCCACCGAACGCGGCGCCTACTGCGTCCCCGGCGCACAGGGGGGCGTGGTCATCACCCGGGGCGCCCTGGAGGCGCTGAGCGGATCCCAGGCGCGCGCCGTCCTGGCCCACGAGGGAGCCCATCTCCGGGGACGCCACCACGTCCTTGTCGGGTGGGCGCGTCTGCTCAACGCGGCCTTCCCCTGGGTTCCCCTGTTCCGCGCGGCGGCCTCCGAGGTTCCCGTCCTGGTGGAGTGGGCCGCCGACGACAGCGCCGTGCGCGAGGTCGGAACGCGTCCGCTGGTGTACGCGTTGGGCGCCCTCGCCGGGGCCGACCAGGTGCGTTCACGGCAGACCCTGTCCATTGGCGGGGCCTGCCCGGTCGACCGGGTACGGCGCCAGGTGGCGCCGCCCGAGGGGTGTCGGCTGTGGAGAGGATGGGTGCGCACCGCGCTGGTCACCGCCCTGGTGGCGGCTCCCCTGGTGCTCACGGTCTCCTCGACGCTCGCCGGTGTGCTCCTACCCCACTGCGACTGCGCGTCCTCGCCGTACTGACCGGCGGGGTCCAGCGGTCAGCCCACCGGCGAACCCCGAACACACGCGTCCTCCCGCACGGACCACCACCGGTGGGTTCGGGGATCGGTACCAGGGGATGCGGCGCGGTTCGCAGTGCCCTGACGCGCGTACCAGGCCCCCGGTCGGGCCTGCCCTCCGACCTCGGACAACCTCCTTTTCTAAGCCACATAAAAATTCTACTATCCTCAATAGAAGAAAGTGTCAGGCAGAGGGAAGGAACAGCGCATGGGTGGGTCCTCCAAGGCGGCCCCGGACGGCGGGACGGGCCGGAACGGGCGCTCCACGGGCGGAAACCGCGGGGAGAGCGGACGCGGGGCGATGCCGTGGAAGCTGTTCCTCACGGTTGGCGCCGCCCTCCTCCTCGTCACGGGAGCACTGGCGATCGGCCGCGTCTGGGGAGGTTCCGAGCAGGATCAGGCCGGTGAGGCGGCTGGGGAGTCCGCGTCCGCCGCTCCCGAACAGGGCACCGCGTCGAACGCCGACACCGCCCCCATGGCGCGCCTTGAGGCCGACGACCCCACGGCCATGGGACCCGTCGACGCGCCGGTCGTCATGGTCGCCTACTCCGACTACAGCTGCCCCTACTGTGGGCGCTGGGTACAGGAGACCCAACCCGACCTGATGCACTACGTGGAGTCGGGTGAGCTGCGCATCGAATGGCGCGATTTCCCCATCATCACCGACACCTCGGAGACGGCCTCCCACGCGGCCCGGGCCGCGGCGGCGCAGGGCATGTTCTGGGAGTTCCACGAGAGCTACTACGCGATCGCCACGGAGTCGGAGGACCTCGGCACGGAGCAGATCATCGACAGGGTCGTCGACGAGATCGGCCTGGACCGGGAACAGTTCGACACCGACCGCCACAGTGACGAGGTGGCCGCTCAGGTCAACCGCGACTTCTCCGAAGCGCTGTCGATCGGAGCAACCTCCACCCCGGCGTTCCTGATCAACGGCCAGCCCGTCCTGGGAGCCCAGCCGCTTCCTGTGTTCGAGCAGGTCATCGACCAGGCGCTGGCCAACGCCCAAGGGGACACGGAGGAGGAGCAGTGACCGACATCGGATTCGTCGCCGCCCTGGCCGGGGGCGTGCTCGCGCTGTTCAGCCCGTGCAGCGCGCTCCTGCTCCCCTCCTTCTTCGGTTACGCCTTCCGGAACCCGCGACGGCTCCTCATACGCACGGGCGTGTTCTACCTCGGGCTGTGCACCACCCTCGTCCCCCTGGGCGCGGGGTCGGCCGCCGTCAGCAGGCTGTTCTACGGCGAACGCGACCTGCTCATCGCCATCGCGGGGTGGCTCATCATCGCCTTCGGGATCGCCCAGATCGTCGGTCTGGGCTTCTCCTCCGGCCTGGCCCAACGCCTCCAGGGCAAGGTGGCCGGGCGGACCGACACCGTGTCCGTGTTCGCCCTGGGCGCGGTGTACGGGTTCGCCGGGTTCTGCTCCGGGCCGATCCTGGGCGCGGTGCTGACCGTGGCGGCCACCGGCGGGCCGGTGCGCGGCGCCCTGCTCCTGGCGGTCTACGCACTGGGCATGGCCGCGCCGCTGTTCCTGCTGGCCCTGCTGTGGGACCGCTACGACCTCGGTTCCCGGCGGTGGCTGCGCGGGCGCACGATCGCCCTCGGGCCGGTCCGGCTGCACACGACGAGCACCCTGTCCGGTCTCCTCTTCATCGTCATCGGTGTGCTGTTCCTGCTCTACGACGGAACGGCGACGCTCTTCGACGGCACCGGACCGTTCGCCGAACAGGCGCACGAACTCCAGGAGTGGATCTTCGGCGTCGGCGGCCTCAGGGCCGACATGGTCGTGCTGGCCCTCCTGGGCGGCGGCCTGTCGGCGGCGGGGCTGTGGGGGTGGTACCGCGACCGGCGGCATGCGCACGACGCCTCCGCCGCCGGAGGGGTACGGGGCCGGGAGTAGGGGCGGAAGGTGGGACCGGGGAGGCGGGGGAGCCGCCCGGTGGGTCGGCGTTCATCCACAGGCACGCTCCGTATCCACCGAATGTCACTCTTTCCTGGTATCCCTGAAAGAGCCGACAACGGCACGGTCACCGGGCGTCACGGCGACCGCGACGGCTGAACACGTGAAGGAGGAGGGCGCACCCCCGACCCGAACGCGCCCGCAGCCACATGGCCACCACCCTCGATCCCCGACGCCACCTTCCCCACCAGGACCGAGACCGGACCGCCCGCGAGCCCGTGGTGCTCTCCGAAGCCCTGGGCGACGTCATGGCAGCTCTGACCGACGTGGACCCGGACCTGTTCCCCGTCCCCGATCCCAGAGCCTGACGCCGTCCCCGGCCGGGAACGACTCAGTCGGGGACGACGCCCTCGGGGTGCCCGGGCAGGAAGGAGCGCACGAGCTCGATCGGCCCACGGATGTGGGCGTTGAACTCGTCCAGTTCCTCGGCGGGCACCCACAATTCCAGAATCGTCTCCCCACCGGCCTGCCGCACCGGATAACGGGAAGCGAAGTCCGCGTCCACGTGGAAGCGTGTGACGTGCCCCTCGCCCTCACGTGGCAGGTTCCACTCGCGTGCGATCCGCACCGCGTAGTCCTCGTTGAGCACGGGATAGAAGATGGGCTGCCCGGGCAGGCGCGGCGGCCACCGTACCCACCCGGAATCCCTGACGAGAGCGATTTCCGCGGGCCCCGTGGGTCGCCACAGGGTGAGTGTTCCGGGCATGGGGAGGACCTCCTTGGGTAGTGCGTGGGCAGGAGCTGAGAAAGAGCTTGGACAGTCCGCACCCGCTTTTTACCAAACGACCCGAAAATCGGTTCGTCCAGCGGGAACACCAGACTCCAACGAAGCGTTCTCACAGGTGAAGCGCCCCAGACCGAACCCCGAACCCCGTCGCCCGAAACCACCCGCAAGGTCCTGTGAGGCGCTCACCACAATCCATGCGCGGATGTCAGCGCTCGTGTCGGTAATGGGGGTTTCCGACGCGTATTTCGCCGCTACATCCGCCTTCCCAGCGGCCAGACCGCACTCAGTGCACACTGGCCGCGCACGCTGTGGCCCGCGTTGGGGGACGCGGGCCACAGCCATGTCCGAAGCCGTCCGCCTTCCGCCGCCCCTCCCCGCCCCCTGGTGCCACAATGTGGGCCTGGGTACGTCAGGCGCCCCACCGCCGTCACACCAGGCGCCAGGACCCGGAGCACCGGGCGGCGCGAACCGGGGGAGGACTCGATGCCGGGCAACGAGGCGGGCATCCCCGCCGCACGCCACCCCACGATGGCCGACGTGGCCGCGCACGTGGGTGTCTCACGACAGCTGGTCTCACTGGTCCTGGGCGACCGCCCCGGCCCGAGCGCGCGGACCCGGGAACGGGTCCTGCGGGCCGCCGAGGAACTGGGGTACCGGGCGGACACGGCCGCGCGGATGCTGCGCCGGGCGCGCAGCCGCCAGGTGGGGGTGCTGTTCGGCATGGGCTACCCGATGGACGCCCACCTGGTCGAGGAGCTCTACCCCGCCGCCGCCGAACAGGGATACGGCCTGGTGCTGAGCGCGATGGCCAGTACCCGCAGCGAACGCGAGGCGATCGACGAACTGGTGGGACTGCGCTGTGAGGCGCTGGTCCTCATCGGCCTGTCCGCGGAGGCTCCCGCGGACCTGGCCCGGGTCGCCGAACGGGTTCCCGTGGTGGAGATCGGCCAGCGCACCGGCGCCGGGGGCACCGACAGCGTGCGCACCGCCGACGCCGAGGGCGTCCGCCGTGCCGTCACCCACCTGGTGGGGCTGGGCCACCGCGCGATCGTCCACGTCGACGGCGGCGCCCTTCCCGGGGCCGCCGATCGCGCGCGGGGTTACGCCGAGGCGATGCGTGAGCACGGCCTGGACGGGTGCGTGGAGGTCCTTCCCGGCGACTACTCCGAGGAGGCGGGAGCCAGCGCGGCCCGACGCCTCCTGGCCCGGGACGCCCTGCCCACGGCCGTGGTCGCGGCCAACGACCTGTGCGCGTTCGGACTGCTGGCGACGCTGGTCCGTGCCGGGGTAAGCGTGCCAGGGAACGTGTCGGTGGTGGGCTACGACGACAGCCGTACCGCGCGTCTGTCCTTCCTCCAGCTCACCTCCGTGCGCCAGGACGCGGCGCGGATGGCGCGCCTGGCGGTCCGGTGCGCGGCCGAACGCCTGGACGAGGGGCGCGCCGAGAGCCGACACCTTCTGCTGGAGCCCGCCCTGACGGTGCGCGGCAGCACCGCTCCCCCACGCTGAGTCCACGCTCGGAGACGCCCCCGGCCGTGTCCTCCCGGAGCGGCCATGGCGGCACGCGGGTCCGCACGTGCTGGCGGCGGGCGCCGACGGACTCGGCGGGTACGGCCGGACCGGGCCGATCGGCGGAGGCGCCCGGACACCACCGCGGCGCCGGATCACGGGCGGTGGACACCCCCGTCGGCTCGAGGCGTGCCGCACCACAGGAGGAGCTGGCCATTCGACAGGACGCGAAGGGACGGCGCGCCGAAGGGGGTCCGGTGAAGCCCCCGCCGATGTGGAGATCACCACACCCTGGGTGCCGGGCCGGATGGCGGCACGGCCGCACGGCGGGATGTGGCGCACCGAAACCGCCCTAAGAGGCACATCACACGCGCGGACGGTTGGCTTCACCCCCGGAGAACCCCGACACTGGATTTGGCACGTGCCAAATCACCCTCCGCCATCACCCGGCCTCCGCCGAGGCCGCACCTTCCGGAGGCGCCGACCACCCACGGCACCCGGTACACGCGACCCCGACCGACCCTTCGAAGGGGACTCTCCATGCCTCTGGCCCTGCTGGCCCTCGCCGTCGGCGCGTTCGCCATCGGCACCACCGAGTTCGTCATCATGGGACTGCTGCCCGAGGTCGCCACCGACCTCGGCGTCTCGGTCCCGACCGCCGGATACCTCATCTCCGCCTACGCCCTGGGCGTCGTGGTCGGCGCTCCCCTGCTCACCGCGCTGAGCACACGGCTGCCCCGCAAGGCGGCCCTACTGGTCTTCATGGGCCTCTTCCTCGCGGGCAACCTCGCCACCGTCCTGGCGACGTCCTTCGAGGCCGTGTTCGCCTCCCGGGTCCTGGCCGGGCTTCCCCACGGCGCCTACCTGGGCGTCGGATCGCTGGTCGCCGCGCACATCGCCGGACCGGGGCGACGGGCGACGGGCGTCTCACGGATGTTCCTGGGGCTGACCGTGGCCAACATCGTCGGAGTGCCCGCGGGCACGTTCCTGGGGCAGGAGCTGGGATGGCGCGCCGCGTTCCTGGTCGTGTCCGGGATCGCCCTGCTCGCCGTGTTGGGCGTCGCGGCCCTCGTGCCGCGCCAGCCCCCGGCCGCCGGAACGGGACTGCGCCACGAACTCCGTGAGCTGGGCCGTTCCCAGGTCGTCCTCGGCCTGGTCACGGCGGTCTTCGGGTTCGCCGGGGTCTTCGCCGTCTACAGCTACGTCTCACCGATGATGACGGAGCTGGCGGGCATGTCCGAGTCCGGGGTGCCCGTCGTCCTGGCCCTGTTCGGGACCGGAATGACACTCGGGTCGCTGATCATCGGCCCCCTGGCCGACCGTGCTCTGCGCCCGACGGTCTACGGGGCGCTGGCCTCCCTGGCCGTGGTACTGGTGGTGTTCACCGTGACCGTGCACAACCCCTGGACGGCGGCGGCGACGGTGCTGGTCCTGGGTGCGGTGGGCTTCGGCGTGGCCACCCCCCTCCAGGTGCTGGTGATGGGCAAGGCCGCCAAGGCGCCGACCATGGCCGCGGCCTCGAACCACTCGGCTTTCAACCTGGCCAACGCCGCCGGAGCGTGGCTGGGCGGCGTCGGGGTCAGTGCGGGCCTGGGGTACACCTCCCCGGCCGCCATCGGCGCGGTCCTGGCCGTGGTGGGCCTGGGCATCGCGGTGGCTGCCGGGGTCCTGGACCGTCCGGGACGGCGTCGGGAGCGGAACGGACAGGCCGACCGGGAACCGGAGTTCAGCGCGCTGCCCTGACCTCGAAGGCGCCCTCCCGGTGCCACCGGGAGGGCGGAGCCCCCGACCCCCGGGAGGCAGGGAAGCGGGAACCAGCGGTGCCGTGCGGTGCTCAGCGCCCCGGAGCGCTGAGGGTCACG
>NZ_ANAX01000133.1 GCF_000341065.1 Nocardiopsis halotolerans DSM 44410 | reverse complement strand
ACCCCCGCCGTTCACGGCGGGGATCAGCGGACCCGGAGGAACCGGATGAGCGTGGAGGGCGCGAACTCCCACTCCTCCCACTCCTCCCAGTCCGGGTCCGTCACACCGGTGGCGGCTGCCGGGGTGCAGTCGACCAGGGACCAGGGGGACTCCGCTCCCGACAGTCCCGGAACGTGGTCCCGCATCCCCGTGCAGGCGACCTCGCGGTCCACGATGAAGGTGTCCATGCCGGTACCGGTGTATCCGAGGGCGAACTCCACCCGTTCGCTCTCGGGTCCCAGCAGCCCCGAGATCTCCATGGCCCGGTCGCAGGACATCTCCCAGGCGTCCGCGCGCACCCGCCAGCCGCGCCCGTAGAACTCCAGCTCGCCGCAGACCGGCGCGTGGAGCACCTCCAGTCCCTCGCCTCCCAGTTCGGGTCCCCGCTGCGGGTCGACGACCTCCACGGAACCGCCCACCTCGGTGAAGTCCACCCGCGCCCGCCAGGTCTCGCCGGTGGACTCCATCCGTACCGGGATCCCCTCCGCGTCGACCTCCAGCAGGCCCTCCGCGACCTCCTGGACCATCTCGCCGTCCACCACGAGCCGGAAGGTGAGCGGACCCGTGTAGACCCGGCCCGATCCCTCCCCCGGTTCCTCCTCCAGTTCGCCGGACGCGACCATGTCCCGCAGGGGTCCGACGACCAGCTCCGGCCCGAGGTCCTCGGCGGTGACCTCCCAGAGGGGGTTGAGCGGGTCGGCCGTCTCACCCTCCTCCAGCGCGGGCCCGTACACGTACAGCCGCCCGTCGCTGTTGGCCGCCGCGACCGAGCCCTGTCCCATCACCTCGCCGCGCGCGAGGAAGGTGTCTCCCTCGGCCGTGTAGCGGTACTCGACGGTGGTCCGGCTCTCCTCCAGCACCGCCTCCACGGAGCGCCCGGTCCGCGCGGCGACCTCCTCGGCGTGCGCGTCGGTGAAGCCGCGTTCGACCTCGACCACGAACCCGCCGCTCTCCTCCAGGGTGGTCGCCGCGGTGGTGACCGCCTCGGCCGGTGCGATGGTGAACTGCTCGTAGAGCACGTAGCCGCCGGTCGCCAGTCCGGCGGTGACCAGCACTCCCGCGCCGGCCACCACCGCCTTGGATCCGGCCAGCGCGCTGAGCGTGCCCCCGGTGGCGCCCGCCGNCCCCCCCCGCCGAGACCGCGCCCACGGCGGCGGCCCACCTGGCGGGGTCGTGTCCGGCGGCGTCGACCCCGTGCCAGTAGTCGCGCAGCAGGGCGCGCAGGGCCCGGGCCATGGGGACCGCGTCCCCCGGCCGATCCGTGCCGACCTCCTCGGGCGGGGTCAGCAGGGCGCCCATGAGCTCCACCGCGCGCGGGCGCCGTGCGGGGTCGGTGGCCAGGGCGCCCTCCACCAGGGGGCGCAGCACGTCGGGGACGCCCTCCACGTCGTACTCCCCGGTGGTGACCCGCTGGCGCAGTTCCTTCGGGGTACCGCGGCCGAAGGGGTCGCGTCCGGTGGCCGCGAGCGCCACCAGGGCGCCCCAGGCGAACATGTCGGCGGCCGGGTCGGCGGTCGCCCCGGTGTAGCGTTCGGGCGCCACCCACCCGGGCGTGCCGTGGGAGGCGCCCCGGTCGGTGCCGCGCTGGGCGCCGATGGTGGTGGCGATACCGAAGTCGACGATCCTGGGCCCGTCCGGGGACAGGATGACGTTGCCCGGTTTGATGTCGCGGTGCGCGATCCCGGCCGCGTGCAGCGCGGCCAGGCCCTCGGCGGTGCCCGCCGCGAACGCGCGCAGCATCTCCCCCTCCAGGGGGCCGAACTCGCGCACGTGGGAGCGCAGGTCCCGGCCGGGGACGTAGTCGAAGGCCAGCCAGGGCACGCGGGCGGCGACATCGGCGGCGTGCAGGCGCGCGGTGCTCACGCCCCGGGCGCGGGAGAGCATGTGCACCTCGCGGGCGAACGCCTCGCGGTAGGCGGGTTCGCGCGCGAACTTCGCGTGCACGGTCTTGACGGCCACGCACCGTCCGCCCTGGTCGAGCCCGCCGTAGACGGCGCCCATGCCGCCCGCGCCGATCCTGCCCACGAGCCGGTAGGGGCCCAGGGTGCGCGGGTCGCCCCTCTCCAGGGGCCTGAGCCCCGGCGGCGGGGGGTTCCCGGGGGAGGGAACGGCCGGATCGGGGGATGGGGTGTCGCTCATGGGGGCCTTCGCACTCGTCCGTCAGGGGGTGACGGAAGGTGGGACGCCCCGTGTTCCGGGAGTGTTCCGGGAGTGTTCCCGGTTTCCCGTGCCGCGGGCCGGGGCCGTCGAAGACGCCCCGGCCCGTACCGGTCAGTGGAACGGAAACCGCCCGTCCCCGCTCCTGGGACCCCGGGTTCCCGCCGTCACCTCGGCAGGAAATCGCTCTGAAGGAAGCTGACGTCCGTCGAGGTCGCGACTCCCTGGAGGACGTAGACGCTCCCGAGAGCACCCGTCCAGGAGCGGTCGACCCCGTCACCGTGCCCGGCCGCGCCGATGACCACGTCTCCGTCGGCGTGCCACACGCCCTCACGCGCCACGCTCCCCTGATGGGAACCGTCGACGTGGAGGGTGAGGGTGCCGTCCGTGTGGTCGTAGACACCCGTCAGGTGGACCCACTCCCCCACGTCCGCCAGGGAGGCGGAAGCGACACGGTGTACCTGCCCTCCGTCTCGGGTCTCCGTCTCGAAGACCCACTTCTCCAGCTCGGCGTCGTAGCCCAGGGCGAAACCGCTGGTGTGCTCACCGCTCTGGGAGAGCGCGACGGCGTCGGTGTCGCCGTCGTCCAACCTCACCCACGCCGAGGCGGTGAAGCTGCGGTCGGTACGCACGGCCGCTCCGTCCGTGCGCAGGTGCTCCTGCCCGGTTCCGTCGAGGAGGACCGCGGGTGTGTAGAGCCGGTCGTTGAACGCTCCGTTCCACACCGTGGCGGGGTCACCGTGCAGCGTCGCGTCAAGACCGTGGTCGGAGGCGTCCACGGCGGCTTCACCGGCGCTCTCGTCCAGCCGCCACCGCCCCTCCAGGGCGAGGGGCTGGTTGGCGGTCTCCCACACCTCGGACCTGCCGGTCGAGGTGAGGTGCGAGTCCTCGTCGATGAGGAGGCGGCTCCACACCTTCACGTCGTCGACCGCGCCCGGCCATCCCTGCGCGAAGGCGCCCTGGTCCTGGCCCCCGCCGATGACGAGCGGCCCCTCGGCCTTCCATGACGAGTCGCGGTCGGCGCTTCCCTGACGGACGCCGTCCACGTAGAGGGCGATCTCCCCGGCGGCCGGGTCGTACTGCCCGATCAGCTGGGTCCACACGCCCGCCGGGGCGGGGGCGGTCGAGACCACACGGTGGTCGAACCCGCTTTCGGGGGTGTCCTGGGAGGCCTGCTGGAACACCCAGGCCTCCTCGGAGGCGTCGTAGCCGAGTTGGAAACCGCTGAGGTGCTCGCCGTCCTGGGAGAGGGCCACGGCGTCGGTCCCGGTCCCGTCCAGGCGGACCCACGCAGACACGGTGAACGCGGCGGAGGTGTCGACGACCGCCGCTTCTGTGCGCAGGTGTCCGTCCGCGGTGTCCGCGGCCGTTCCCTCCAGCCGGTAGCTGCCGTTCCGGTGTTCTCCCACACGGCCCCGGGCCCAACCGATGTCGCCGGTTCCCGTAGCGGCGCGGTCCCGCTCCATCACGTCCGATGCGCTCGTCCCCTCCCCCTCGTTCAGGGGGAAGTAGGCGACGGGATCGGCCAGCGGTGCGACCAGGAAGGAGTACACCGACTGGCAGGACGAGGAGTTTCCGTAGGCGTCGACACTCCTGGCATAGATCCGCTGGGGGCCGTCGTTTCGCGGCGTGATCGAGACGGTGACCGATCCGCCCGGCTCGTCGAGGCCCACCCGGTTGGTGCACGAGGTGTTGCTACCGGTGCTGTAGTAATAGGCCACCACGTCCTCCACCCCGTTGCTGGTGAAGGCGAAGTCACCCGGCTGGAGCGGAGAGCCGTGGAAGCGGTCGTCGTCGGGATAGTCCTCGGAGGTGACCTGCGGCGGCGCCTCGGGTCTGCTGGTGCTGACCTCGATCCAGCACCGGTCGGACCACTCACCCCAGGCCTGGCCGTCATGGCCGCGCGCGCGGTACCCGATGAGGACCTCCTCCGGAAGGTCTCGTACGGTGACCGAACGGGGACTGGGATCCCTACCCGGGTGCTGCCAGAGGGAGAGGGAATCGGCTGTACCGAGGGGTTGGTCGGCACCGTCCAGCCCCCATTCGAACTGGCCCTTGACGTCCTGTGCCACCGTCTCGGCGTCGGGATCGACGAAGATCCCGCTCAGGGTGAGCTCGGTGTCGTTGAGGAGTGTGGGGGCGTCTCTGTCAGTGGAGCAGGCCTCACCCCGTGCTGTGAGCGTGGAGGTGTCGGGCCTGTCGGGAGGACGGTTGTCGTCGGCGAGCGCCTGTGTCGGGAGGAGCAGTGGCAGAACCAGTGCCGGGGCGGCCACGACCGCCATCGAACGGGTCAGGGAACGACGCATGAGGGGGATGCCTGTCTAGTTCGAAGCCTGCCTCATGAGCGGGCTCAGGACATGAACAGGAAAAAACTATCCATGTGTCCACATAAGCCACAAGGTTCGCTTTTCTCCCTCAAGACACGCATATGCGCTGACCTCCCCCCAAACCCACATGGCCGGTTGTGGACATCCAGGTCTCACCACACACACCGCGGGCCGGGGCCGTCGAAGACGCCCCCGGCCCGCGTTCACCAGGCCCGCTCCCCGTTCGGCCCTTCGCTAGGCGCGCCGGGGAAGCGTGCGGCTGCGGCCCCGGAACTCGGCGACGACGTCCTCGCCCCGGTGCACCGTGACGTCGTACAGGCCGCTGCGGCCGAACACGGTCCTCTCCCGGGCGGTGGCGACCAGCACGTCGCCCTCGTGGGCCGCGGCCACGAAGGTCACGTCCGCCCCCGAGGCCACCGTCACCCCCCGCCCGTCCACGTTGCACGCGCACGCGAACGCGGTGTCGGCCAGGGTGAACACGAACCCGCCGTGGGCGATGCCGTGCCCGTTGACCATCAACGGCCCCACGGTCATCTCCACGACCGCCAGCCCGTCGGTGGCCTCCACCAGGCGCATCCCCAGGTTCTTGGACGCCCGGTCGGCCTCGAACATCCGCCACGCGGCCTCGTTGCGCCCGCTCATGAGTCGAAGTCCACGGTCACGGCGTCGGTCTCGGGCAGCGCCTGGCACGACAGCGCGTACCCCGCCTTCACCTCGGCGTCGGTGAGCGCGTAGTTGCGCCGCATCCGCACCTCGCCCTCGCACACCTTCACCCGGCACGTGCCGCACACCCCGCCCTTGCAGGCGAAGGGCACGTCGGGCCGGTAGCGCTGCGCCGAGTCCAGCACGGGCACCCCGCGCGGCAGCGTCAGCGTGGTGGTGCGCCCGTCCAGGACCACGGTGACCTCACTGGAGGGCCCCTCCACCTCGGGCTCCTCGTGGCGCGCCTGCGGCGGCGGTTCGGCGCCCTCCACGAAGAACAGCTCCTGGTGCACCCGCTCCCCGGGCACGCCCCGGCGGGCCAGCACCTCCTGGGCGTCGGTGACCATGCCGTACGGCCCGCACAGCCACCAGTGGTCGACGGCGTCGGCGGCCACGACCGTGTCCAGCAGCGCCTCCATCTTGGCGCCGTCCAGGCGTCCGGTGAACAGCTCCGCCTCACGCGGCTCACGGGAGAGCACGTGCACCAGCTCGAAGCGCGCCCCGAAGGCGTCCTTGAGGTCGGCGATCTCGTCGGCGAACATCACCGTGTCGCTGCGGCGGTTGCCGTAGAGCAGGGTGACGTGGGAGTCGGTGCGGCGCAGCAGTGAGGAGGCCATGGACAGCACCGGGGTGATCCCCGATCCCGCGGCGACCATCACGTGGCGGGCGGCCGTGCCCAGGTCGGGGACGAACCGGCCGGTGGGCGCGCCCACCTCGATCTCGTCCCCCGGCCGGACCTCGTTGACCAGCCAGCTGGAGAACAGGCCGCCGGAGACCAGGCGCACGCCCACGCGGGGCGACTGGCCGACGGGGGCGCACACGGAGTAGCTGCGCCGCTCCTCCACGCCCTCCACCTCACGGCGCAGGGTCAGCGACTGCCCGGGGGCGAAGGCGTACTCCTCGGCCAGGTGGTCGGGCACGTCGAAGGTGACGGCGACGGCGTCGTCGCACAGGCGCTCGACGGCGGCCACGCGCAGCCGGTGGAACGCGCCTCGGCGGCGCGCGGCCCCGGGCGCGGTCTCGGTGACGGGTGTGGTCACGGTCAGATCTCCTAGATCTCCTTGACGTGCTCGAACGGTTCGAGGCAGGACTGGCAGCGGTGCAGGGACTTGCAGGAGGTCGCGCCGAAGCGCGAGAGCTCCTCGGTCCGCTCCGACCCGCACAGCGGGCAGCGCGGGACGGTCCGGGTGGGCAGCAGGGTCAGCGGGACGGGACCGGACGCGCGCGGGGGCGCGCTCCCCGGCGGGGAGATGCCGTGCTCGGCGAGCTTGCGCCTGCCCTCGTCGCTGATCCAGTCGGTGGTCCAGGGCGGGGACAGCTCGGTGCGCACCTCCACCCGCTCGAACCCGGCCGCGCGCACGGCGCGGTCCACGTCCGCGCGCATCTCAGTCAGGGCCGGGCACCCCGAGTAGGTGGGGGTGATCCACACCGCGACGGTGCCGTCTCCCTCGATCTCCACCCCGCGCAGGATGCCCAGGTCGGCGAGGGTGAGCATGGGGAGTTCGGGGTCGGTGACCGCCGAGGCGGCCGCCTCGGCGCGTGCGCGGTCCCGTTCCCGCGTGGTGGTTACCATGTCGCCTCCGGGTGCTGGCGTGCCACCTGCTGGAGCTCCTCCAGCAGGGGGGCGAGTTCGGCGGTGTGCGCGCCCTCGCGTCCGGCCACGACCGACTCGGGGAAGGGCGCGGGGGCGTCCAGGGTGGCGGTGGTGAGCACCTGGGTCAGGACGGCGTGCACCTCCTCGCGCACGGTGGCCGGGTCCACGCCCACGCCCTGCTCGGCCATGCGGGCCTCGACGGGGTGGGTGGCGAACGGCTCGCCGGTGAGCGGCCACACGTCGGCGACGGCGGCGACCATGCGTTCGCGGGAGTAGGGGGTGCCGTCGCCCAGGCGCAGGGCCCAGGAGACCGCGTACTCGCGGTGGTAGGCCAGCTCGTTGACCGCCTTGGCGGCCACGGCCGCGAGCACGGGGTCGCGGCTGTCGGCCAGGCGGGCGAACACGGCCAGGCGCGCGCTGGAGAGCACCAGCAGGGTCAGGACGGCACGGGCGAAGTCGCCCCGGGGCGCCTCGGCCAGGTGGACGTTGCGGAACTCGGAGGGGCCGCGCCGGTAGGCGAAGGCGTCCTCGTCGCGTCCGGTGCCGTCGGCCTGGCCCGCGCGGGCCAGCAGCAGGCGGGCCTGGCCGAGCAGGTCCAGGGCGATGTTGGCCAGCGCGACCTCCTCCTCCAGCTCGGGTGCGTCGGTCACCCAGTGGATGAGGCGCTGGGCCTGGACGAGCGCGTCGTCGCCGAGCATCTGGCAGTACAGCGCCAGGTCCTGGCCGTCCACCCCCTCGGGCAGGGTGGTGTCCACCCCGGCCAGGGCGTCGGTGAAGCCGGTGCCGAAGGCCCAGCGGGTGTCGCCGCCGTGCTCCTCGCTCAGGGCCGAGTAGATGTGGTCGCCGCTCATGGTTGTTTCCTTTGTCCCTCGTGTTCCCGGTGATCGTGCCCCAGATGCCCTAGATGTGCGGGACGTCCTCGGGGATGGGGTAGAAGGTCGGGTGGCGGTAGACCTTGTCACCGCTGGGCGCGAAGTAGGGGTCCTTCTCGTCGGGACTGGAGGCGGCGATGTGCTCGGCGCGCACCACCCAGATGCTCACGCCCTCGTTGCGGCGGGTGTAGAGGTTGCGGGCGTTGTGCAGGGCCATCGTGTCGTCGGGGGCGTGCAGGGAGCCCACGTGGACGTGGTTCAGGCCGCGCTTGCCGCGCACGAAGACCTCGTAGAGCGGCCACTCGGGGCGGGCCGGTCCGGAACCGGCGTTGGTGTCGTTGCTCATGCCACGGCCTCCCTGGCGCTGTGCTTGTCGGCGTAGGCGGTGGCGGCCTCGCGGACCCACGCGCCCTTCTCGTGTGCGGCCCGGCGGCGCTGGACGCGCTCGGCGTTCTTGGGCCCGGCGCCGGAGATGACCTGCTTGAACTCCACCCAGTCGGGCTCGCCGAAGTCGTACTGGCCGCGCTCCTCGTTCCAGACCAGCTCGGGGTCGGGCAGGGTGACGCCGAGCTTCTCGGCCTGGGGGACGGTCATGTCGACGAACTTCTGGCGCAGGTCGTCGTTGGTGTCGCGCTTGATGCGCCAGGCCATCGACTGCTGGGTGTTGGGCGAGTCGGCGTCGGGCGGGCCGAACATCATCAGCGACGGCCACCACCAGCGGTCCACGGCGTCCTGGACCATCCTCCGCTGGCCCTCGGTGCCCTCCATCATGCGCATGAGCAGCTCGTAGCCCTGGCGCTGGTGGAAGGACTCCTCCTTGCAGATGCGCACCATGGCGCGGGCGTAGGGACCGAAGGAGCTGCGGCACAGCGGGACCTGGTTGCAGATCGCGGCGCCGTCCACGAGCCAGCCGATGACGCCGACGTCGGCGAAGGTCAGCGACGGGTAGTTGAAGATCGAGGAGTACTTCTGGCGGCCCTCGATGAGGCGCTCGGTCAGGTCGGCGCGGTCCACGCCGAGGGTCTCGGCGGCGGCGTACAGGTACAGCCCGTGCCCGGCCTCGTCCTGGACCTTGGCCAGCAGGATGGCCTTGCGGCGCAGGCTGGGCGCGGAGGCGATCCAGTCGCCCTCGGGCTGCATGCCGATGATCTCCGAGTGCGCGTGCTGGGAGACCTGGCGCACGAGCGTCTTGCGGTAGCCCTCGGGCATCCAGTCGCGCGGCTCGACGCGCTGGTCGGCGGCGATCCTGGCGTCGAACTCGGCCTGGAAGTCCAGGTCGGTACCAGGGGGCGCTTCCTGGGCCGTCTCGGTGCTCACTGGTTTCTCACCTCATTCATAACCGAACGTTCGGTCAGTAATTAGTATCCCCGGATTTCCCCGCCCGGGCAAGTCCACCGGGCGGGGGAAGTGCCAGCTCAGCTCCCGCCGAAGGTCGGCTTCTCCTTGTTGAGGAACGCGCGGACCGCTCCGAGGTGGTCCCCGGTCTGCCCCAGCTGGTTCTGGAGGTCGGCCTCCTCCTCCAGCAGCTCGGGCAGCTCGCGCCCGCCGGTGGCCGCCGAACGCACCTCGCGCTTGGCCGCCACGAACGCGCTGGTGGGGCCCGAGGCCAGGCCGACGGCCACCTCCCTGGCGCGCGACTCCCAGGCGTCGTCGTCCACGACCTCGGTGACCAGGCCCAGCTCCAGGGCGCGCTCGGCGCCCACGACCGTGCCCAGCAGCATCATCTCCATGGCCCGCGCCTGGCCCAGCGAGGCCACCAGGCGGGAGGCCAGCCCCGAGTCCGAGGCCAGGCCGATGCCGGTGAAGGCGGTGCCGAACTTGGCGCGGCGGGCCGCGACGCGCACGTCCCCGGCCAGGGCGAAGCCCAGTCCCGCGCCCACGCAGGCGCCGCCGATGCCGACCACGACCGGCACCTGGACGTCCTCCAGCGCCAGCACGATGCGGTTGTAGTGCTCGCGCACGGTGTCCAGCGCGTCCTGGGGCCGCTCCTCGAGGGTCCGCGCGTGCTCGGCCAGGTCCTGGCCCACGCAGAAGGCCTTGGCCGAACCCAGCAGCAGCACCGCGCGGGCGGTGGTGGACTCCGCCGCCCGCCGCAGCGCCGCCAGCAGCTCCTCCTTGACCCGCCGGGTCAGGGCGGGCGTGTGCAGCCGCACCGTGGCCAGCCCGTCGGCCTCCTCGAACTCCGCCGCCTTCACCTGCTCGGCCGCCGTGTCCTCGCTCAACGCTTCACTCCCTCATCCCAGGTGTGGAAGCCCTGGCCGCTCTTGCGGCCGAGCCTTCCCTCGGCGACCATACGGCGCAGCAGCTCCGGTGGGGCGAACCGGTCCCCCAGTTCGGCGGCCAGGTACTCGGCGATGGCCAGGCGCACGTCGAGGCCGACCAGGTCGGTCAGGCGCAGCGGGCCCATGGGGTGGCGGTACCCCAGCTCCATGGCGGTGTCGATGTCGGCGGGCGAGGCCACGCCCTCCTCCACCATGCGGATGGCCTCCAGGCCCAGCATGACGCCCAGGCGGCTGGTGGCGAACCCCGGCGCGTCGCGGACCACGACCTCGGTCTTGCCCAGGGCGCCGACCCAGCCGCGCACCGAGGCCAGGACGCCCTCGTCGGTCTCGGGCGCGACCACGATCTCCACGAGTTTGGAGGCCGGGACCGGGTTGAAGAAGTGGGTGCCCAGGAAGCGCTGGGGGCGCTTGAGCGCGGCGGCCAGCTCGGTGACCGACAGCGAACTGGTGTTGGAGGCCAGGACCGTGTCCTCGCCGACCGCGGCCTCCGCCGCGGTGAGCACGGCGATCTTCAGCTCGGGCTTCTCGGGCACGGCCTCCACGACCAGCCCGGCTCCGGCGGGGATGTCGGCGGCGTCGGTGACCGTGCGCAGCCGCTCCAGGTAGGAGGCGGGCTCGGCGTCGATCTTGCCGCGCTGGCGGGCCTTGTCCAGCCCGGCCGCCACACGGGCGCGTCCGGCCTCGGCGGCGTCGGCGGTGGCCTCGACCAGCACCACGTCGGCGCCGCTGGTGAGGAACTGCTGGACGATCCCGGCGCCCATGGTGCCACCGCCGATCACGGCGACGGTGGCGGGAACGCCCTGCGTGGCGTCCCCCCGCTCGGTGGTGCTCAACGCTTCTTCCTCTCCAGGAAACGGGTCATCCGGTCGTGCTTGTCGGCGCTCTCGAACAGCACCGCCTGCGTCAGGTCGTCGGCCAGCGGGTGGGGCCCGTCGGCGTCCAGGACCATCTTGGTCATGCGCAGGGCCAGCGCCGAGGAGGCGGCCATGCGGTCGAGCAGGGCGTGGGCGCGCTCGCGCAGCTCCCCGGAGGGCACGATCTCGGCCACCAGGCCGTGGCGCAGCGCGGCCTCGGCGTCCAGGCGGTAGCCGCCCAGCAGCACCTGCTTGGCGACCGAGGCGCCGACCAGCTCCCGCAGGCGCCAGCACGCGCCCGCCCCCGCGATGATGCCCAGGCCCGGCTCGGGCTGGGCGAACACGGCGGTGGGGGTGGCGACGCGGATGTCGCAGGCGTAGGACAGCTCGGCGCCGCCGCCCAGCGCGTAGCCGTCCACGGCCGCCACGGTGGGCGCCTGGAGGCGGTGCATACGCTCGAACAGGCGGCTGTTGATCCCGGCCATCGCCTCCTCACGGCCGCGCGCACGCAGCTCGGAGATGTCGGCTCCGCCCGCGAACACGGTGCCGTGCCCGGTCAGGAGCAGGGGCCTGGGGTCGGCCTCGATCCGCTCGCACACCCGGTGCAGTTCGGCGATCATCCGGCCGTTGATGGCGTTGCGGGCCTCGGGGCGGTGCAGTTCCACCACCACGCGGTCCTCGCGCCAGTCGACGTTCAGGGTGGTGAACTCTTCGCTGTTCTGGCCCTGGGTCCTCTGCTGCTCGGTCACGGGCGCTCCACCAGCAGTGCGACGCCCTGGCCCACGCCCACGCACAGGGTGGCCAGGCCGCGGGCGGACTCCTCGCGCTCCATGCGGTTGAGCAGGGTGACCAGGATGCGGGCACCGGAGCTGCCCAGCGGGTGGCCCAGCGCGATGGCGCCGCCGTCGGCGTTGACGCGTCCCTCGTCCAGCTTGAGCTGGCGCATCACGGCCAGGGACTGGGCGGCGAAGGCCTCGTTGAGCTCCACGGAGCCGACTCCGTCCAGGTCCCACCCGGCTCGGTCGAGCACCTTGCGGGTGGCCGGGACCGGTCCCAGACCCATGACCTGCGGGGCCACACCGGCCGACGCGGAGGCGACCACGCGGGCGCGCGGGGTCAGGCCGTGGCGGCGCACGGCCTCGGCACCGGCCAGCACCAGGGCGGAGGCGCCGTCGGACAGGGAGGAGGAGTTTCCCGCCGTGACGATGCCGCCCTCACGGAAGACCGGGCGCAGCCTGGCCAGGCTCTCCATGCTGGAACCGGGACGCGGGCCCTCGTCGGTGGTGACCTCGCTGGTCTGGCCCTTGCGGCCGTGCACGGTGACCGGGACGGTCTCGGCGTCGAAGCGGCCCGCCTCGGCGGCGGCGACCGCGCGCTCGTGGCTGCGCAGCGCGAAGGCGTCGCACTCCTCGCGGGTGAGCCCCTCCAGGGCCGCGACCTCCTCGGCCGTCTCGCCCATGGACAGGGTGTAGCGCAACTCCTCCGGGGAGGCGTCCGCGGGCGCCTCGGCGTCGGCCGACGCGAAGCGCGGGTTGGTGAAGCGCCAGCCCAGGGAGGTGTCGGCGACCTCGCCCGGCTTGGCCCAGGGGGTTCCGGGCTTGGCCATTACCCAGGGGGCGCGGGTCATCGACTCCACGCCGCCCGCGACCACCACGTCGGCCTCGCCCGCGCGGATGGCCTGCGCGGCGGAGGCGACGGCGGTCAGGCCGCTGGCGCACAGCCGGTTCACGGTGTAGCCGGGAACGCTGGGGTCGAGCCCGGCCAGCAGCGCCGCCATGCGGGCCACGTTGCGGTTGTCCTCACCGGCCTGGTTGGCGGCGCCCAGGATGACCTCGTCCACGACCTCACCGGGCACACCCGAGCGGCGGACCGCCTCGGCCACGACCGTGGCGGCCAGATCGTCGGGGCGGACTGCGGCCAGGGCGCCGCCGTAGCGGCCCTGGGGGGTTCGCACCCCGTCGACCAAGTAGACCTCGCTCACGTGCGGCCTCCCGTGGTAAAGACGGTGGTCGTCGCCACCGTCGCCTGTGAACTCGTCAACACTCTCTCCTTGACAGGGCTGCCCGGAGACTGCGTTAATGCATTAGTAACCGAACGTTCGGTCAGTAAGCAAGTCGGTCCGCCCCGTGACGGACCGTGCCGACACAAGCTCGCGCACACCCGCCCACCCCACCGGGCGCCCTCCGCGTTCGGCGGGTCGCGCGCACAGTACACGGAGAGGCCCATGGCAAGCCACGACACCACCACGCGGTCGGCCGCCGCCCGCCTGGGACAGGCGCCCGCTCCCGAGCTCCTGGACCCGGCCGAGCGCATGAGTGTCGACGAACTGCGCGCCCTACAGCTCAAGCGCCTTCGTTGGACCCTGGAGCACGCCTACGCCAACGTGCCCCTGTACCGGCGCAAGTTCGACGAGGCCGGTGTGCGGCCCGAGGACCTCCGGGAGCTGGAGGACCTGCGCCACTTCCCGCACACCACCAAGGCCGACCTGCGCGACAACTACCCCTTCGGGATGTTCGCCGTCCCCCAGGAGCGGGTCAGCCGCGTCCACGCCTCCAGCGGAACCACGGGCCGCCCCACCGTCGTGGGCTATACCCGCGAGGACATCGACACCTGGGCCGAGGTCGTGGCCCGCTCCATCCGCGCCGCGGGCGGACGCCCCGGACACAAGGTGCACGTGTCCTACGGCTACGGACTCTTCACCGGCGGCCTGGGCGCCCACTACGGCGCCGAAAGGCTCGGCTGCACGGTCATCCCGGCCTCCGGCGGACAGACCGCCAAGCAGGTCCAACTCATCCAGGACTTCGAACCCGACATCATCATGGTCACCCCCAGCTACATGCTGACACTCCTGGACGAGTTCGAGCATCAGGGAATCGACCCGCGTAGCACCTCGCTCAGGATCGGGGTCTTCGGTGCCGAGCCCTGGACCGAGAAGATGCGCGGCGAGATCGAGGAGCGCTTCGACATCCACGCCGTGGACATCTACGGCCTGTCGGAGGTCATGGGCCCGGGTGTGGCCAACGAGTGCGTGGAGACCAAGGACGGCCTGCACGTGTGGGAGGACCACTTCTACCCCGAGGTGCTCGACCCCGTCACCCAGGACGTGCTGCCCGACGGGGAGAACGGCGAGCTGGTCTTCACCTCGCTGACCAAGCAGGCCATGCCGGTGATCCGCTACCGCACCCGCGACCTGACCACGCTGCGCCCGGGCACCGCCCGGCCCATGCGGCGGATGGACAAGGTGACCGGGCGCAGCGACGACATGATCATCCTGCGCGGCGTCAACGTGTTCCCGACCCAGATCGAGGAGATCGTGCTGGGTCTGGACGGGCTGGCCCCGCACTTCCAGCTGGTGCTGACCAAGGAGGGGCGCCTGGACCGCATGGCGGTGCGCATCGAGGCCGCCCCGGACTGCACCGCCGAGCGGCGGGTGGCCCTGAGCAAGGAGATCGTGGCCACGGTCAAGGACAGGGTGGGCGTGAGCGTGACCGTCGACGTGGTCGACCCCGAGCAGATCGAGCGCTCGGTGGGCAAGTTCCGCCGCATCATCGACCAGCGCCCCAAGGAGTAGCGGGAGCGCTGGCAACGCGCACGGCCGTCGCGGGGAGGATGGGGTCCCCGCGGCGGCCCTCGTCGTACGCGGGGGCGGGTGCCGCCGGTCCCTCCAGCGGTGGGTCGGGGAAGGGTCCGGGCCCTCCCGGGTTCGCGGGAACGGCGTCGGGACGCTCACCAACGCATGAGCGCGAACCCACTGGCCATCCCACCGCCGAACCCGGCCAGCAGGAGCATGTCACCAGAGCGCACGTCACCCGAGCGCGCGGCCGCGTCCAAGGTGATGGGGATGGAGGCGGCCCCCGTGTTGCCGTACTCGTGCACGGTCGTGTGCACCCGCGCCGCGACCAGACCCAGATCCCGCGCCAGCCCCTCGATCATGTGCCCGTTGGCCTGGTGCGGGACCAGGTGGGAGATGTCGGCCTCCGGCACACCGGTGTCCTTGAGGAACGCGCGTACGGCGGGTGGGACGTACTCGCTGACGAAGTCGCGTACACCGCGACCGTCCATCTTGAAGTAGTGCTCTCCGTTGGCGAGGGTCTCCTCACTGGCCGGAAGGCGACTCCCGCCCGCCGGGACACGGATGAGGTCGCGGTGCACCCCCGAACTGCTGAGCTTGGTGGCGATCATCCCCCGTCCCCGAGGCACCGGGCCGAGCACCACCGCGCCCGCTCCGTCACCGAACAGCACCACCGTCCGGCGGTCGGTCGGATCGAGTATCCGGGAGTACACGTCCGCTCCGATCACCAGGGCGTAACCGCCCCCTGGTGACGCGCCGAGCGCGCGCTGCACCACCGACAGCGCGTAGACGAACCCGCTGCACACCGCGTTGAGGTCGAAGGCCGCCGTGTCCGGGTCGGCCCCGATCCTCTCGGCGACGGCGGTCGCCGAGGGCGGCTGGGGAGAGTCCGGGGTGGAGGTGGCGACGACGACGAAGGACAGGTCGGCCGGGCTGACCCCTGCCCGTTCCAGCGCCGCGCGCCCCGCCTTCGCGGCCAGGTCGGACGTCGCCTCCCCGGTCTCGGCCCATCTACGACTCCGGATGCCGGTCTTACGGACGATCCACTCGTCGTCGACCCCCGCCGGGGCGCCCACCTCGGTGTTGCCGACCTCCCGCCGGGGCAGGTGGGAGCCGGTGCCGATCACTCCGACCGGTCTGGGTTCGGGGGTGCTGGTGTGTTCCATGTGCTCTCCTATTGGATCGAGTCTGCTCGGTGCGGACGGCGGTGTCGGGTGCGGACGGGCCGGACGGCGGCCCGTCCGCACCCTCCCTGTCAGGCCGTGTCGCCGGGAGAAGGGTCGGCGCGGGGCAGATTGACCAGGACCATCGCGCCGATGGAGATGATGAGCAGGGTGAAGTGCACCTGCTGGACCGCGGGGATCGCGATCCAGTACCCGAACCACAATCCGCCCACGAGGAACATCAGAGCCAGACCCGCCAGGGAGCAGAGCGCGATGTTGCCCAGGAGGGTCGCGCGGGTGCCGTCCCCGCGACCGAAGAACAGACGCACGTGCGCCACGGTCGCCGTCCACAACAGCACCACGCTGAGCAGCTGGTAGGCGATGACCGCGTAGAGCGCGGGGGCGGCCAGGCTCTCGGGGAGTGCCCGGCCCACGAGCCCGTTGCCGCGGACCGGATCGTCGACGAGC
The DNA here is from genome assembly GCF_000341065.1 of Nocardiopsis halotolerans DSM 44410. GTDB lineage: Bacteria > Actinomycetota > Actinomycetes > Streptosporangiales > Streptosporangiaceae > Nocardiopsis > Nocardiopsis halotolerans. Next base: position 15,744 of record NZ_ANAX01000133.1, on the reverse strand, counting down.
CCCTCCATCGTCAGGACCTGCCCGATGAGGGCGATGTTGGTTCCACTGTCGACGATGTTGTTGAGCATGATCAGGCTCAACCAGGCGGCCATGCCGCCCAGCACCAGGGTCTGCGGACAGAGCAGTCCCGTACCCATGCGTGCCGAACGGACCCCGGTGTCGGACCTGCGCCTCGTCTGTACCATCATCAAACTCCCGTCGGTGTGGGCCGCCCGGCGGAGTCCGGGGCGGCGTGGGTCTCGGTTCCCGTTGACCAGTGCGCGAGCGCGCAGCCGCAGCAGCACCCGTCTCCGTGGTGGAGGGAAACGCGCACGGATGGTGCGCCGGTGTACGGGCGCGACGCCGGGGACGTCTCCAGCACGGGCCATCCACGCACGACCGCGTGCGTTCGAAGGTCCGGGTCGGCACCGACGACGTGCGGGTGCCCGACGGCCTCCAACAGCGCGAGGTCGCTGATGTGGTCTCCGTAGCCGTGGCTGTCCGGCAGGGAGAGCCCCCGGGATGCGGCGAACTCCACGGCTGCCTCCCCCTTGGCCGGGCCGATCATGGTGCGTGCGACCTCACCGGTGAACAGACCACCACGCACCACCGGCTCGCTTCCCAGCGCCGCGGTCGCCCCGAGTGCCTCGGCGACCGGATCCAGGCAGGCGAAGAAGGAGCCCGAGAGGAGGACGATGTCCGCGCCGGCGGCGCGGTGGCGGTCGAGTTCGCCCACGGTGGAGGCGTGCAGGAAGCCCGGGTCACGCATCCGCTCGGAGAACCAGCGCCTGCCGCTCGCGGCGACCCTGTCCCGGGGCTCCCCCTGGTAGAGGCGGTAGTAGGCGCGGTTGACGGCCTCACGGGGGGCGCCCCGCCGTGCCCGCCCGCGCAGTTCGCCCGTAAGCCGGTCGTAGACCGACGGCGACTCACCGCGTTCGCTCAGGTAGAAGGCCAGGAAACTGAACATGCTCTTGTCCGAGACCAGGGTCTCGTCGACGTCGAAGAAGGCCCCGTAGCGGGGTCTGTACCGTGTTCGGCTCTCCAACACGGTGTCTCCTCCCTGTGTGGTGGATGGCTGCGGACCGGACGATCCAAAGGTGTGGCGCATGGGAGGTCTCAGCCTGAGAACGCGGTGGCGTGCTCGTCGTGCCGCGCGGAGGTGTGCGCCAGCACGTGGTCGAGGGCCCGTTCGGCACGGCGGTGCTCGACCGCCTTCAGCACGGTCGCGTCGAAGGCGGTGAAGGCGACCTCGCAACGCGCCGAGCGACGGCCGCCCTGCTCGATGTCCACACGCGCGGTGAACTCCAACCGTCCGGGGTCGGACAGGTCGGCGGACTGGATGAGGTACCGGATGCGCGCGTCGACCGGAAAGAGGAAGTTCTCGAACGTGGTCGCCAGGGAGTTGATGACGAAGTAGTAGTGACGCTCGGGCCAGCGGTGCGTGTAGTACCGCTCGGTGACGGCGAGGAACATCTGGCGCGCCGCCTCGACCACGACCATGCCCTGGGTGTGTTGGCCGGTCTGGTGGTCGAGCAGGAACTCGTTGTTCTGGTGCAGGCGCAGGGCGGCGTGGAAGATTTGGTCGTCGTGGCGCCCGAGGTCGGCGATCAGCACGTTCTCCTCGCGGTGCTTGTGCGCCTCGGCCCTCCTGGCGAGAGCGGGCGGGTGCTCCTGGAGGAGGATGCGGTCCTCCAGGCCGCGGCGTCTGAGCACGACGCGTATGTGGTCCCACTCGTATCCACCGATGCCCTGCCCTCCGCTGAGGGCCATCGGGCCCGGGACGTCGTCGTAGGCCCCGGCCCTGAGCTCACCCAGGAACGCACTGAGGGTCCGGACCCGATCGTGCACCGCGAATCCGGCGAACCGATCTCCCACGACACAGTAGGAAGAAGCAACCTGGCTGGACATCGAAAGAACCTTTCTTGGATGGGAATTCATTCAGGTTTTCCGCCACTCTCCACACACGGAGAGGACAGCAGAAGAAAGGAAGTGATCTCAACCGGAAAACGACAGGACAAGAGCCTTGGGGAAACTCGTAGGTCCTGGATTTTCCAGAAAGGAGAAGGAGTGGCGGGGGCGTTCGAAACCGGTCGCGCACAGGGGCGCTGACCGCGACCGGTTCCCTTCTCAGAGCTGGCGCGCGTCCTTGGAACGGACCATCAGCCCCAGGGCCAGCAACGCCCCGACGGCCAGGATCGCGGCGGCGGCGACCGACACCGCGGGGAAGCCGAATCCGGCGATCAGGGTGGCCAGTTGCGGGCCGAGCCCGGCACCGACGAAGAGGAAGAAGGTGTAGAGCGCGACGGCACTGCCGCGCGCGGCACCCGCCCTCGCACCGATGGCCTGGACGAGCCCGGGGGCCGCCACCGCGATACCGGCGACGAAGACGAAGAGGCACGCCCCGATGGCCACACCCCCGGTGAGGAACGCGCAGACGAGCAGCAGCAGGGCCGCGGCGCCGAGCGAGAGGGCGACCCGTCGCTCCGGTCCGATCCGCGCCAACCAGGGGGTCAGCAGCGGGATGGCCAGCATCGCCGGGAGGGCGCTGGCGCGTAGGGCCAGCAGGGCGCCGGCGTCTCCGGCGAGCGACGGGGGCCCCGCCACCTGCAAACCGCTGTAGACACCCACGAAGCCCGTGAGGACCGTCAGCGTGACCCCGTACAGCAGCAGGAGCCGCCCGTTGCCCAGGAGTCCGGCCATGGCGGCGAAGGCGTCGGCCACCGTCGTCTTCCCGACGGCCCCGTCCGCACGCAGGACCAGCCACAGTCCGACCGCGCCCAGGGCGAGCGCGACACCGCTGACGAAGAAGACCGTTTCCCAGCCGGCCGCCTGCCCGATGGCCTGTGCCGCGAACTGCCCCAGGACCGCCGCGGCGAGGAAGGAGCTGGTCAGCCAGGTGATGGCGGTGACACGACGGTTCGGGTCGACGCGGGAGGCGATGTAGGCGAAGGCGGAGGGGGCGAAGGCCGCGGCCACGAGCCCCTGGACCGCGCGCAGGACGAGCGCCGCCCCCAGTGACGAGGCCAGGGGAACCAGGGCGGTGACCATGGCGGTGACCGTGAGACCCGCGACGATCGTGCGGCGGGGCCCGAACCGGTCGGCGGCCGGTCCGGCGAACAGGAAACCGACGGCGTAGGCGGTCGCGAATGCGGTGGCCGTCCACGCGACCGCGCTGGAGCCGCTCCCCCAGTCGGCGGCCATGAGGGCGAAGAGCGGAATGACGGTGTAGAGCTGCCCGACCACCATCATTCCCGCCAAGGAAAGCGCAGCGACGGTCATCACAAACGACATGCGCGTAGCAGGAGGAGCGCCGCTCGTGACGCCCTCGGTTTTTATCGGTGCCATGCTTTCACTATTGTGACCAACCAGTTGGTTGCCAAGATGGAAATGGGCTTTCCCGAGTCCGGATCCGGCCATGTATCTTACCTCACATATTACAATATGGAATCATTGTGCCACTCAGTGCAACCAACCAGTTGGTATTGCACTATCATGTCGTCATGACGAAGAGAACGGAAACAACTCGCGCACTCCTGCTCAACGCCGCCCGGACGGAATTCGCCGCATACGGGATCGCGGGCGCGCGCGTGGACCGCATCGCCGAACTGGCCGGGGTCAACAAACAGCGGCTCTACGCGAACTTCGGTGACAAGGAACATCTCTTCCAGCACGTGGTGAGCGACGCGCTGGACGAACTGTCCCAGGTCGTGGCCCTCGACGGGGACACGGACCCGGCCGCCTACGTGGCTCGTGTGTTCGACTACCACAGGGCCAAACCCGAACTGCTCAGGCTCCTGCTGTGGGAGGCCCTGCACTACGGCGAACAGCCACTTCCGAACGAGGAGAAACGGAAGGCCCCCTACGAGGCCAAGCTCTCCTCCCTCGCGCAGCAGCTCGGCACACCGCTCACGCTCGACACGCGGCACCTGCTGCTGAGCCTCATCGGTCTGGCCGCGTGGCCGCAGATCACGCCCCAGCTCGCCCGACTGATCGTGGGCCCGGACGCCCACGAAGACGAGTCCCAGGAACGCCTGCGGGATCACATCGTCGAGTTCGTCCGAAGCGCCACGCACACGGCTCCGTCCGCACCGGAGGCCGGTACGGACGGAGCCGCATGATCGGGGGCGGCGGTCAGCGGTTCCGGTGGGCATGAGCCTCAGGCCCGCCGCCCGTCCGATCCGCTCACGCGGTGCGGTCGACCAGGGCCGCGGGCGGGGGCGGCTGTTCTCCGCTTCCCTCCAGCGCGGCGATCCAGGCGTCGTGCAGCCACATCTGCGTGGCGCGCCGCTGGGCCGTCGTGTCCCAGGTGATGTCGCGCTCGAAGGTCACCACCCGCGAGTCGGCCCCGATGATGACCCACGCGTAGCGACCGTCCTCATGGCGGGTCTTGACCTTGACACCGGGGATGACGTGCTCGTTTCCGTCCTCGTCCACGACCGTCTCGTCATGGCGGTCCACCCACTGCTCGGTCAGGCCCTGGAGGTAGTCGTCGTCGAGCCGTCCCAGCCAGCTGTAGGCGGCCTGACGGGCCTGCTCCGCGTCCGGCAGGTCGCGCGGGTCGTTGTTCGCTTCCGGGTCCAGGGCGGTGTAGCCGACGACGCGGCCGTCCTCACCCCTGACGACGGAGAGGTGCGGCCCTTTGAGGCGCACCTCCTCGGTGGGCTGGTAGCGCGTGACCGTCACCCGTTCGCCGTCGTGGCCTCCGGTGCGAACGTCAGCCTCGTACCAGCCGGAGGGAAGGGTGAGACCGAGCTCCTCACCCAGGGAGGCCCGCGCGTCCGCCTCTTCGTTCCTGTCCACCGTCACTTCCATACCGTCCTCCTCGGTGGTCTCCGATGCGTGGCCAGCCGGGTCCGGCGCCGCATCGCTCCTGTCATCGGCGTAAGCCCAGATCGACGAGCCGAGCACGGCGACAAGTGCCATGGTGGAAGCACCGATCACCAGAGGCCGTGTCCGGACGGGCCCGGCGGCGGGTCCTCGTGTCGCCATGGTCGTCACTCCTCTCAGGCCGCGCCGAGGCGAACCGGGATACACCCCACGGCCCGGGGCCCGGTCTCGACGCGGGGGCATCACCATAGAACCAACCAACTAGTTGGGTGTCAATGCGATGCGTCGGAACCCGCCGCCCGATACGGTGACCGCACACGGCGAGAGCCCGCCATGCCATGCACGCGGGCTCTGGAGGAAGCGTCCTTCCGGGAGTAGCCGTCAGCGCAGCGACATGCCCTCGTGCTCCAGGTGTTCGTTGAGGATCCGCACGGCCTTGGGGCCGACGCCGTGCAGGGCCAACAGCTCCTTCTCCGTGCGGGTGGCGACCCGCGCGAGGGTGGGCAGCCCCGCGCCGAGCAGGGCGCGGGTGGCGGGTCCGCCGATGGCGGCCGGAAGGTCGCAGTCCGCTGGCCCGGTGCCCGCGTCGGCGGCGGCGAGGTCCTTCGCCATCTGCTTCGGGGCGCGGCAGGACCACGAGGCCCGGACCAGGGCGTTGAGGTCCTTGCCGTTGACGTCGGCCAGCGGAAGCCGGAAGCCGATGAGCGTGCCCGTCCGCGTCAGCCGCTCCCCCGTCGGATGCGCGGCCTCAGCGGTCTCGACCTCGGCGTCCGGTAGGCGGAGCTGTACCCAGCCGTCCCCGGTCACCGAGACGAAGCCCTTGCCGCGCACGGAGAACGCGAGCATGCCGGAGTGTGTGCCCTCCTCGACCTCCGGAAGGGCGAGAGCGGCCTTGCGCAGTTGGGACACGGTAGTCATGGGGCGATGTTAGGCGTCCCCGCCGACACGGGGGCGGAGGGTCAGGAGGCCTCGCCGGGTCCGTGCAGCAGGCAGAACTCGTTGCCCTCGGGGTCGGCGAGCACCGTCCACCTGACGTCCTCGGGCTGGCCCACGTCGACCTTCACCGCGCCCAGCCCCAGCAGCCTCTCCAGTTCCTGGGCCACCGTCAGTCCGTTGGTGACGCGAAGGTCCAGGTGCAGGCGGTTCTTGACCGTCTTGCGCTCGGGAACGGCGAACACGTCGACGCTCAGCTCCGCCTCCTGGTTCGGGGCGAGGCTGACCCCGTCCTCGTCCTCTTCCACGATCGGCCAGTCCAGCACACGGCTCCAGAACGCGGCCACGGTCTCGAAGTCGATCGCGTCGATGGCGATCGCACGGATACGGCTTCCCATGCCCGCACCCTAGGGCCGTGTCCCGGCCTTCCGGAAGGGATTTCTCGGACTGGTTGTCAGTTCGTCGAGGCGGTGTGGACGAGGAGGTCGTAGGTGTCGGTGGTGCGTTCCAGATCCGCACCGAGTCCCCGGACCCACGCGTCGAGTTCCGTCTGGGCCGCCGGGCCGTCGCGGTCGTCGTCCACCGTCAGCTCGACCTCCAGGAACGCGCCCACGCCGTGCAGCTCGTCCACGCACACGGCGATCTCGCCCGCCCGGCCGACGCGGCGGGTCTTGACGATGCGGATCGCGGGGGCGTAGCCGAGCCGGAGGAGGGCCAGGTGCATCTGTTCCCGGTCGGCGACGGCCGTCTCGTGCTCCACGCACTCCATGGCGTTGGCCACGGGGGTCTTGGTGGTGAAGACGTGCAGGCCGTTCTGGGTGCGCAGGCGGGCGAAGGTGTGGCCGGTCCTGGGCATGCCGAACTCCCAGCCCGCTGGGGCGTAGGCCTGGTCGTCCTGTTCGGCGGGCGCGGAGAGGGGGACCCCGGCGGTGTCGAGTGCGGCCAGGAGCGCTTCGAGGTCGGTGACGCGGTACTTGGCCTCGATCTCGCGCATGCGGGCTCCTGGGGGGGTGTTGGGGTTCTCGGGTTCCCAGGAGCCTACCGAGAGTGATCAACCGATGGGTGAGAACGAGGAAACCGGCCTCTCACCATGCCGTTTGCTTGGTGGAGACCGACCAGGGGTCCGAAGCGGTGACCGGAAAGGCTCCCCGGTCCCGCCTCATCCGCCGTGATCTTGTACTTATAGCGAGTCTCGACGCTCCAACCTCGCTATAAGTACAAGATCACCGCAGGTCAGAGCGCTCCAGCCACCTCAGCAACACTTCCGGCTGGCCCGCTAACGACTAACGCACAGCGCTGATCAGGGCCGTCCACTCGGCGGCGGGGACGTCAAGGTGGCCTAGTTCCCGGTTCTGCGTGTCACGCACACCAGTCACAGCGCCCTCAGCGACCTCCACACAGTGGCCTTCGTTGCCGCTGTAGCTGGACTTGTGCCAGTCCCTCACGTCTCTTCCCCTCACAGCGATGCGATGAAGTCAAGGCTTTCTGCCGGGGAGAGCGCCAAACCGCGCAGCGCCCCAAACCTCTGATGGCAGTCTGCCACGACTTGAGCATCCATGATCACTTGGCCCGAACCAGGTGCTTCCGCGTACACGAGAGACTCCGCGTGAGTCATGTTCAACAGCACCAGAGGGCCGTTCATCGCGCTGTGCGCGCCCCGTTCGAACGGCAGTACCTGAAGTTGCACATGTGGTAGCTGAGCCTTTTCGACCAACTTCAGGCATTGCTCCTTCATCACCTCCTTGCCACCAACAGGCCTGCGCAGTGCCCCCTCATCAAGGACGAACAAGGCCAGCGGTGGATCTGGCCGGGACAGGACCTGCTGCCGCTGGAGCCGCCCTTCGAGACGTCGCTCTGTCTCCTCCTCGGCAAGGGGCGGGAAGGACGAACTGACAATCACTCGGGCATAGCCCTCGGTTTGCAAGAGGCCAGGCACCGCTTGGGGTTGGAACTCGCTGATAACCCGAGCTTTCGCTTCGAGTTCAACGAACTGCTCCAGCCACCACGGCTGTGTTCGCTTCGCTCCAGGCCACATGTTGAGTAGCCCTCCGTGGGCTTCAAGTGCCCTGTCAGCGAGTTCCGCGAATCTCTTGGATGGCTTACGAATCCCGCGCTCAACAGCGCCTACCTGCTGCTTTGAAGTCCCCACCTGGACACCAAGCTGCTTTTGCGACATATCAGACAATTCTCGCAGCCTGCGAAGTTCTTGCCCGAATTGAACGATGGCAGCACGTTCAGCGGCATTGGTCCTACTGGGCATGGCTACATGAAACCACAGGTGGCAACAAACAGGAATAGCACGAATGTCTTCGGATTCAGTTCTCGACCACAGCTGGAGTATCTCTTCCCTGTTCAGGCAGGGTGACTTCAAGACATCAGGACAACGAGAAATCTTCGAACCGGGGCGCCCCGCCCACGTAGGACAAGCAGTAATCCCCGGGTGCGGGGGCGATCGGGCAGGCCGTCCCACTGAGGCGGCGGGACGGCCACCTTCCCCTTCATCCCCTTTGTGGGGTTAAGGGCGAAATGCACAAAAACCCCAGGCACGAAAAACGCCCCGGAGCCGCAAGCACCGACCCCGAGGCGAAGACCCACCTGAGCAGAAACCCAAGAGGTGAGACGAATGCATTCTATCCACCGACCTCCCGCACTTCCACGGCGCCTGTGCCCAACCCCCACCACATCGGGAATCCTGCTCGGATCCGACCCGGACCACGTCGCCATAGCCCGCCGCTGGGCCGTCCAGTCCAGCCGCTCCCGGCCCGACCTGGCGCAGCGCCTCCGCCTCACCGTCTCCGAGCTGGTCACCAACGCCCNCGGCGACCCCGGCGGCACCGTCCGCGTCGAACTCGTCCGCACCCGCCTGCACACCGAACTCCGCGTCACCGACAACGGCCCTCGACCCGGCCCGTTCATCGACTTCCCGCACATCCCGCACGCCGACCCCCTGCGCGTCGGCGGCAACGGCCTGCGCCTGGTCGACTCCCTCTCCCTGTACTGGGACTGGCTCGGCCACGCGGGCGGCCCCCTCACCGTCCGCGCGCTCTTCCCGCCCTCATGAGCTGGAACCCCAGCCACGACCAGGCCCGGTACGACACCGCACAGGCCCTCACCCGGCGGCACGCCCCGCGCTGGCTCATCCTGTGGTCACCCTCCAACCGGGCCTACTACGCCTTCCACCGGGGCCACACAGCCGTAGCACCCCTGCGCGAGGCCACACCCCGACAACTGACCGGGGAGATACAACGCGTCGAACGCCGCATCGCCCACGACCGCCACAACCGTCACCCCTGAACCGGTGCGGCGGGGCGCCCTCACCCCGTGGAGGACTTCCCCGCCGCACCCTCGGGCCCCGGCTCCCTTCCCCGGCCGGGGCCCGCCCATCACAACCGATCCAACGCGGACCAGCCCGGATCAGCCCTCAAAGCCGGACCATGACCGCCTTGGTCTCGGTGTAGGCGTCCAGCACCTCGGTACCGTGCTCGCGCCCGATGCCCGACTGCTTGAAACCCCCGAACGGCACCGTTCCCGAACTCATCTCCCCCCAGGTGTTCACCCACACGGTCCCCGCCCGCAGCGCGGCAGCGACGCGATGGGCGACGGAGACATCCCGGGTCCACACCGAGGCGGCCAGGCCGTAGACCGTGTCGTTGGCCAGGCGCACCGCCTCGTCGGTGTCGGTGAACGTCATCAGCGCCGCCACCGGCCCGAAGATCTCCTCCCGGGCCACGCGCATGTCGTTGGTGACGCCCTCGATCAAAGTGGGCGGCACGAAGAGACCCGCCCCCTCCGATGACTCCCCGCCCAGGACGACGGCGGCGCCCTCCTCCCGGGCCACGTCGAAGTAGGCGGTGACCCGCTCGTAGTGCCGCCGGAAGGCCAAAGGACCCATGGTGGTATCGGGATGGAAGGGATCCCCCGGAACATAACGGGCCATCTCCCGGCGCAGCAGCCCACCGAACTCCTCACGCACCGACGCGTGCACGAACACCCGGGTCCCCGCCACGCACCCCTGCCCACTCCCGGCACAGAACCCCGCGGCGGTGTGGGCCGCGGCGGCCTCCAGATCGGCGTCGGGGAGGACGATGACGGGTGACTTACCACCCAGTTCGAGGGTGACGCGCTTGAGGGTGTCCGCCGAGGCCCGCAGAATGCGCCTGCCCACCGGACCCGACCCGGTGAAGGAGACCTTGTCCACCCCCGGGTGGCCGACCAGGGCCTCCCCCGTCACCGAACCCGGTCCGGTGACGATGTTGACCACCCCGGGAGGCAGCTCGGTCTCGGCCAGGAGTTCGGCCAGGCGCAGGGCGCTCAGCGGACTCTGCTCGGCCGGTTTGAGCACGATGGTGTTGCCGGTGGCCAGCGCCGCGGCGATCTTCCAGGCCGTCTGCAACACGGGACCGTTCCACGCGATGACCGCGGCGACCACCCCGACGGGCTGACGCAGGGTGTAGTGCAGGCCCGAGGGATCGCTGGGCGCGGTCTGGCCGTAGATCTTGGTGGGCCAGCCCGCGTAGTGCCGGTACACCTCCACCGCGTGGTCGACGAAGAAACGCGCCATCGTCAGGGGAGCACCCATGTCGAGGGCGTCCAGCGTCGCCAGCTCCTCACGGTGCGCCTCCACCACGTCGGCGATCCGCAGCAGCACACGCCCGCGTTCCTGGGGCGTGGCGGACGACCACGAGGGAGCCTCGAACGCGGTCCGTGCCGCGGCCACGGCCGCGTCCACGTCGGCGGGACCGGCCTCGGGGACCCGGGTGAGGACCTCCTCGGTGGTGGGGTCGACGGTCGCGAAGGTCGCGGCGGTGGTCCTCCAGCCACCGGCGACGAAGAGCCCCCGCGGCCCGGTGTCCAGGAGCGCGGGCCGGGGACGCGGGGTCGACGCGTCGAGCGTCGGGGGAAGGGACATGGTGTGCCTCCAGGCGGAGTCGTGGCCGGAGGAGGCGGAACCGGTTCCGGAACCGCCGCCCGGCACGAAGCTAGGCACGGTGCTCCGAGTGTGGGGAGCACGCCTTTGCCTGGGACTGGCGGACCCACCCTGACCGCGGCTCCGTCGGTGACAATGGGGACCATGAACGACGGTTCCGCGCGCGAGCTCGCCGACTTCCTCCGGGCACGGCGCGCCAGGCTGAGCCCGCAGGACGTCGGGTTCGCCCCGGGAGCTCGCCGCAAGGTGGCCGGTCTTCGCCGTGAGGAGCTGGCCCTGCTGGCCGGTGTGAGCACCGACTACTACCAGCGCATGGAACAGGGTCGCGTCGTGCGTGCCTCCGAGGAGGTCCTGGACGCTCTGGCCCGTGCCCTGGAACTGGATCCCGACGAGACGCGGCACCTGCACACCCTGGCGCGCGCCGCACGCCACCCCGCGCCCGAGCGCCGCCGCAGGGCGCCCGAACGCGTCCCCGTGAGTACGCGGCGCCTGCTGCACACCATGTCCGGTCCGGCGATGGTCCTGGGCCGCCACCTGGACGTACTGGCGTGGAACCCGCTGGCCGGGGCCCTCTTCGGAGGACTGGACGACCTTCCCCGCGAGGAGCGCAACCTCCTCCGGGCCCTCTTCCACCACCCCGACGCCCGCGACGTTTGCCCGGACTGGGAGGCCAGCGCCAGGGAGTACATCGGTATGCTGCGCGCCGCCGTGGCCGCCGACCCCGACCATCCCCGCGCCAGGGAGCTCGTCGGCGGGCTGAGCATCCACAGCGAGGAGTTCCGGCGCTTCTGGGCCCGCCACGACGTGCGGGAGAGCACGCACGGAAGCAAGCGCTTCGTCCACCCCATGGTCGGAGAGCTCACCCTGGACTGGGACGCCTACCCGCTTCCCGGCGCTCCCGGACCGGTCCTGGTCGCCTACACGGCCGAGCCGGGAACCGGGGACGCCGAACGCCTCCAGCTCCTGGCCGGGCTCCTGCCCGAGCGCGGAGGCCCCGGGCGGGACCCGGCGCCTCCGCACGACACGGGAACCGCTCACAACAGGTAGGGGAACACCGTCAGCACCGGACCGGCGATGGCGATCACCCATGTGGAGGGCAGCGTCGGACTGGACCACGACCCGACCGGAGAGCTGGTCTTCCCGTACCCCTGCGCGGAACGGTGGGCCGCCTACCGGACGCGCCCGGCCGGTTCCTGCTCTCCTACGCTCCGCTCGCGCGGCGGCGTCGTCCCCACCCACGGGGGGCGAGGCGCCGACCACGGCGATGGTGCCGGACACCACCGAGGCCTCCTCCTACGCGCGCGTCCTCGAGTACCGACTGCCCGACCGGGACGCGCGCTACGTCATGGTCTTCGTGACCAACGGCGAGGACGACCATCGCCATCGCCCGCGCCGACCGGGCCACGGCGCGCGGCGACGCACGGCGACACACGGCGACGCACGGTCCCGGTGGAGGGGGCGGACGCCGCCGCTCCGCGGTCAGGCCTTGCGGCCGACACCGCCGTACTGGTCGACCTCGGCCGGAAGGCCCGCCCCCTCCCCCTGCACCGGAGGCCGCCAGCGCGTGACCGAGACCAGACCCGGCTCGACCAGCTCCAGCCCCTCCAGGTAACCGCCGATCTGCTCGGGGCTGCGCGGGATGTAGGGAACCGCGCCGCTCTCGTTGTACTCGTCCTGGGCCGTCACGTTCTCCTGGCTGTGGACGTTGCTGCCCTCGCTGACCGTCAGGTAGCTGCCCGACGGAAGGCCCGCCAGCAGGCGCCGCACGATGGAGACGGCCTCCTCGTACTCCCGCACGTGGCCCAGGACGCCCAACAGCATCAACGACACCGGCTGGTCCATGTCCAGTAGCTCCGACGCCTGCTCCAGGATCGCCTCGGGCTCGTACAGGTCGGCGTGGATGTACTGCGTGCGGCCCTCGGGGGTACTGGTCAGCAGCGTCCGCGCGTGGGTCAGCACCAGCGGGTCGTTGTCGACGTAGACGATCCGGGCCTCGGGCGCCACCGACTGGGCCACCTCGTGGGTGTTGTTGGCCGTGGGCAGTCCCGTGCCCACGTCCAGGAACTGGCGGATGCCCGCCTCCCCCGCCAGGTGGCGCACGGCGCGTTCCTGGAAGGCGCGCGAGGCCCGAGCCATCCGCGCGATGCCGGGGAAGGCCTTCAGGAACTGGTCGCCCGCCTCGCGGTCGACGGGGTAGTTGTCCTTGCCTCCCAACCAGTAGTTCCACACCCGTGCCGAGTGCGGCACCGTCGTGTCGATCGCCGGTCGCTCAACGCTCATGTTCGCTCTCACTACTCGTCGTTCGCGGGGCCCGAGTGGTCCCAAGCCCGGTCTCTGTGTCACGGACGCGCGTACGCGGACCCTCCCGGGTCCGGTGGGCGCGTTCCGTTCCGGAGGCGTCAGGCCTTGCGGGCCACACCGCCGTACTCGGCCACCGGCCGGATACCGCCCACCTCGGTCGGCTCCGGACGCCACAGGGCGCAGGAGACCACGCCCGGCTCCAGCAGTTCCAGTCCGTCGAAGAGCGCCGTGATCTCCGCCGCCGTGCGGACGGTGAGCTTGGGCGTCCCGCGCTCGTTCCAGGCCGCGGCCACCTGGTGGGCGCGCTCGTGGTCGATGTCGTCGGTGGGGTGGGAGAGCACCAGGAAGCTGCCCGGGGCCAGCGCGCCCAGGAGCCGGTCCAGGATCGAGCGGACCTCGGCGTCGTCGGCCACGAAGTTGACCACGCCCAGCAGCATCAGCGCCACGGGCCGTTCCAGGTCCAGGGTCCGGCCCGCCGCCTCCAGGATGGCGTCCGGGTCGCGCAGGTCGGCGTCGACGTAGTCGGTGACTCCCTGGTCGCTGCCGGTGAGCAGGGCCCGGGCGTGCGCGAGGACCAGCGGATCGTTGTCCACGTAGACCACCCGAGCCCCGGGGTCCACCGACTGGGCGACCTCGTGGGTGTTGTTGTGCGTGGGTAGCCCCGTGCCCACGTCCAGGAACTGTCGGACGCCCTCCTCTCGTGCCAGGTGGGTCACAGCGCGCACGAGGAACCCCCGGTCGGCGATCGCGTTGTCCACGATCTCGGGGAAGAACGAGCGGATCTGCTCGCCCATCTCCCGGTCCACGGGGTAGTTGTCCTTACCGCCCAGCCAGTAGTTCCAGATGCGGGCGTTGTGGGGGACGGAGGTGTCGATCTTGGGGGCGGAACCCTCGGAGGTCTCAGGGGGCACGGTCCTGCTTTCGTTCTCAACTGACGACAAAAGGTGCGTACGCGGACAAGTAAAGGGCTCCCCGAAGCCACCGGCAACCACCGACCCGCGTGTGCGGCACCGCCGGCAACGACCGTGCGGCCGCGCTTCGCCGCCGATCACCACCGAAAAGCGTTCGTGGACTCCACCGCGGGGCCGATAGGTTGCACGGCGACCCTCCCGACGGCCACACCAGCCCAGCACCCCGACGACAGCCAGGAGCAGCCGGTGAAGCACTCCGTCCCCGAGTTCGCGCGGATCGCCGAAGAGGGCACCATCCTGCGGTGCCAGGTGGGCTCGGGCGTCCACGGCCTCACCGTCGACGACCAGAACGACCGCGACGAGATGGGCGTCTGCGTGGAGCCGCCCGAGTACGTCATCGGCCTGCGCCCCTTCGAGCAGTACGTCCACCGCACCCAGCCCGAGCACACCCGTTCCGGCCCCGGCGACCTGGACCTGACCGTCTACTCCCTGCGCAAGTGGACTCGGCTGGCCCTGGACGGCAACCCCACCGTCCTGCTGCCCCTGTTCGTCCCCGAGGACGAGCTCGTCACCATCACCCCCCTCGGCCGCGACCTGCGCGCCAACGCCCGCCGCCTGCTCTCCCGCCGGGCGGGTCTGCGTTTCCTGGGTTACCTGCGCGCCCAGCGCGACCGCATGGAGGGCCTGCGCGGCGGCAAACACACCAACCGGCCCGAACTCGTCGAGCGGTTCGGCTTCGACACCAAGTACGCGTACCACATGGTCCGCCTGGGCATCCAGGGCGTGGAACTGCTGGAGACCGGCCACCTGACCCTGCCCATGCCCGAACCCGAGCGCGCCTGGCTGCTCGCGCTGCGGCGCGGCGAGTACGGCCGCGACCAGGCCCTCCAGCGGGCGAACGAGCTGGAGGAACGCCTGGCCGTCCTGTGCGAGACCTCCGACCTGCCCGCCGAACCCGACACCGCCTGGGCCGACCGCTGGCTGGTCGACGCCTACCAGCGGGCCTGGGCCGAACGCTGACCGCGCTGGTCACAGGGGCCACCCGACGGGGCTCCGGCGCGGTCCCGGGATAGGGTGATCCCCCGGAGAGGTACGCGCCGCTCCCGGTCCCCGGGCAGCACCAGCGCGGCGGGCGCCGCGTGCGGTGCCCGTGAACAACGAACACTAAGGAAACACCATGGTCGGATTCGCCGCCCTCGTGCTCATGGTCGTGGGACTGACGATGATGCTCGCCACCGGGATCCTCGCGGCGGTCATCAAGACCCGCTGACGGCCACGGGTGCGTCCACGCGGACGCACCCGTCAGGTCCTCCCCGGCCTCTCCCGTTTCGGGTTTCGGGTCTCCCGCGAAAAACCCTTTCACTCCCCCTTCCCGGAACCGCTACCGTGGTCCCCGCGACGACGTGTAGCTCAGCAGCAGAGCACCCGGCTTGGGACCGGGAGGGCGCGGGGGCGGAACCCGCCACGTCGGCCAAGGCAGGAAACAGACCACGGCGTGTAGCTCAGAAGTAGAGCACCAGGCTCCGTTCCTGGAGGGCGCGGGGGCGGAACCCGCCACGTCGGCCGGACGGCGTGTGGCTCAAACAGGCAGAGCGCCCGGCTTCACACCGGGAGGGTGCGGGGGCAGGTCCCGCCACGCCGGCATGACGAAGGACGACACCACCCCCACCCAGGCCAACCCCGGCTACGCCGTCGGTCGGATGGCCAAGGCCCTGACCACCGCCCTCACCCACGCCGACCCCCACGTCCGCGAGGCAGCCCGCTCCCGCGTCGACGCCTGGGAACGCGTCGTCAACGGCATGGGCGACGGCACCCTCACCATCGGCTCCCGCACCCCGGTCAGGGACCTGCCCGCATGGGTCACCC
>NZ_ANAX01000132.1 GCF_000341065.1 Nocardiopsis halotolerans DSM 44410 | reverse complement strand
GACGCCCCGCCGCTGGCGGCCCCCTGCGCCCCCACGAGCGGGAACTGGCCCACCGCCACGGCCTGCCCGCCGAGCGTGCCGCCCTGTACACCCACCACCTCACCGAGGAGGGCCTGGCCGAGCTCACCGCGCTCCTGGACAGCGGCGAGTACGAGGTGGACCTGCCCGAACAGGCCGCCCTGCTCACCGTCGCCTGGCTGCTGCGCGCAGGGGACACCGCCAGCGCCCTGCGGTTGCTCGGCGCCGTCGAGCCCCTCGCCGACACCCTGTGCCTCACCCCGCGTCCGGCGCCCCGCCAGGACCTGCCCGCCCACGCCGTCTTCCGTGAGACCGTCGGCGACGCCCGCCGGGTCCTGGACGGGCGCGCCGCCCAGGACCCGGCCACCAACCGGCCCAGGGTCCAGCAGGAGGCCCTGGCCGTGTGGAACCCCTTCGCCGACCGCGTCCTCGCACACTGGCTGCGGACCCTGCGCGAGGGCCGCGTGGACGCCCACCGTCCCGGGGGCTGGATCCGGCGCGGCGCCGACCTGCTCACCGAGTACGAGCGCCTGTCCGCCGAGCACACCCTGTGCACCAAGCACCGCAAGCCCAAGGAGAACCTCGCGATCCTGCTGACCTCCCTGTGCGAGGCGGTCTCCGGGGACGGGGACGCCGGCGCGGAACTCACCCCTCGCCGCCGCGGCCTGCTCCAGCACGCCGTGGACTCCATGGTGGCCAGGCGCGGACTGCCCGGTTCCGAGCGGCACACCGCCCTGCGCACCGAGCAGGCCGAACACGCGGCCCGACCCACCCACGACGTTCTGGCCGCGCTGGTGTCCGCCCGGCTCGCCCCGCTACCCCAGAACTCCGGCACCCCGCTCATCGAGGAGGTACTCGCCCCCACCTCCCCCGGCGAGGCACACGACTTCACCGTGCCCGAGGGCTGGCCGATCCCCCAGGTCCTGGCTTCCGTCGCCCGACGCGCCGCCGCCGCGCCCCTGGACGACCTGGTGGAGCTGGGCGTGGTCCCCTCCGCCGAGGTGATGGCCCAGATCGTGCCCGCCCTGACCGCCGCGGCCGAGGCCGCCTCCGTCCCCGATCCCGCACTCGCCCGGTTGGTCGCCGCCCACCACCGGGCGTTCAGCCGTAGGCGTTCCCTGCTGCTGCTCAACCTGGAGAGCCAGGTACGCGCGGGCGAGCTCCCCTGGACCCGGGCACTGGCGGCACACCACACCGACTCCGGGGCCCGTCGCCGGGCGGTGGCCGAGTTGCTTCCCGAACTGGGCACGTCGGTGCTCGCCCACTTCCCCGGCACGATCGTGCCCAACCCGATGGTGAGCGAGCTCGCCGGTCTGTCCCGGACCGCGAACCTGAACCTGCCGTTCGTGGAGGAGATCGCCTCCGACATCTTCATGGGCGAGTTCGTCCCGAAGTTCGCGCGCGCCGCCAAGACGGCCGCCGAGCTGCTTGGCGAGGGCCTCTACACGCGCTACTACGAGATCGACACCGCGCGGGTCCTGGCCCTGCCGGAGGACCACCCCCGCCCCGGACGGACGACCCCCTTCGCCCTGCTGTGCCGGGAGCGCGCGGGCAACCCGGCGCGAAGCGTCGCGGGCAACGGCACCGTCATCGAACAGGCCCAGATCCTCACCACGCACAACCTGGCCGTCCTGGTCGGCGCCGGGGCCCGGCCCGCGTGCGGGTGGGCCGAGCTGGCCCGGCGCGCCCACGCCCTGACCGTGCGGACCGTGGAGGGCCTGCCCCGGGTGCACCCGCGCATGCCCCACGTCAAGAACGCGGCGTTCTCCTGGCGGCAGACGGTGTTCTTCCTGTCCCTGTGCGCGGAGCGGGAGCAGCGCGAGGTTCTGGAGTGGATGGAGGAACTCGTCCTCTACCAGTCCCGGCACACGATCGAGCGCCTGGCTCCGGTGCTGGACGGCCTGCGTCAGGTGCTCGGGGGAGGAACGCTGGAGGAGACCGAGGAACCCACAGGGGTGCGCCGCTTCCTGGGCTGGTCGGTCGGGTGGCACTGGATGCTCCGGATCGCGCCGGAGTCCCTGCCCGAGCCCAGGGGTTCGTGGGGCTGAGCCCCGTCGTCCATCGCCCCGGGGCCTGCCCCAGGATCACCGCGCGGATCCGGCGCGGGCTTCCTGGGGCCTGGGGGAAGGAAGGGCCACAGCCCGGGACCAGCCCCTGGAGGGTGACGAAGAGGGCGAGCA
>NZ_ANAX01000131.1 GCF_000341065.1 Nocardiopsis halotolerans DSM 44410 | reverse complement strand
GGCCGACCGTTGAGGGTGGTGGAGGGTGACGAAGAGGGCGAGCACCACGGCCGGAGGCCGACCGTTGAGGGTGGTGGAGGGTGACGGGCGGGCGGGCGCGGGGCATCCGTCCACGCTGCCCCGCACCCGCCGTGTGCGTCCGCACGGGTCCACCTTACGGAATCAGGCGGGACAAGGGGAAACCCTTTCCTCGCAGGCGAGGGAAATTCCCTGTTCACGCCGCCCGATCACACAGCCACGGTCGGGTCCGACGCGACCGGTACAGGCTGGAGGGGAACCGGCCCGGTCTCTCCGCAGGAAAAGAGGAACACCGTGCTGGCGTGGAACCCGCTCAGCGCATCGCGACCCTACCACGCAGCAGATGAACACCGATTCCTCCCGTTCCGCGGATTCCCAACCGAACAGGAGGACCGGGGCGTCTCCGAAGGAACGGTGGAGTACGCCTTCCTCGTGTGGGGCACCAATTCCCCACGATTCACCTTGCGGGAAAGGACAGCACCCGCACTTCTGCGATGCGGATTCGCGACTCCGCACAGGCACATCACGGACCTGGGGCCGACCCGGGCCGCCTGGCACGGCAGACGTGCCCGCGGCCCGGTCGGCCATGGTCCATTCGTGTTCGCAGGAGAGGGTCGGGGCTCATTGGCGGCGGCTGGTGTGAACGCGGGGGCGTCCGGGGGACGGCTCGGGGCCGCCCTGGGGTTTCCCGGGAACGCGGACGTCAGCCTCCGATCACTGACACGCTCCCACCCAGCCCCACCGGTCCGGTAGGTGTCGCCAGGATCCAACGGCGCGTACCCGATGGACAACCCCATCGGCATCCCAGGACACACCCGTGCGCGTCCTTCCCCGCCGAAAACAGCGACGCGGAAGGCGTTCCACCAGACACTCGGCAGTCAGGAAAAACATCAGCCGGATCCCCCTCCCCACACAGGATCAGGACCAGCACCCCATTCCTTGACAGAGGTAACACCCGATACCGAAGACGAGCATTTCCGACGCGAAGAACGGAAATCAATGCCCACGTGGGCGCGTACGGATCCCCGTGCGCGCATCCGGGAAACACCCGCGGGCGGTCCGCCGGAACGGACTCGTACGTTCCCTCCGGTGAGCTCGTACGTTCCCTCCGGTGAGCACGATTCCGGCGCCCTCGCACTCGTGGTGTGGGCCCCGTCCCGCCCAGCACGGGCGGACCACCGGGCCCGTACGACGCGGGGGCCGTCGATGTGCTGGCCCGGGAACCGGCCCCCGGGGTTCCGGCACGAAGCGGTGACGGTTCAACCTCCGACGCGGAACCTCAGGGCTTCCCGTACCCGGCCCGCCGGCCCCGCCGGGATCCCGCGCCAAAATGGTATACCATCCGGGTGTGACTGACGTGACCCTGACAAACGTCCGCCCCTGGGGCGGAGAACCCTCCGACATCACGATCGGGGGCGGCTCGATCAAGGCGATCACCGCGGCGCGCGGGCGGAACGCTGGCGACGGCGTCATCGACGGTCGCGGGCTGCTCGCACTGCCCGGGTTCGTCAACGCACACGCGCACGTCGACAAGAGCTGGTGGGGCAGGCCCTGGGTCCCCTACGGCGGCGAGGCGACGACCGAGGGCCGCATCGCCCACGAGCGCGCGGAACGCGACGCACTCGGCGTCCCGAGCGCGGACGGGGCCGAGGCCGTGCTTCGCGAGTTCGTCCGCCACGGAACGACCGCGACCCGGACGCACGTCGACGTCGACCTCGGCGTGGAACTGCGCGGCATCGAGTACGTCCGTGAGGCCGCGGCACGCCTCGGTGGTGCGATCGACGTGGAGATCGTGGCGTTCCCGCAGGATGGCGTCGTGCGCCGCCCCGGCGTGTTCGACCTGCTCGACAAGGCCGCCCAGGCGGGCGCGACGAGCATCGGCGGCCTCGACCCCGCGGGCATCGACCGCGACCCGGTCGAGCAGCTCGACGGGTTGTTCGCCATCGCCGAGCGCCGCGGTGTCGGACTCGACATCCACCTGCACGACCGCGGAGATCTCGGGGCGTTCCAGTTCGATCTCATCATCGAGCGCACCCTCGCCACCGGGATGCAGGGCAGGGTCACGGTCTCGCACGGCTTCGCGCTCGGCGAGCTGTCGGACAGCCGCACCCTCGGCCTCCTCGACGGCCTTCGCGACGCCGGCATCTCGTGGGCGACGGTCGCCCCGGTCCGCAGCGCACCGCTGCCCTGGCGCGGAATGCTGGAGCGGGGCATCGGTATCGGGCTCGGCACCGACGGCATCCGCGACCTGTGGTCGCCGTTCGGCGACGGCGACATGCTCCGCATCGCGCTCGGGTTCGCACGTCTGCACGGCCTGCGCACGGACGAGGAGCTGACGACCGCGGTGCGCCTGGCCACCTCGGCCGCGCGTCCCTTCGTCCACCGCGACACGCACGACCTCGTCGCGGGCGGGCCCGCGGACATCGTGCTCGTGAACGCCGAGAACGTGCCCGACGCGCTCGTGCGTGTCCCTCCAAGAGACCTCGTCATCGCGGGAGGCGTCGTCGTCTCCGAAGCGGGTGACCTCCGCGTCTGACACACGGGGCCGGTCGAGCGGTGGTCAGGCTGACTGGTCCGCCGCCAGGCGCGCCTCGTACTGCCGCTTGCTGGTACCGAGGTGCTCGGCGACCAGACGGGACACCGCGGCCACGTCGCGCCGCGCGACGGCGGCCCACAGGGCCTCGTGCTCGCGCGCGATCGTGACCAGGTCATCGTGCTGGCCGAGCAGCCAGCGCATGCGGCTGCTGAGGGTTCGCGCGATCTCACCGAGCAGGTCGTTCGCGGCGAGCTCGGTGGCGATCTCGTGGAAGTCCGCGGCCCGGCGGCGCGCGACGGCGGCGTCGCCCGCCCTCGCCGCCCCCAGTTCGTCGTCGACGGCGGCACGCAGCTTCGCGAGCCCTGCGGGCGTGTGCCGCCGCGCGGCGAGCGTGAAGATCCGCTCCTCCATGGTCTCGCGCACCTCGTGGAGGTCGGCGACGTCCTTCGGCGAGAACGTACGCACGGTCGCCCAGGTCCGGGGGCGCAACACGACCAGGCCTTCCGCCCCGAGTCTTCGCAACGCGTCGCGCACGGGCACACGGCTCACCCCGAGGTCGACCGCGAGGTCGCGTTCCACCAGCTTGCTGCCCGGGCCGCGCACACCGTCGACGATCTCGGTGCGCAGCTGTTCGAACACGCGCTGGGACTCGAGAGAAGGGGGGCCTGGTGTCGTCATACCAGCATTTTCCCACTCCCCCGGCCCGATCCCGGCTGTTCCACACGTGGGGGAGGCCGACGTGGACCGTGGCACCGCTCCAGCTGCCTCGGCTCCCGGGGCGTGCGCGGAGCCGACCGTGGTGTCGCGCTCCGTGACAACGGTCGACCGTCGAGGATCGACGACGCACGCGTGCCCCTCGGGAGTTCGGGTCCGTGGCCACGGCGATCGAACGCCGCGTCATCCGTCCCTGAGGGGATCCCGACGGCCCTCGTCGAACCGCGGGAGGCGCGTGGGCGTCCGGTTGACGGCGCGCATGTCCGAGAGATGGCCTTTGTGTCCCCTACCCCTTGGAGTCATCCCATGATGGGTACCTCGCATGCCGCGACCGGCGTGCTCACCGGCGCCGGAGTGGGCGTCCTGCTCCAGGCCGATCCCCTGTCCACCGTGACGTGCGCACTCATCGGCGGCGGTGCCGCACTCCTCCCCGACCTCGACGAGCCCGGGTCCACGGCGGGCCGGTCCCTGGGCCGGGTGACGGAACTGCTCTCGCGAAGGCTCCGCGACGCCTCCCGGGCCGTGTACGGGCGGACCGCGACCGCGGTGGAGCTGCGCCGCCCACAGGAGGGCGGTCACCGGTACCTGACGCACACCCTCCCGGCCTGCGCGGTGTTCGGTGCGCTCGCCGGCACGGTGGCGCTCGTGCCGCTCGGTGCCGGGCTCGTGGTGTTCGCGCTGGCCGCCCTCGGGTTGGGAACGGTCCTCCGGTCGGCCAGAAGGCTGGGATCCCCGAGGAAGCGCGAACGGACCGCCGTCGGAGTGGCCGGGATCCTCGGGGCCTGCACGCTCCTGGTGGACGGGTACGGGCCTCCGGCGTGGCTGGTCGGCCTGCTGGTGTTCGCCGGGGCGCTGACGCACGTCCTCGGGGACTGGCTCACGCGCAGCGGGGTGCCGTTGGCGTGGCCGTTCGTTGTCCGGGGCAGGAGATGGTGGATGTTCAGGTCGCCGGTCCCGTTCACGACGGGGGAATCGCCCGTGGAGACGGGGATCCGCACGGGATCGCTGATCATCACGCCGATCATGGTGGTGTGGGGCGGGACCGCGCTCCCGCCCGTGTGAGCGGCACGGCGTGACTCCCCTGCCGTCTCGCCCGAAGGGTCACCGTGTTCGTCCAGCCCTCACCGCCGTGGCCGGTTCCGGCCAGTACGCGCGCACACGGTTGGAGGCGTACCCCGGGCGAACCGGTGGTATCACTGGTCTGACTCCCCGCACACACCGGAACACGATTCCGGAGCGCGACAGGGCCGGGGGTTCCGGCCCGGGAAACAGAGGACCGCCCTGCCCCGTGGCGCCGTTTCCGAGCGGCCTTCCCGGCCCCGGCCGTAGTGAGGTTTGTCGTATGTCGATCTGGTCTCGTGGTGACCGTACCGGAAGGGTCGAGGAGGCTCTTCTGATGCTGGAGGGACAGGGGATCATCGACGGCTTGGAGATCCTCATGGGCGAGGCCAAGCCCTACCGCGTTCACGTCCCCGCGGGCATCGTCCACCTGGACGAGGACGAGGCGTCGATGTTCGCCCTGGGCGCGGTCGTGGGGGCGTTCGGAGGCGTCGCCCGCCAGCGCGTCTGAGCGTCCCGCCCGGGCCGGAGGCGGCAGGAACACACCGCCCCCGGCCG
Organism: Nocardiopsis halotolerans DSM 44410; assembly: GCF_000341065.1. Lineage (GTDB taxonomy): Bacteria > Actinomycetota > Actinomycetes > Streptosporangiales > Streptosporangiaceae > Nocardiopsis > Nocardiopsis halotolerans. The sequence continues at coordinate 12,465 of NZ_ANAX01000131.1, read as the reverse complement.
GGGAACCCGGGGAAGCCTCACTCCTCCCACTGCGCGGCGAGCTCCTGGACCCTGCGCGCGCGGTGGGAGGTCAGGAAGTCGCGGTACCAGTGGTAGCTGTCCTTGGGGTGGCGTTCCAGGAGTTCGTAGTCGACCCGGACCAGGCCGAAGCGGCGGTCGTAGCCGAAGGCCCACTCGAAGTTGTCCAGCAGCGACCACACGAAGTAGCCGCGCACGTCCACCCCGGCGTCGATGGCCCGGGACAGCGCGGTCAGGTGGTCGCGCAGGTACTCGATGCGGTCGGTGTCGCGGACCCTGCCGTTCTCGTCGGGCTGGTCGTCCTCGGCCGAACCGTTCTCGGTGATGAGGATGGGCGGCAGGTTCGGGTAGCGCCGGTTGAGGTCGATGAGCAGGTCGGCGAAGGTGCCCGGGACGACCGGCCAGCCCATGGTGGTGTGCCGGACGTCCTCGATGCCGACCTGCTCGGTGCGGATGTCCACGGCGGTGCGCGCGTTCGGGTCCGCCTCCTGGTGGGGCGCGTCGCGCAGCATGATCGGCCGGTAGTAGTTGACGCCCAGGAAGTCCAGCGGCTGCCCGATGATCTGGAGGTCGCCGTCGGCGCGGTAGGAGCCGTCGGCCATCCCCTCCCAGACCTCGTCCTCGTTGTCGGGGTAGGCGCCGGTGAAGATGGGGTCGAACCACACGCGGTTGTGCAGGGTCCGGGCCCGCTCCACGGCGGCGTGGTCGGCCTCGGAGTCGGTGGCGGGCAGCAGGTGGTCGGGGTTGAGGGTGATGCCCACCTCCCCGGCCGCGGCGGCGCGCAGTTCGCCGGTGGCCATGCCGTGGGCGAGCAGCAGGTGGTGCGCGGCGGCCAGCGCGGGGCGCCCCTCCCGGGTGCCGGGCGCGTGGCGGCCGATGGCGTGGCCCACGAAGGCCGAGCAGAAGGGCTCGTTGAGGGTGATCCACCGGTTGACCCGGTCGCCGAGGCGGTCGGCGACGATGCGGGCGTACTCGGCGAAGCGGTAGGCGGTGTCGCGGACCCGCCAGCCGCCCTCGTCCTCCAGCGCCTGGGGCAGGTCCCAGTGGTAGAGGGTCAGGACGGGTTCGACTCCGGCGCCGAGGATGCTGTCCACCAGCCTGTCGTAGAAGGCCAGGCCCTCGGGGTTGGGGCGTCCCCTGCCCGTGGGCTGGACGCGCGGCCAGGCCACGGAGAAGCGGTACAGGTCCACGCCCAGGTCGGCGAGGAGGGCGACGTCCTCGCCGTAGCGGTGGTAGTGGTCGCAGGCCACGTCTCCGGTCTCACCGCGGGCGACGCGGCCGGGGGTGCGGCAGTAGGTGTCCCAGATGGAGGGACCCCTGCCGCCCTCGTGCACTCCACCCTCGACCTGGTAGGCGGCGGTGGCGGTACCGAAGAGGAGGCTGGCGGGCAGTGTCGGCTCGTCCATGGCAATCCTTTCTGGGAGCGCTCCCAAGTCTAGGTGACGTGACCTCCGCCACCAACCCCCCCAAAGTAATAAAACAAACACATAGGGCACACAAAATGACAATACGGACCACATGGGTGGGTTCGCGCCTCCGCCCGGAAAGGCGCGGGAATCCGGAACCGGGGGCGCTCCCCCGTCGTCACAGTCCGTGGCACGCCGTCCACGCCCCAGTGCGCACCAGGAAAGGGACCCCCATGACCGAGTGGTTCGTCGACTACTCCCAGAACCGGAAGATCCGGGAACTCCAGGACGGCCTGAGCTCCGCGCACCACCAGATGGCGAACGAGCGCAACAGGATGCGTTCGGAACTGTCCCGCGTCCGGGGCACCCTCGAACAGAGGCTGGACCGCGTCTCCGCCTCCCTGGACGCCTTCATCGAACTCAGCGACATCCGTGCCACGCTGGCGATGTTCGACGAGGCCGCCATCGCCCGCCACCGCACCCTCCAGATGCTGGACGGCGTCCCCCTGCCCCGCCTGGACCTGAAGGACACCCTCGGGTACTGGCTCGTCCCGGCCGCCCACGGCCTGCACGCGCTGCTGTCCGACGACCCCGACACCGCCCGCGCCCGCTTCGCCGAGGCCGCCCGGCGCGACGCCTCCCGCGCACGCCACTTCGCGGCACTGGCCACCGCCCTGACCCGCGCCGAGCACGCCCGCGCCATGGACGAGTACGTCGGCGCCGACCTGCTCCCCCACCTCCCCGACCCCGACCACGAGGTGACCCGGGGCCAGCGCGCCCTGTGGCTGCTCACCGCCGACGGGGCCTTCGGCGCCCACGCCCGCGAACACCTGCTGCTGTCCACCCTCCGTTCCTGGTCGGAGCGGCAGGTCAGACCCCGGGCGCTCGCCTCCCCGTCCCTCTCCCCCGTCACCGCCAAGCCCTCCACCCGGACCTCCCCGCGCAGGACCACGCGCGCCAGGAAGCCCCACGGGATCACCCAACGGGCCGAGGCCGCCCAGCGGATCACCGCGCTGCGCGAGAACGTCGCCCGCATCACCACGCTCGACGGCGGGGAGGCCTCCCCGGAGGAATCAGCCCCCGACGAGGTCAGCGCCGCCTTCCTCGACGACACCCTGCGCCTGCTCGTGGCCGAGGGCAGCCCCGAGGAGGCGCCGCTGCTCCTGCGGGCCGGTGAACTGCGTGCGGTCATCGAAGGCGACGGCAAGGCCGCGGCCCAGCCGCCACAACGGTGGACCGACCCCGTGGGAACCGTCGGCTCCCTGCTCGGAGACGACCTGGTCCGCCAGGACCCGTCGCCCCACCGCCGCACCTTCGCCCTGGCCCTCCAGCGCACGACCGTGATGGAGAGCGCCGAGAAACTGGTCCACGAGGCCGCCGCGCCGGTGAGGGACACCACGGTCCTCAACGCGCAGGGCGTGCGGATGGAGATCACCTCCAACGGCGCCGCGAACCAGGGCGAACTGGAACGCGCCCGGACCCAGCTGCGCGCACGCTTCTCCTACGAGGGAAACGCCCGGGTGTCCATGTGGGGCCTGCTGACCATCACCGGCCTGCTGGCGGTGCTGGGCCTGGTGTCCGGCAGCGGCCTGGCCTGGTTCCTGTGCGTGGCCACGGCCGTGGGCGCCGCGTTCGCGGCCATGACCCTCCTGCGCGGGCTCGACGAGGCACGGGTGTCGGGCGAGGCGTCGGTCCGGCGGCTCGACGCGAACATCGCCGAGGCCGCCGAGAAGTGGCGCGGGCAACTGCTGGCCTCCGAGGAGCACGCCGTCACCGCCAGGCGCGAGGCCCAGGAGATCGACCGCCTGCTCAACGCCCCGGCCTCCCGGTCCTGGAAGGAGCGGACGCGCGGTGACCGAAAGGCTTCACCGGCCCGCCCTCATCAGCCGTGATCTTGTAGGAGTCACCCCAGCGTCGCTGTCAGAGCGGCTCCCGTCGAAACCCTCCCTGACACCACCATGGTGAACCAGTAGACCTCGTACTCACAGCGGGGTTCGACGGCTCGGTGTCAGGCGGCTGTTGCGACGAGGAACCTGTTGAGAGCCTCGGCCGGGGCGGCCCCGGGTTCCGGTGACGCGGATCCGGGGCGTCGGCGGCTCGGGTCAGGACGCCACGGGCCCGGCCACCAGCAGACGCATCTCCAGCACCAGGTCGAGGACACGGTGAGTGGTGAGCCCGGCCGAGCGCAACAGCGCCTCGTACCCGCGCTCGGTGCGCTCGGCCCCGGTGGTCATCACCATCATGTGCGCGTCCAGGACCGCCGAGAGCCAGGGCGAACCGTCGTCGGGCAGGACGCGTTCGGCGATCAGCACCAGCCCGTCGGGGGCCATCGCCTCACGGCAGTGGCGCAGCACCGTACGGGCGTCCCCGTCGGACCAGTTGTGCAGGACGCGGCTGAGCATGTAGACGTCGGCCCCCTCGGGCACGCCCCGGAGGAAGTCGCCCTCCACCAGCTCGCACCGCCCGGCGTCGACGAACGCGCCCAGACGGGTGCGGGCCGCGGCCAGCGCGGGCGGGCGCTCGACGAGCACGCCGCGCGCCCCGGGCGCGCGGTCCAGGACCGTGGCCAGGAGTTCGCCGTCCCCTCCCCCGAGGTCGACGACCACACGGGCGCCGGTGAAGTCGTGGACGTCGGGCAGTGTGGTGGCGAACCGGCCGCTCGCGGCCATCCCGGCCGTGTAGCGCGCGGCGTCGGCGGGATGACCCTCCAGGTAGGTGAACGCGTCGGTGCCGTGGGCGATCTCGAACGCGGTCTCGCCGGTGCGCACGGTGTCGGCCAGGCGCGCCCACGCGGAGGTGAACATGTCGCTGTCGTAGAGCAGCGCGAGGTCGGCCATCCCCGAGGGGTGCCCCCGTCGCAGGACGGCCCCGACCCCGGTGGGCCGGTAACGGCCGCCGCTCTCCTCCAGGACCCCGACGGAGGCGAGCAGGCGCAGCAGGCGACCCGACCGGTCCGGGTTCAGGTCCAGTTCGGCGGCCAGGGTGGCGCCGTCGGCCGCGCCCTCGGCGAGGCGGTCGAGCACGCCCAACTCGATCGCGGTGGCCACCGCACGGGCCACCCACGGCCCGGTCATGATCCGCAGTACCTCGCGCTCGGCGGATCCGTCCCCTACCATCCCCCACCTCCGTGGCGACCGTTCCACGACCGGCCTCAGAGCCAGCCGTTACGACGGAACACAACGTAGAGGGTCAGGCTCGACAACGCCATCAGGGCCAGGGCCAGCGGCCAGCTGAACGCCCAGTGCCAACCTCCGCGAGGCGCGATGTTCATGCCGTAGACGGAGGAGATGAGGGTGGGCACGACCAGGATGCCGCCCCAGGAGGAGACCCGCTTCATCGCCTCGTTCTGCGCCTGGTCGATGAGGGCGCTGTTGACCGACATGATGTTCTGGAGCAGCTGCCGGAAGCCGTCGACGCGCTCGCGGACGGTGGCGACGTGGTCGGCGACGTCGCGCAGGCGGTGGTGCAGTTCACCGCGCCTGTCGGCGGCGACGTGGAAGGGGACCGCCGAGGCCAGACCCCGGCGTTCCAACGCGGGGTCCCCTCCCCCGGACACGAGGGCCCCGTCCCCGGGCGGGCGCTGGTCCGGCCCGGCACCGGGGCGTTCCGCGTCACGGGTCAGCGGCGCGAGGAACGCGTTCAGGACCGCGCCCAGCGGATCGACGGCACGTGAGAGCGCGATGACCTCGCGGGCGAGGCGGTAGGTGCGCCGCGACGCCTCCGAGTCACCGCCGAAGACCTGGTTCTCCACCTCGTCGATGTCGTCCTGGAGTTCGGAGACGACGGGGGCGTAGCCGTCCACGACCAGGTCCAGGACGGCGTGGACCACGGCCAGGGTGCCGTGGGCCAGCACGCGGGGCTCGGCCTCCAGGCCGGCGCGGACGGTCTCGAAGTCCACCTGTTCGGTGTGGCCGATGGTGACCACGAAGTCCTGGCCGGCGAAGAGGTGGATCTCGTCGACCTGGACGGACTCGCGCGCGGTGTCGTAGCGTGCCGGGCGCAGCACGAGGAAGAGCACGCCCCGGTAGACCTCGGCCTTGGGCCGCTGGTGGGCGACGATGGCGTCCTCCAGGGCCAGGGAGGGCAGCCCGAAGAGGCGGGCGACCTCGGTGAGCTGGCCGCGGTCGGGCGTGGTCATGCTGATCCAGGCCATGAGCCCGGATCGCTCGCCCACGGCGCGGCGGGCCTCGGCGACGGTGCCGGCCTCGCCCTCCCGGTGCCCGTCACGGTAGAGGACGGCGCGGACCGGCCCGGGCGAGTCGCGCTCCGGCAGCGCGGCCCGGCGGCGGCCCAGGTCCATGATGCGTTCCGGCGCGGAATCGGTCATCGTCACCCTCCTGTGCGTGGTCTGGTGTGCGGACCGGCGCGACCCCGCCGAAGCGTCGGAGGGAAGCCGCTCCCTGTGGGGACTGCCCCGGGCGGCGCGGAGGCAGTCGGTCCGGGGGCGGTGTCGCGTCTGTGCGGCCGGATGGACGCACCGCCGATCCTGACGCGTCGGGCGGGCTCGCAGGCGCTGACACGCCAGCCGGGGCGGCGGCTGGGGAGGCTCCCGCGCTGTCACGGGCGCCCGCACGGTCGCGTGCGGTGGTTCACCGGACAGGCCGACACGTCCCCTGGGGCGACCCGTCGGTGTCGGTGGGAGGGTGGGGCGGACCCGCCGGAGGAGCCGCGCCCCGCCCTCACGGTCGGTCGCGCAGACCGGAGGCGCGGATGGTGACGTTGAGCCGCCCGTCCAGGCCCAGGGCGGGCGGCGCGGTACCGGGCCTGGTGCGGGGGACGCCGTGGTAGGCCATCCGGGAGGGGCCGCCGAAGACGAACAGGTCGCCGCTGCGCAGTTCGACGTCGGTGTGCGGGCGGGTGCGGGTCTCGGTGTTGCCGAAGCGGAACACGCAGGTGTCGCCGAGGCTGAGGGAGACCACGGGTTCGCGGGAGAGTTCGTCCCGGTCCTGGTGCATGCCCATGCGCGCGTCGGCGTCGTAGAAGTTGACCAGGGCGACGTCGTGGGGATCGGCGCCGGGCGCGGGCGGAGCGCCGTAGGCGTCCTCCAGGGCCCGCGCGGCCAGATCTCCCAGGAGGGCGGGGAAGGGCTGGACGGGTGTGCCGTCGGGCAGGGTCCGCGCGTAGGAGTAGGGCTGCCAGTGCCATCCCAGACTGACCATGCGTACGCTCATCACCCCGCCGCGCGGCATGGTGTGCTGGCGCATCCCGGCCGGTCCGCGCGCCCACTGACGGCAGCGCCGGACCAGGTCGGTCTGGGCCTCCTCCGGCAGCCACCCGGGCAGGTGCACGGCGCCGGGAGCCACCTCCACGGGCGGGCCGTCGAACAGCGCGTCGCTCATGGGTCCCATGCTGCCCCGCGCGGGCGGTCGTCGCCAGCGCGGGGCGGGTTCAGCGGCGCAGGAGTTCGCGGATGTTGACCACGAGCAGCAGCACCACGATCACGGCGACGGGCACGGTGACGGCGATACGCCAGTTGATGACGAAAGCCGCCACGATCCCCACGACGAGCCCGACGACCACCGCGATGACCGCCAACCCGATGAGGTACTGCACGAACTTGCGGCGGGCCACGGAGTCGACGGCGGCGAAGGCCACGAGCACGCCGATCATGGCGTAGAAGGTGAACTGCCCGTCGAGCAGGAACAGGGGCAGCGCGAGCGAGATCAGCAGGAGCGGGGTGCTCAGGGCCACCCACAGGTGCAGGAAGCGGGTGGAGCGCTGTGTGCCCGAGGAGTAGGGCAGGTGCGGCGCCTTGAGGTGCCCGGTCGGCGACGGCACCAGGGGCGTGTCGCCGTCCAGGGCCTGGAGGTGGGTGTCGCGTTCGTCGGCGGTCAGGACGCGGGTCTCGTAGACCTCGCCCAGTTCCATCTCCAGCGCGGCGATGCGCTCGGCGTACTCGCGCGCACGGGGCCGGGTGCTGGTCTCGCGTTCCAGGACCATGCGGGCCGAGTCGAGCTGGCGCAGCTGGTCGCGGCGGCTGAGGACCTCGGCGTCCAGGGCGCGCAGCCGCTCGTCCAGGGTCTTCACGTAGGAGCGCAGCTCCGCGCGCGCGGCGGTCTCGGTGGGGGCGACCTTCTGCAGGCCCACCCACGCCAGCGGGTCGGCCCAGGAGCGGCGGATGGTGCCGTCGCGCTCGTAGCGGGGGCCGCTGGGCGCGCGCTCGCCCTCGAAGAAGTCACCGGTGTCGCGTCCCCACAGGCCCCGGAAGCCCCTGATCCAGGGGGTGTCGTCGTCGATGAGCACGACCGACCACTCGCGGTCGCCGCCGGGACCCAGGCGCAGACCGTCGCCGCGCGCGTAGTCGACGAAGGGAACGCCGATGCCGTGCCGGTTGAGGACGCTGTCGGCGCGGAAGATGCGGTGGGTGATCCACCGCCAGGCGCGCATGGGGCCGCGCAGGAAGGCCGGGTCCACCTGGATGAGGTAGTCGCCGGGCAGCATCTGGTGGGAGTGGGAGCCCGCGCCGACGTAGACGATGGGGTGGTCCCCGTCGCGGTGCAGGTCGGGATCCTCCCAGCTGCGGCGCAGGTCGTCACCGTGGTACTCGTGCGAGGAGGCGCCCACCCAGACCGGGCGCGTGGTGCCGTCGGGGTTCTCCACGACGTAGACGGTGACGCGCTCCCAGTCGGCCTCGTGGTCGTTGACCCCGCCGTAGATGGTCCGCCAGTCGTTCATCGCGTAGAAGAACCAGTACTGGAGGATGGTGTAGCCGCCCTCGCGGGTGACGCGGCCGTAGTAGGTGGCACCGCCGTTGTCGACGCGCTCGCGGTAGCGGGTCACCGCCGCGAAGGTGACACCGCCGGGAACGGCGCCGCGGATGAGCAGGGAGAACTTCATCAGGATGTCCAGGACCCGGCCCAGGACGCCGACGGCGGCCAGACGGCCGCTCTTGGGGATGACCGTGCGGGCCACGCCCTTGTAGCGGCGGGCCTCCTCGCGCAGGGTCTCCTCCTGGACGAAGCGCAGGTGCTTGTGGCGCCTGGGCCACTCCTCCTCGGCCCGGGAGAGGCGGTCCAGGGTGAGTTCCCCCGCGGGGACGAGACGGCTCTCTCCGCCCGGCTCCTCGATCCACAGACTGCAGTTGCGTACGTAGGCGTCCACGTCGGCGGGGAAGAAGAGCTCCCCCTTGGTGCACATGAGCACCGGTTCGTAGGCGCGGAGGAGTTCGAGATCAGATTTCGCGGCCATGATCGCACCAAGCTAATGCATCCGGGCGACACTCCGTGACGTTGGGGCGAAGTGGCGAAGGTGACGGATGTCGCTTGTGGGGCGGGGATCGAGGGCGCGCACGCTCCTGGATCCCCACTCAGGAAATCACTTGCCGAGTTGGAAAGTGAGTGGCATTCTGGCAACAGGTTGAACGAACGGAGAGTCACATGCGGCAGGACGAGGCCCTCGACGCACTGGAGCGGGCACGGGCGATGGACACGAAGGTGCGCGCTCGCGGGCGCTGGTACGCGGTCTACGGCATCGGCTACGGCCTGATGAGCCTGGTCGTGGTTCTGACGATGGGGTTGACCGGGACGGCCATGGGCGCGAGCGCGGCGATGGCCATCGTGGCGGTGTGCCTGACCGCGCTGAGCGTCTACCAGGCACGTCAGCCGGTCAAGCCGCTCGGATACGCCAGACTGCACGCCTGGGGGATCCTCCTGTGGGGCGCGGTCTACGGCCTGACGGTGGTGGCGGGCATGTACTTCTTCCCCCAGGTCACGGCCTGGTGGGTCCCCATGGCGGTGCTGAGTGCCCTTCCCACCTCGGTGGCGGGCTACGTCGCCCTGCGCCGTAGCAGGAGCACGGCGTGAGCCACCCGCGTAGCCGACTGGACGACGTGATCCACGCCCCGGTCCGGTTCTCCATCGTCGCGGCGCTGGCTTCGGCGACCGAGATCGAGTTCCGGGTGCTGCGCGACACCGTGGAGATCACGGATTCGGCCCTGTCCAAGCAGATCACGGTGTTGGAGAAGGCGGGCTACGTCCGGGTGAGCAAGTTCTCCGTGGGTCGGCGCACCCGCACCTCCCTGCTCCTGACCCCGGAGGGCCGCACGGCCTTCGAGCAGCACGTCCGGGCGTTGCGCGAGATCGCCTCGGGAGAGACGGTCCGGATCCCCGGCACCGAGTGAGGACGCGGCGGCCGGTCGCTACCCCGGACCCCGTTCCCCGCCTCGGCCACCGGACCCGAGCGGGGAACGGACATCGACTGCCTCCCCCCGAACCAGTCGGTCAGACGGCCCCGCCCGACACGGCCGCGACCTCCCGCGGCACGTGCGCCCGCCGTTCCGGCCCCGCCTCCGGGGAGGGCTCCACCTCACGGGCGCGCTCGGGAACGGCGGACCGTCGGGTGCGGTCCCCCCGGGCCGCGCCCACACCCGCGATCACCACCAGGGCCATGCCCGCGACCTGCACGGGGGCGGGCGCCTGACCGATGACCACCAGGCCCATCACCAGCGCGACCCCCGGTTCCAGGCTGGAGAAGGTGCCGTAGGCGGTGCGGCTCACCCTCTGGAGGGCCACCATCTCCAGCAGGAAGGGCACCATCGGGAACAGCAGCGCGATGAGCAGCGTGAACAGGACCAGCTCCAGGTCGGGGCTGGCCACCAGGGCGGGGGCACCCAGCGGCGCGCTGACCAGGGCGCCCACGGTCATGGTCAGGGCCAGGCCGTGCACGGCCCCGAACCCGGCGCCCACCCTCTGGGTCAGCACGATGTAGCCCACCACGCAGACCGCTCCGGCCAGGGCGAAGGCGACCCCCACCAGGTCGAGCTCGCCCAGCCAGGGACGGGTCAGGCACAGCACGCCCGTTCCGGCGGCGAGGATCCACACGAGNATGGCCGCCACGGCCACCACGAGGGTGCCCAGGAACTCGATGGAGGTGGCGGTGCCGAGCTCGATGCGCGCCGTGGCCTCGGAGTAGAACAGCATCATCCCCGCGCTCGCTGTGCCCAGGATCACCACGACGCCCAGCTCCCGCCAGGTCGCCGCGCGCACGGCCCGCCACAGGGAACGGCCTCCCAGGGCCAGCAGCAACAGCGCGGCCCAGCTCAGCCGGAGCCAGGTGACGGTGGCGGGGCTGGCCTGGGCGAAGGCGGTGACGGCAAGCGCGCTGCCGGTGTGCAGGGTGAACATACCGATGAGCAGCATGAGCGGCGCCGGCACCCCGAAACGGGCACGACGGACCAGGGAGGAAGAAAAGGAGCGGATCACCCGACCATTGGATCCACTCCCTCCGTTTCTGTCCACGGACCTGTGGTTGACGAACCGTGTACTTTCGGTGGATGGACTTCACCCGGTTGCGCCTGCTCGTCGAACTGGAACGTCTGCGCACGATGGGGGCGGTGTCCGAGGTCACGGGCATGAGCACGTCGGCGGTCTCCAAGCACCTCGCCGTCCTGGAGCGGGAGGCCGGCGTCCCGCTGCTCGCCCCCGACGGGCGGCGGGTGCGCCTGACCCCGGCGGGGCGGCGGCTGGCCGAACACGCGGTGGACATCCTGGCGCGGGTGGAGACGGCGCGCGCCGAGTTCGACGGCGAGGGAGAACCGGTCGGCCGCGTCGACCTGGTGATGTACACCACAGCCGCGCCCCTGGTCCTGCCCGCGCTGCGCCGTCTGCGGCGCGACCATCCGGGGATCGAGGTCCACCTGACCGAGCACGAGTCCGAGCACGCGCTGGACCTGCTCCAGGACGGGAGGGCGGACCTGGGGGTGGTGTACCAGTACAGCCTTCTCCCCCGGGATTTTCCGGGGGCACTGACGGTGCGCCCGATCGGGAGTGAGAGCCTGCTGCTGACCCAGCCCTCGGAGGGAAGGGGCGCCGACAGCCGNGGGAGCTGTCGGAGACCGCGTGGATCGTCAGCCCCTACCGGCGCGACGAGGAGGCCCTGGTACAGCGCATGTGCGCCGAGGCCGGGTTCAGCCCGCGGATCGTGCACCGCATCGACAACCTGGAACTGTTCGAGCAGCTGGCCGCGGACGGCCTGGGGGTGGGCGTGGTCCCGCGGCTGTCGGCCGTCACCCGGCGCGGGGTCGCGCACGCGCCCCTGGGCGAGCTGGGCGGGGTGCGGCGGGTGTACCTGGCCGGGCGCACCGGGGGCTGGGCGTGGAAGCCGATCCGTGTGCTGGCCCGGTACCTGCACCAGTCCGCGCAGAGCGTACTGGGCGACGTTCCCGCGCCGCCCGAACCGCCGGGTGCCCAGGAGGGGTGAGGGCGCGCACTATGCTCACTGGCGGGCCCGGAGGATCGCTGGGCTCCCGCACACCTCGGGCGGTTCGGACGACGATGCCAGGGAGCCCCTCGCGTGATCTCACACTCCGACATCGACGTGATCGTCTTCGACGTCCTCGGGACCATGGTCGACGAACCCGGCGGCATCAGGCGCGCCCTCCGGGCGTCGCTCCCCGGCGTCGACGACGCGCGGGCGGAGAAGCTCGTCCAGCTGTGGTCCGCGCACGTCGACGAACAGCAGCGGGAGGTGCTCGCGGGCCGCCGCCCCTACGCCAGCAGCACGGTGATCGACCACGAGGCGGCCGCGCGCGTCGCGGCCGAGGCCGGTGTCACCGACGCGGACGCGATCCGTTCGCTGGCGGTCTCCTCGCAGCGGCTGGACCCGTGGCCGGACTCCGTCCGGGCGCTGGGCCGACTCGCCTCCCGCTTTCCGGTGGTCGGCCTGTCCAACGCCAGCCATTCCGCGCTCACCCGCATCAGCGCGCACGCCGGACTCCGCTGGCACCAGGTGTTCTCGGCCGAGGACGCGCGCGGCTACAAACCCCACGCCGACGTCTACCGGCTCGCGATCACCAACGCGGACTGCCCGCCGGACCGCCTGCTCATGGTCGCCGCCCACGCCTGGGACCTTCGGGGCGCGCAGGCCATGGGCATGAGGACCGCCTACGTCGAACGCCCCGTCGGGGATCCGCCCGATGCGACGGACGCGTTCGACCTGGTCGCACGCAGCCTCGACGACCTGGCCACGAGCCTGGACGCGACCTGACGGTCCGCCCCTGAGGGGGCCGGCCCGGGAGACCAGCGCCCTCCGCCCCGGATGGTGA
>NZ_ANAX01000130.1 GCF_000341065.1 Nocardiopsis halotolerans DSM 44410 | reverse complement strand
GAGACGTCCTCCCGCCCCGGGAGGGACGCGGCTCAACCGGCGACGGCGAAGGGGCCCACCGACGGGACCGGGACCTTGCTGGAGGCCTCGCGCACGGCGGTGAGCAGGGGTTCGGGGGTGGAACCGGCGCGCGAGAGCGCGATGATGTGCCGACGCGCGGTCTCGCGGACGCCGCGCACCACGATCTGCGGCGCGTGCAGACCCGTCCAGGCCAGGCGCGGCATCAGGGCGATGCCCAGACCCGCCTGCACCAGGGAGAACACGGCGCTGAAGTCGTCCACGGTGTGCACCACGCGGGGTTGGAAACCCGCCTGGTGAGCGGCCCCGGACACGCACTCGTGCCAGGCGGTGCCGGGCGCGGACAGGATCCAGTCCGCGTCGGAGAGGTCCTCGGCCAGGTGGAGGCTGGTGCGGGTGGCCAGCGGATGCTGGTAGGGCAGGATCGCGTCGAACAGCTCGACCATGACCGGGTCGACGCGGAAGTCCGGGTCGCCGCTGGCGGGCAGGTGGGCGGTGGACATGGTCAGTGCCACGTCCAGGCGGCCCGAGCGCACCATCTCGGCGCTGTGCTCGGGTTCGGCCTGGACGACCTCGAAGGACCAGCCCGGGTGACTGGTGCGCAGGCGCGCCAGGGCCGGGGCGATGAGGTCGCTGATGCCGGTGGAGAAGGAGCCGACGCGGATGACCCCGCGGTCGCCCTCGGCGTACTCGGCGAGGTCGGCGGTGGCGCGTTCCATCTCCGCGAAGATGACGTGCGCGCGCTTGAGCAGGACCCGCGCGGCTCCGGTGAGCAGGAAGCGGCGGCCGTTGCGTTCGACGAGGGGGACCCCGGCCTCGCGGGCCAGGGCGGCGAGCTGCTGGGAGACCGCCGACGGTGTGACGTTGAGCGCCTCCGCGGTCGCGGCCACCGTGTGGTGGTGGTCGAGTGCCTGGAGGAGCTGTAGCCGCCGAACGTCGATCATGACTTCCAAAGTAGGGCAATGCATACAGATTTCCTGGTGGTTTCGCTCGTGTTGCCCGGGTTTGGAGCGTGATTCCATGCACACTGTCGATCACCGCCGGAGACGACCGGGAGCGAGGGACAGCCCGAGAAAGAACGCGACTTCTTTCACTAGGAGAATCTCGCGCGCCTCTTTCTCCGCGTCATCCATGTTCGGGCCGTTACGGACACGTACAGTCGGTTCCACAGCTCAACCACGGGCCCCTGCGACGGGACCCCGGGGGATCAGCACCCAATGCTGGTGAAACGGGTGAGAAAAACATGCAAAATTCGCTGATGACCAAACCTCGACCGTCTGACGTCGGCGTGCTCAGCTTCCGTTACCTGGGAGCGCACGAGGTGGAGGAACTCGCGGACCTGTGGGGCGCCCTCCACCAGCAGCACACCGTGACCACCCCGCACCTGGCGGACATCATCAGCGCCGTGAGCCTGGAGGAGTCCTGGAGGCGCCGGCGCGCCCAGTACGTGGCCTGGCTCGCCGACCCCGACACCATGGCGATCCTGGCCGAGAGCGGCGGCGACCTGGCCGGGTACGCGATGGTCACCATCCGCGAGAACGCCCAGGGCAGCTGGGACCGCGGCGAGCGCGTCGCGGTCGTGCAGACCTTCGCCATCGACCCCGAGTACACCGGAACCGGCGTGGGCTCCAAGCTCCTGGAGGAGGTGCGCCGCCAGCTCGCGGGCATGAACGTGCGCGACATCGAGTTCTCCGCTCTGGCCACGGCCTCCGAGGACATCCGCTTCCTGGAGGAGGAGGGCTTCCGCCCCTTCGTGACCACCATGGTCTGCCGCGTGGACGCCTTCGGCGCCCACGACTGAGGGACCCTCGGCCCTGCGGCCCCGGCCCGCCCGGGGCCGCAGGGCGCGTCGGCC
>NZ_ANAX01000129.1 GCF_000341065.1 Nocardiopsis halotolerans DSM 44410 | reverse complement strand
CGGGGGCGGGGGGCCGACACACCCTCACCACCGCGGCGAGGTGAACCGCTACGCTCGCCTCGTGGCCTCCGACTCCAACACCTGCAACTTCCCCGGCTGCGACCGACCGGTGCCCCGTGCCTCCTCCCCCGGTCGCCCGCCCCAGTACTGCGACCTGCCCGAGCACACCCGCTGGCGGGCCTGGAAGGAACGCCAGCGCCAGGCCCAGGAAGCCGAACGCCAGGAGGAGCAGGTACGGGCCACCCAGGACCCCGGCGCCGAGACCGGCACCACGGCCCCCGCCCCCAACGCCGAACCCGTCACCGCCGCACGGCTGCGCGCCGACGACCTGCTCACCCGCTTCGCGGTCCAGAGCGAGCAGCTCACCGCCACGCTCCAGGCCGCCACCGAGGCCTTCTCCACCATGACCGACCCGGCCGCCGCCGAGGCGCAGGTGGAGGCCGCCCGTCTGGCCGGGGCCCGGCGCGCCGCCGAGGCCGACTCCGCCCGCCTGGAGGCGGAGAACCGCCGGCGCGAGGCCGAGCACGCCCGGCGCGTGGCCGAGGACGCCGCCGCCTCCGCGGTCACCGCCACCCAGGAGGCCGAGCGCATGGCCGAGGAGGCCCTGGCCGCCCGCGACGCCGCCGAGGCCGAACACGAACGGCAGCTGGCCCTGGCCCAACAGGCCCGCGTCGAGCGCGACGCCGCCGTCGCCGAGGCCAACGCGGGACTGGCCTCGGCCGAGCGCCGCCTCACCGCGCAGGCCGCCCGGGCCCGCGAGGAACTGGAGCACGAACGCGCCGAGGCCGCCCGCCGCCTCCAGCACGCCCGCGCCGAGGCGGCCGAACACGCCCGCCAGCGCGACGAGGCGGTCCTGGCCGCCGAGAGCGCCCGTGCCCGCGCGGACCGCGCCGAGGAGCGGGTCGAGGAGACGACCCGCACCCTGACCGCGGAACGCGAACGCTTCGACACCGAACTGGAACGCTCCCGCGAGCGCCTGGAGTCGGACCGGGCCGCGGCCGCCGCCGAACGCGAACGCCTCACCGCCGAGTTGGAGCGCCTGACCGCCGACCGCGAACGCCTGACCGCCGAACTCGACGCCCAGCGCCGCAACGCCGAACTCACCCTGGCCGAGTCCCGGGAGGCCGCCGCCGCACGCCTGGCCGTGGCCGAGGAGGCGCGTTCCAGGGCCGTGGAACGCGCCGAGCTGGCCGAACGCCGCGCGCGGCGGGCCGAGGAGGCACACGAGGCGACCGCCACGGAGGCGTGATCACCGCCTCCACCGTCCGTCAGGTCACCAGGGCCGCCTCTGGGCAGGTCTTGGGCCCGGGGAGTCGTCGCGCCCAGGGGGTTTGGGGGTGACGGGGACGAGGCAGGCGGGTGCCGCGGCCGTGGGCCGTCGTTTGACGGGTGGTGGCGGGTGACGGACAGGAAGAACTGCGCGGAGCGCCCGTTGAGGGTGGTGGCGGGCGGCGAAGAGGGCGAGTACCGCGGCCGGAGGCCCGAGGAGAACACGGCCTAGGATGGAAATCGTGCGAGATCTGGGAACCACTGGAGAGACTGGACCGATGAACGTGGGTGGTTCCCCCGGCGAAGGACCCGAGCGCGTCGAGGTGGGCGAGCGTCCCCGCCCCAGAGTCGACCTCAAGGCGCTGTTCGGACTCCAGTCCGGCGCCTGGGCGTGGACCACGGCGGTCAAGGCCGCCGTGTCCATGTCGCTGTCCTTCGCCCTGGCCACGTGGCTGTTCGGCTCCCAGGTCGGCACACTGGCCGCCCTGGGGTCCATGACCGTCCTGTACGAGAAGAAGACGCCCTACGTCTACCGTTCCGCCGCCCTGGCCCTGATCGGCCTGGGCTTCGTCGCCAGCGTCACCCTGGGCTCCCTGGCCTCGGCACTGGCCTCCTGGGTTCCGGTCATCTCCATCGGACTGACCGCCGGAATCGCCACCTGGGTGTGCGCCGCCTGGCGGGTGGACCGGCCGGGCCCGCTGTTCTTCGTCCTGGTCGGCGCGATCTCCACCATCGCCCCCGGCGGCCTGGCCGACGTGCCCCTGCACGCCCTGATCGCCGCCCTGGGCGCGGCCATCGGCTGGTCGGTGTCGATGGCGGGCGCCCCCGTGCGCGCCCGCCACCCCGAGTACCGCGCCGTGGCCGGGGCCTACCGCCAACTCGCCTCCCTGCTGCGGGCCGTGGGCACCCCCGACCTGGACCACGCCCAACACGAGGCCTCGGTGGCGGTGGCCGAGGCCTGGCGGATCGTGCTGTTGGCCCAGACCCGCGGCTACCGCACCACCCCCGAGGCCGCACGACTGCGCTCCCTGCTGCGCTGGGTCTCCGACGTGCACCTGGCCACCACCCAGGTGTGCATGGCACGACCCACACCGCTCCCGGAGAAGGCCGCCGACTTCGCCGAACGTATGGCGCCGGCCGTGGCCGACCCCTCCCGCGCACCCGATCCCGAGGAACTGGACGAGGTGCGCCGGGGCCTGCGCCCACGCTCCCTGGAGTCCCGGCTCTACGGCCAACTGGCCCGCGCCGCCCAGGCCACGCGCCGCTCCTCACACGAGGAGCACGAGGACGACGAACGGGCGGGCACCCTGCACGACGAGCGCTACCCGGCGCTGTGGGACGCGCTGCGCTCCAGCCTGGGCTCGGACTCGCTGGTGCGCCCCACAGCGCTGCGCATGTGGATCACCGTGACCGCCGCGGGCGCGTTCAGCCTGCTGCTGGGCCTGGACCACTACTACTGGGTCGGCCTGACCGCGACCGCGGTCCTCCAGGCGGGCAGCGTCGTGCTGACCATGAACCGCGCCCTCCAACGGTCGCTGGGCACCATGGTCGGCGTGTTCATCGCCGCCGCGCTGATCGCCCTGCACCCGCCGCTGGCCGCGGTCATCGTGCTCGCCGGAGTGTTCCAGGGGCTCACCCAACTGGTGGTGGGCCGCAACTACTTCTACGCCTCGGTGCTGATGACGCCGATGGCGCTGCTGCTGGCCGGTACCGCCGCCCCCGGCCCCATCACCGACCTGGCCGGATCCCGCATCATCGACACCGTGGTCGGTTCGGTGTTCGGACTGCTGGGAGCGCTGCTGTGGCGCAGGGCCTCGGCCACCCGTCTGCCCCAGGCCATCACGAGCGTGCTGGAGACCGCCCGCGAGTGCATCATGGCGGTCCTGGACCAGGACGTGGAGATCAGCCCCGAACGGCGCTACCGCCTGCGCCGGGACATGCGCGCGGCCCTGGTCAACCTGCGCGGGGTCTACGACAGCGCGATCGGGGACGCCCCGCGCGCGTCCTCCACCCTGCCGCTGTGGCCGGTGGTGGTGGCCACCCAGCGCACCGGCTACCTGGCGCTGTCGGCGCTGGCCCGGGACAAGCCCGAACCGGCGGGCATCATCACCCTGCAACGGGTGGACCTGGCCTTCGGCGAGCTGATCGCCTCGATGCGCGAACGCCGCACACCCCGCATGGGCGCGATCCCCCGCCTGCCCAACTACCCCAGGATCAACATGGAACTGCGGGCGCTGTCCAACGCGATGACCAGCGCCATCGCCCAGGACGAGCGCGCGGCCCGCCAGGAGGCCGAGCGGCGGGCCCAGCGCGAACACCGCCGGGCCCAGAGGGACTCAGACGCCGACCTGTGATCCTCCCCCCGCCACGTCCCGTCGGGATCAGTCCACGAGGGCGAAGGCGCGCACCGGGAAGGCCGCCATCCCGCGGACCTTGGCGGGCACCGCGAAGAAGGCGAAGCCCTCCTCGGGCAGCTGGTCGAGCAGGCACAGGTGCGAGACGACCGGGACACCGGCGGCGAGCAGGACCGCCAGCGCCGGGCGGGCCCCCTCGGTGACGGGCGAGGTGTCGTCCACCCCGACCGAGTCGATGCCCACCAGGACGGCACCGCCGTCGACGAGCGCCTTGGCGGCCTCCTCGGTCAGGTGGGGGTGTCCCGGACCGCCGTAGGCCTCGGTTCGCCAGTGCCGGTCCCAGCCGGTGCGCACCAGTACGGCCCGCCCGCGCACGTCCAGACCGGAGAAGGCCTCCGGGCCGATCCGCTCGGCGGAGGTGGTGACCACCGCACCGGGCAGGTCGGCCACACGGGCCAGATCCAGGTCGGCGAGGTCGGCGCCGTCCCGGTAGCGGTGGGCTGGCGTCTCCACGTAGGTACCGGTGGCGCCGACCATCGCGACGCGTCCTGTGCTCGCACCGTGGCCGGGAACGACTCCGGGGACCGCGGTGCTCTCCTCCACCGCCGGTTCCGGCAGGCCCGCGGAGGTGGTCATCCCATCGGTGATCTGGTGGCTGACGTCGACCAGTTTCGGCATGGCTGCTGTTCTTCCTCGCTCGCGCGTCCGGGGAACGACCCCTGACCTGCACCAGAGGTCTAGACCATGAGCCTAGCGCGGGTGACCCCCGCCACAACACCGCTGTGAGCTAACACATCCTTCCCACGACCGGCCACGCCGTCCGCGCCGCGACCCCGATAAGCTCGGGGTACACGGACACGGGAGCCCTCCGCACGTCCGTTGCCCCCCGAACGGACGATCCACCGAGCAACCGAGATGAGGCGACCGAGTGTCACTGTACGGAGCGGCCAAGACCGTCATCGCGCCCGCCACCCGCGCGGCCTGGCCCCTGCGCGTGGAGGGCACGCACCACGTTCCGCGACAGGGCCCGGTCATCCTGGCCGTCAACCACCTGGCGCTGATCGACCCGCTCTTCATCGGCGTGGCCTGCCCCCGGCCGGTGCGCTTCATCGCCAAGCAGGAACTCTTCGACGAGGGAACCCTGCCCCGCCGCATGTTCGCCCGCGCCCTGCGGGCCATCGGCCAGGTGTCGGTGGACCGGCGCCCGGGCCAGAGCGCCCAGGAGGCCATGGACAACAGCCTGAGCGTGCTGGAGGGCGGCGAGGTCTTCGGTATCTTCCCCGAGGGCACGCGCTCGCCCGACGGCCGCCTCTACCGCGGCCAGACCGGACTGGCCTGGCTGGCGCTGACCACCGGCGCCCCGGTGGTCCCCGTGGCGTTGGCCGGAACCCAGCGCATCCTTCCCCCCGGCCGCAGGGTGCCCTCCCTCAACCGCGTGGGCGTGCGCTTCGGTGAGCCGGTGGACCTGTCGCCGTGGGCGGGTCAGGCGCACAAGGCCCGTCCGCGCCGTGCGGCCACCGACGCCGTCATGGCCGCCATCGCCAAGCTGTCCGGCCAGGAGCAGGTGCCCCGGTTCGCCACCTCGGTCAAGGCCGAGCTGGAACAGGGCTGATCCCCCAGTGAATTTCTTCACAACCCGTGCGGAACTGATCCGCCGCTGACGGGGCGTTGACCCCTGGTTGGAGGCCCCTTCGGGACGCCCCCGGCAGACCCTGCACCCCGCCCCACCTGGGGCGGGGCCCGCACGGACCCGCGGAGCGCCCCCGGGCGCCCCTGGGGCCGGGGACGGGATTCTCTACCTTTATAGTAGGTTTTCCCGGTGCCGACACCGGATACATTAGGCAAGCCTTACCTTTTTATGGCGTCCGACTCTGGCGCGAAGACTTGGAGCTGTGCGATGACGCGACCACTGCGAGTGGGAATCGTGGGTGCGGGCCCCGCGGGGATTTACGCCGCGGACCTGCTCACCAAGGACGAGACCCTGTCCGCGTGCGGCACGTCCGTCAGCATCGACATCCTCGACAAGCTGCCCTCCCCCTACGGCCTGGTCCGCTACGGCGTCGCCCCGGACCACCCCCGCATCAAGCAGATCCAGGGGGCCCTGCACAAGATCCTGGACAAGCCGGAGATCACCTTCTACGGCAACGTCGAGTACGGCGTGGACCTCAAACTGGAGGACCTGCGCCACCACTACGACGCGGTCATCTTCGCCACCGGCAGCGACCGCGACCGGCCCCTGGACATCCCGGGCGTCGACCTGCCCGGCAGCCACGGCGCCGCCGACTTCGTCTTCTGGTACGACTCCCACCCCGACGTCCCGCCGTCCTGGCACGTCGAGGGCACCAGCGTCGCCGTGATCGGCGCGGGCAACGTCGCCGTCGACGTCGCCCGCATCCTCGCCAAGAGCGCGGACGACCTGTTGCAGACCGACATCACCGACAACGTGTACGAGGGGCTGCGCGACAAGCAGATCACCGACGTCCACGTCTTCGCCCGCCGCGGCATCGCCCAGTGCAAGGCCACCCCCATGGAGCTGCGCGAACTGGACAAGCAGCCCGGCGTCGAGGTCATCGTCTACCCCGAGGACTTCGACATGGACGAGGGCAGCCTCCGGGCCTGCGAGGAGTCCAACCAGGTCAAGACCAATGTCAAGGTCCTCCAGAACTGGGCGATCCGCGACGAGCGCGGCGACGAGCGCCGCCTGCACCTGCACTTCCTGCACAGCCCCGTGGCCGTGCTCGGCGAGGACCGCGTCACGGGCTTCCGCACCGAGCGCATGGAGCTGACCGGCGACGGCAACGTCCGGGGCACCGGCGAGTACGTCGACCACGAGGTGCAGGCCGTCTACCGCGCCATCGGCTACCTGGGCTCGCCCCTGGCCGACCTGCCCTTCGACGAGGAGCGCGGTGTCGTCCCCAACGCCGAGGGCCGGGTCCTGGACCTGGACGAGGAGCCGATCGAGGGCGTCTACGCCACCGGATGGATCAAGCGCGGCCCCGTCGGCCTCATCGGTCACACCAAGGGCGACGCCCTGGAGACGGTCACCAACCTGGTGGCCGACCGCGAGTCCCTCACCCCCGCCGTCGAGCCCGAGCCGGTCGCCTTCCGCGCGCTGCTGGAGGCGCGCGGTGTGCGCTACACCACCTGGGAGGGATGGCAGCGCATCGAGGGTCGCGAGGAGGAGCTGGGCGCCGAGCGCGGACGCAAGCGCCTCAAGCTGCTCTCCCGCGAGGAGCAGACCAGCGTCGCGCGCCAGGAGTAGCCTCCGCCGCGCGTGCTTCCCGGCCGGTCCCGCGCCCCTCTGCGGGGCCGGCCACCGCATTCCCGTTCGGCCCCGTTCGTCACCGTGAGATTGCGCATGTGCTTCCTCCCCCGGCGGCGGAACAACGGCTCGGCCCGATGGGTTAGAGTCACTGTTGGTCGGTGTGGTAGCAAGTGTCCCCCGGGCCTCAACTATTGCCTTCGCGGAATACCGCGTCCGGCCCCGCCCCCGGGTGGGTGACCGTACGGCCAGGAGCCCCGTTGTGCCCCGCGCCGAGAGGCGACCGCCACGCCGACCCTCATCCTCGATGCCCCGCTCCCGCCGAGGTGGGAGTGGGGCATCGTGGTATCTCCAGCGAACGCAGCGAAGGACGGTCAGGCGTGGACGAACGGTCCCCCCGGCAACCGGATTCCTCCGAGCCGCCCGAAGAATCGAACGAGTCCCCGGCGCATCCCACGCGCCCCGAGAACCCCTACCGCATCCCCCCGCGCCCCCAGGGGCCACCGCCCGTGGACACCGGCGCGCGCCCGGGCCCGGACCCGACGCCCCCGGCGCCCCCGTTCGAACCCATGCCCGCCACTCCACCGCGAGCTGGAGCCTCCGAACACCCCACCCACACCTGGGACACCCCCGCCCACACGGAGCAAGCCCCCTCCTGGGACACACCCGCAAACTCCTGGAACGCGCCCGCGGACCAACCCAACGCCTGGGACGACTTCCCCAGCGCGGGGCGGCCCGCCGACACCGACGCCTCCGGCCCCGAACACTGGGACACCCCCTACCCCACCGCGCAGGGCCCCTCCGGCGACTGGAACGCATCCGACGAACAGGCGCCCCAGGCCAATCGCGACCCCTGGTCCGGCGTCGACGACCCCCGCCCGCGCGAGAGGGAGAGCGCCACGGTCGGGCACACGTCCGCGCACGCCCCCACCGGAACCTGGGACGACGACCCCTACCCGGGCCAGCCCGTCCACCACGGCGACACCCCCTACCCGGGCACCGCCGCCCACCCCGTGCGGACACCCGAGCACCACGGACCAGGCGCCCCGCGAGACGACCAGCGCCCCTCCGACGGCTTCGAGTACCTCTACAGCGGCCCCGGCGGACCGGACGGCCCCGACGACCCCGGCGACCGTCCCGGAGACGGGTACGACCCCGGCCCCCCGCCCCCGCGCAGGTCGCGGCGCGGCCTGCTCATCGGCGTCGTCTCCGCCGTCGTGGTCCTGCTGCTCGTCGGCGGCGCCGCGTCCTGGTACGTCCTGACCCTGCCCGAACCCGCCGAGGCCACCGCCGAGTACGAGGCGGCCTGGGAGGCCCAGGACTACGAGCGCCTGGCCGCGGTCACCAGGGGCGGCGACGCCGCCACGGTGCTCAGCGGCATCGACGCCGGCCTGGGCATCGAGTCCATCGACGTGGAGATCACCACGCCCGCCGCCGAGGGTGACACCGCCAGCGCCTCCTACGAGGTCAGCGTGGCGATGGCCAACGCCGGCGACTGGGGCTGGGAGGGCGAGCTGCCCCTGGTCCGCGAGGACGGCCAGTGGTGGGTCGAGTTCTCCCCCGAGGTCGCCTACCCCGGCCTGGGCGAGGGCCAGGTCCTGGCCCGCACCGCCGTGTGGGGCGAGCGCGGCCAGATCCTGGCCTCGGACGGCACCCCGCTGGACAGCGGCGTCTCCGGCTCGCTCCAGATGCTCTCGGGCTCGCTGGGCGAGGCCACCGAGGAGGACGTCGAGCGGCTCGGCGCGCCCTACGGCGTCGGCGACACCATCGGCGTCAGCGGCCTCCAGCGNGGCTGGCCGGAGAGGCCGCCACGACCATCGTGATGGTCGACGCGGCCGCGGCCGAGGACACCGCCTCCCTGGAGGCCACCGAGGAGAACACGGTCGCCACCCTGGACGGCTCCGACGGCCAGGACGTCACCACCACCATCGACATGTCCGTCCAGATCGCGGCCTCCAACGCCATCACCGGCTCCTCCGACCCGGCGGCGCTGGTGGCGATCCGCCCCTCGACGGGGGAACTCCTGGCCGCGGTGAACGTACCCGGCGGGTTCAACCGCGCCTTCGAGGGCCAGTACCCGCCCGGCTCCTCGTTCAAGATCGTCTCCTACAGCGCCCTGCTCGACAACGGGATGCCCATGGACGCCACCATGGACTGCACCAAGGAGTACGACCCGGGCGGCTGGCCGTTCGTCAACGCGGGCGACGCCGCCTACGGCACGCAGACGGTGACCGAGGCGTTCGCGACCTCCTGCAACACCGCCCTGGTGCGGGAGGTCGTGGAACGGATCGACCCGGGCACCCTCCAGGCCAGCGCCGAGCAGTTCGGTATGAACGCGCCCCTGGACATCGGCGTTCCCACTCTGGAGCCGAGCTTCCCGCCCCCGGAGGGCAACGTCCTGCTGGGCGCGCAGAGCATCGGTCAGGGCCAGATCCTCACCTCTCCGCTGCACATGGCCACGGTGCCCGCCGCGGTCGCCGACGGATCCTGGCGCCACCCGGTGCTGGTGACCGAACCCGCCCAGGAGGGGCTGCCCGAGGCACGGCCCATCACCAACGCCGAGTCGCTGCGCACCATGATGCGCGCGGTCGTCACCGGGGGCACCGCCGAGAACGTGCCCTTCCAGGGCGAGGTGTACGCCAAGTCGGGGACGGCCGAGTACGGCACCGCCGAGGACGCGGACGAGAGCGGTGAACTGCCCAGCCACGCCTGGATGGTCGGCTACAAGGGTGACGTGGCCTTCGCCGTGGTGGTCGAGGGCGGTGGCGGCGGTTCGTCCGTGGCCGGTCCCCTGGCGGCCCGGTTCACCAACGCCCTGTAGGTTCCGACGGCGTGCCCGACGGCGCGCACCGGCCCCCGCCGGTGCGCGCCGTCGCTGTTTCATTGCTTTTGCCGCTCTTTGACCCTTTCGCTCCGAACGGTGCTGGCCGGGCCGCACTCCTTCCCCTCACGGACTCCACCCCCTCCCCCACCAGGGAAAACCCACCTCAAAACGACCAATCTTAACTTTAAGCAATTGCGGCACTACGCAGAGTTAGTAGAGTGGGACCCAGGGCAGATGTACGGATGGCGCCAGGAGAACGATTCCCTCGAGGGTCGAGATGGGGGGATCGGCGCCGCCGGACCGGCAGATCGTCGGTCCGCCTCGAAAGGACACAGGATGAACCGCAAGACTCTCACTCGTCTCGCCTTCGCCTCCGTCGCCGCCCCGGCCCTGGCCTTCGGCGCCCCGGCCACCGCTCTGGCGGACAGCTTCTTCGAGGGTGAGGCCAGCTGGGCCGGCCCCAAGGGCGCCGCGAACCACAGCGTGACGGCGTTCGCCTCCGACGGTGACCACGGCCACGGCCACGGCGGCCACGGACACGGGCACGGCCACGGCCACGGCCACGACCGTGACCACCACGGCTTCGGCGGTGGCGACGGCGGCACCTTCTACGAGAAGGAGGCCACCTGGGCCGGTCACGACGGCGCTGCCTCCCACAGCATCACCAGTGCTGCGGACTAGGCATCCGCTTCCCGCCGGGCGCGGCGGCCGAGACGGCCACCGCGCCCGGCGGGCATGACATGACCAACCCGAAAGGGGGAAGGACCGATGGTCCCACTACGACGAACGCTGGCCCTGACCGGTGTGGCGTTCGGCCTGACACTGGGCGCGCCCTCGGTCGCGATGGCTGACGCGGACTTCCGCGACAGCTTCAGCGTCGCGAACGCCGAGGGCGCCAC
Source organism: Nocardiopsis halotolerans DSM 44410 (assembly GCF_000341065.1). Classification (GTDB taxonomy): domain Bacteria; phylum Actinomycetota; class Actinomycetes; order Streptosporangiales; family Streptosporangiaceae; genus Nocardiopsis; species Nocardiopsis halotolerans. The sequence continues at coordinate 17,299 of NZ_ANAX01000129.1, read as the reverse complement.
CATCACCGTGGTCCACAGCCACGTCGGCGAGGACGGCGAGGTCACCTACGAGTACGTGACCTACACCGCCACCGCGCACGGCGCCACGGTGGACAGGACCACCAGCAAGGCCGAGTGAGTTCCCGCGAGGTTGCGGGCGGGCGGCCCCTGGCTGTCCGCCCCTGGTGTGCGCGGAGACGGCGCGACACACGCGCCCCCGTGCACGGGAGACGGAGAGAGAAAGAGATGCGAGACCTACTGCGAGGGCCCATCCTCGCGGGGATGGCGGCGGCCGTGTGCTGCGCCACTGTGACGGGTGCCGCCCACCCCGACGCGGCCGGGAACGGATCGGCGCCATCATCGGCCCCCGGAGTCGGCGCCGACTGGCCGCCGCCGTGGGTGCAGGACGAGGACGACGCGGCCGAGCCCTGGACCGAGGCCGAGGACAAGGTCGTACGGCTGGTGAACGCCGAACGGCCCGAATACGGATGTGACGCGCTGGAGGTCGACGACGTACTCGCCGACGCGGCACGCGAGCACAGCCAGAGCGAGGCCGGGGGCGGCGGCTTCGACAGCCCCTGGTTCTTCGGCGGCCACTCGTCGGCCACCGACCGGGCCCACGACAAGGGCTACAGCCGTGTGGCGGGCGAGATCGTGGCCAGCGGATTCGAATCGGCGGAGGAGGCCGTGGAGGCCTGGACGAGCCGTCACGGCCACCCGGGCGTGCTCGGCAACTGCGACGCCGAGGACATCGGCGTGGGCGTGGTGCACGGCGATGGCGGCCCCTACTGGACCGTGATCTTCGGCTACGGTTCCTGACCCGGGACACCCGTGGGCGAGGACCCCGGGGCGGTGCGCGTTCGCCGCGCACCGCCCCTCAGGCGTGTGGAGACCCCCAGGGCACCCGGCGACGGGCCCCTCCCGGCCGTGGAACCGGACGGCACGCCCGCGGCGGGTCCACGGTGACCGCCGTGTCACCGCGGTCACCACCTCGGCGGCGGTCCCGCCCCCGAGGAGAGGTCGCCGGGCGGTCAGGGCGTCCCGGCGGGCGCGGGCTGGTCCGGAGCGGTGTCCGTCGAACCAGTGGTGTCGGGATCGGGAACCGGGTCGTTGGTGGTCTCCGAGGTACCGGCGGGCGCCGGTGGGGACGGTTGCGGCGTGCTCGGCGTCAGTACGAACAGCATCACGAGCAGGCCCGCGGTGACCGCGGCGATCAGGCCGCACGCCACCCACGGCTTCCAACCGGTGAGGCCGGGATCGGCCGGAGCGTCGGGGTCCCCCGACCCGAAGGACTCCAAGCGTCCGGCGAGATCGGGTTCCTCCTCGCTGAGCTGCCGCTCGATCTCCTCGAGGATTCTTCTCTCGTGCTCTCTCAGGGACATGGCACCCTCCTCAGCCACGGGGGGAAGGACTGTCGTCGCCAGGTGTCTTACAGTCTCCCCCGGGTGAACCTGAGATATCCAGGTGTGCACGGGTTTTCCGATAGAGGTTTTAATGACGTGCCAAGGGTAGAAATATCCGCCCTTCGTCGGCCAACACCTCCTCGCCGGGACCGGAACCGGACACCCGACCGTGCCCACGGCACGCTCCGCCCCCTCACCGGTCGCGAACACGCCATCGCGAGTCGACGCCGGTCAGGTGCCCACACCACGACCCCTACCCACCGGGGCGGCGGCACCGACCCCGACCGCTCACCCCGGATAACACTCGACCTCGGCCGCCTTGACGCCCGCCCACACCGCGTCGCCCCGGGACAGGCCCAACTCCGCCAGGGCCGCCGGACTGATGTCGGCGGCCAACGAGAGCCGCCCCGCCAGGTGCACCCGCACCTGGTCACCGAAGCGCTCGGTCCCCTCCACCCTCAGCCGCCACACGTTGCGCGGACTGCCATGCGGACGGCACGGGTACAGGGCCACGGCGCGCGGCGGAAACGCCACCAGGGCCGGACCCCGGTGCGCCTGGTGTACCTCCACCAGAGCCGGACCACCGGTACCCGCCCCCGTCTCCGTCTCCGTCTCCGTCTCCTCCAGGGTGACGGTGGTGCCCTCGGCCCTGCCCCGGAAGAGGTTGAGCCCCACCAGCCGCGCCACGTAGGCGGTGCGCGGACGCCGCGCCACCTCGGCGGGCACCCCCTGCTGGACCACCCGGCCCCCCTCGATCACCGCCACCCGGTCGGCGAGCACCATGGCGTCGAGCGGATCGTGGGTCACCAGGACCGTGGCCCCGTCGAACTCCTCCAGCAGGTGGCGCAACCGGGCACGCACGTCGATGCGGGTACTGGCGTCCAGGGCGGCCATGGGCTCGTCGAGCAGCAGCAGACGCGGGCGCACGGCCAGGGCGCGGGCCAGCGCCACCCGCTGGGCCTGACCACCGGAGAGGCGGCGCGGCCGGACCCGGGCGTGGGCGGACAGGCCCATGTGGTCGAGCAACCCGGCGGCGCGCTCGCGGGCGGCCGCCCGCGACAGACCCTGACGGCGCGGACCGAACGCGACGTTGTCCAGGGCGCTCATGTGCGGGAAGAGCAGGTAGTCCTGGAAGACCATGCCGATGGGGCGGCGCTCCACGGGGGCGGTGGTCTGGTCGCGGCCATCGAAGCGCACGTGGCCACCGGTGAGGGGCACCAGTCCGGCCAGGGCACGCAGCGCCGAGGATTTGCCCGCGCCGTTGGGGCCCAGGAGGGCGAGGATCTGCCCCGGCTGGACCGTCAGGGAGACCTCCAGGGTGAACGAGCCCCGGCGCAGGCGCAGATCCGCCTCCAGCGCGGGAGTAGCGGGCACGCCGGACGCGGTCGGCTGGTGGGAGGCGTCGTCGGTCGGTCTCATCAGACGTTCGTCCATCTCTCGCGCAGGGTCGCCAGGACCGCCAGGCACACCAGCAACAGGACCAGGCTGAGCACGATGGCGGCCTCGGGATCGCGCTGCATGGCCACGTACACGGCCAGCGGCATGGTCTGCGTGGTACCGGGGAAGTTCCCGGCGAAGGTGATGGTCGCGCCGAACTCGCCGAGGGCGCGCGCCCAGCACAGGACCGCTCCCGCGCCGATACCCGGCAACACCATGGGCAGGGTGACGCGGGTGAAGACCGCGGTCCGGCTGGCCCCCAGGGTGGCGGCGGCCTCCTCGTAGCGGCGGTCCGCGCCGCGCAGCGCCCCCTCCACGCTGATCACCAGGAAGGGCATGGCCACGAACACCTGGGCCAGGACCACGGCGGCGGGCGTGAAGGGGAGGGTGATCCCGAACCAGGCGTCCAGGTACCGGCCGAGCAGACCGTTGCGCCCCAGGGCCAACAGCAGCGCCACACCGCCGACCACGGGCGGCATCACCAGGGGAACGGTGACCAGGGCGCGCACCAGGCGGCGCCCGGGGAAGTCGGTGCGGGCCAGCGACCAGGCCAGCGGCACCCCCAACAGCAGGCACAGGCCGGTGGCGACGGTGGCGGTGGACAGCGACAACCACAGGGCCGACAACACCTGGGGCTGGAGGAGGCGACCGCCCAGGGTGGACCACGGCGCGCGCACCAGCAGGCCCACCATGGGCAGCACCAGGAAGGCCACGCCCACCAGCGCGGGCAGGACCAGGATCCAGGGCGGCCGCCCGCCGCGGGCGCGCAGCGCACGCTCACGGGTCCCGGTGGAAGCGGCGGAGGGCCCGGACCCGCGTTCGGGCCTCATGGCACCGTGAACCCGGCGTCGGTGAGGACCTCCGTGCCCTCCGGGGAGCGGACCAGCTCCACCCAGGCGGCGGCGAGATCGGACTCGGGGGCACCGGAGACGACCCCGATGGGGTAGTCGTTGGCCGCCTCGGCGGCCTCGGGGAACGCGATGCCCTCGACCCGGCCCTCGGCGGACATGACGTCGGTGGCGTAGACGAGCCCGGCATCGACCTCGCCGAGTTCGACCTTGGTCAGGACCGCGCGCACGTCCTCCTCGTAGGTGTCGGGAACCACCTCCAGCCCCGCCGCGTCCAGGACCTCGGTCGCGACCGCGCCGCAGGGGACCTGCTGGGCGCACAGGGCGACGGTGCGGTCCTCGTCGGCGAGGTCGGACAGCGCGCCGACACCGGCGGGGTTGTCCGGGGGCACGGCGATGCGCAGGGTGTTGGTGGCGAAGACCACTCCCCAATCACCGTGCTCGGCGGCCCAGTCGGCGTCCAGCCCCTCACCCTCCGCGACCCGGTCCATGGTGGCGGTGTCGGCCGGGGCGAAGACGTCGGCGGGGGCACCGGAGTTGATCTGCAGGGCCAGGTCGCTGCTGCCCGCGAAGTTGAGGACGACCTCGACCCCGGGGTGTTCGGCCTCGAACCGCTCGGCCAGGTCGGTGAAGACGTCGGTGAGGGAGGCGGCGGCGAAGACGGTGAGCCGGCCGCCGGAGCCCTCCTCGGAACCGGTGTCCTGGGCGCAGGCGGTGAGGGCGAGGGAACCCGAGACCAGGAGGACGGCCAGGCGTGAAGCACGAACCCGACGAACATGGGAGGAGCCCGGATCGGTCATGCGGAGGACACCGAAGGCGCGGCACGGACGGGCTCTGGACCGACCGGGGGCGGCCCGGCGGAGGGCACGGGGCAGGTACGTGCGGAACGGACGGGATCGGCGGGGCCGCTGGGAACGGGACGGACGCTCACGCATGGTGCTCCCCGGTGGTCTCGACGACGACGTTGGTGGACTTGACCACCGCCGTGGCGACGGTGCCCACCTCCAGACCGAGTTCGTCGGCGGCCTCCCGGCTCATCAGGGAGACCACCCGGTGGGGGCCGGACTGGATCTCCACGCTGGCCATCACCCGGTCACGGACGACCTCGGTGACCAGGCCGCGGAAGCGGTTGCGCGCCGAGGAACGGTGGCGGGCGGGGTCCTCGCCGGCCCCCGCCCGCATGAACCCCGCCAGGTCGGCGCCGTCGACCAGGCGCCTGCCCGAGGGCCCACGCGTGGCGGACAGACGACCGGAGTCGACCCAGCGGCGGACGGTGTCGGCGCTGACCCCGAGCAGGTCCGCGGCCTCGCTGATGTGGAAGGTCGGCATGGAGCCAACCTACTCCTCGCATCTGCCGACACGAAATGGGCTTTCCGCTAGCAGATACCGCTCTTTCCTCTTTGGCTCCTGGAGTTTGCGACATGCCACAGTGCGCGGCCGCGCCGGCGTCAGCCCCGCACGTCGGCGACCTCGCCGACCGGCCCCTGGGCCCGGTAGTCGTCCAGCGCCGTGACGACGTACCGCACGCCGTCCTCCGCCGGAGCGGTGTCGGTCAGCCCGGTCCGCCCGGTGACGCCCACGAGGCGGTCCGCGGTGACCGCCGCGCACAGACCCTCCCCGACCCCGGACCCGGCCGCGTCGGCGGGCAGCCGGTGGACGGCGTAGAAACGGGCCCCTTCCACGGCCTCCCACTCCACGTCGACGCCGTCCTCGACCGTCTGGGCGGTGACGCCCCCGACCGCGCCGACCAGTGGCTCCCGCCCCCCGGGCGCGTCCGAGCGCGGCGGCAGCGCGGGGCCGTCGTAGTGGTCCCCGGCCAGCCTGGCGTAGGCGTCGGCGGCGTTCGAGCGCAGGCTTCCGATGGAGAAGTACACGTCGCCGTCCACCTGGGGCAGCCCACCGGAGTAGTCCAGCTGGGTGCTGAGCGCGCTCTCGGACTCCCAGCCCTCCTCGCCCACCCGGTAGGCGCCCTGGCCGATGTACAGGTCCACACCGGTGCCCTCGACCCGCTGGGCCCACCAGTCGGCCAGGACCTCGTAGTCGGCGACCCCGAAACCCCGCTCCCAGTACAGCTGCGGAGCGACGTAGTCGATCGTGCCCTCCTCGATCCAGGCGAGGGTGTCGGCGTACTGGGCGTCGTAGGACTGAAGGCCCGAGGTCGCCGACCCCGCGGGGTCGGTGGAGTCGTTGCGCCAGATACCGAACGGGGAGATCCCGAAGCTCACCCAGGGCCTGATCCGCTCGATACCGGCGTGGACGTCGGCGATGAGCTGGTTGACGTTGTCGCGCCGCCAGTCGGCCCGGCTGTCGAAGCCGTCGCCGTGCGCCTCCCAGGAGGCGTCGTCGTCGAACTCCTCCCCCTGTACGGGGTAGGGGTAGAAGAAGTCGTCGAAGTGCACGCCGTCGACGTCGTAGCGCTCCACCACGTCCAGGACGACCCTGCTCACCCACGCGCGGACCTCGGGGTCGCCGGGGTCGAGGTAGGCCTCGTCACCGTAGTCGACGAGCCACCCGGGGTTCCTCCTCGCCGGGTGGTCCTCGGTGAGGTTCTCCACGTCGGGGTCCTGGAAGCCCACCCGGTAGGGGTTGAACCAGGCGTGCAGCTCCAGGCCGCGCTCGTGCGCCCCGGCCACGGCGTACTCCAGCGGGTCGTAACCCGGATCGCCGCCCTGCTCGCCGGTGAGGTAGCGCGCCCACGGCTCCAGGTCCGACTCGTACAGGGCGTCGGCGGTGGGGCGCACGTGCAGGAAGACGGCGTTGAGACCCATGTCCACGGCGTCGTCGAGGTAGGCGTCGAGTTCGGCCTTCTGCTCCTCGGCGGGCAGGCCGGGCTCGGAGGGCCAGTCGATGTTGCGGACCGTGGTCAGCCACGCCCCGCGCATCCGTCGCCCGTCCTCCTCGCCGTTGACGTCGCACCGGACGGGTGCGGCCGCCCGGTCGGCGGGCCCGGAGGACCCGGAGGCCGCGGGGGTCCGCGCTCCACCGCCGGTGCATCCCGACAGCAGGACGGCGGCCGCGGCGGCCGTCGCCGCCCACCGGAACGCCGCACGCGGCGAGGTCACGGCACGTGCCGCTGCGTCCATGGACAGGTCTCCTCCGAGAGTCGTCGCGCACCACCGTCACCGTGGCGCCACGCCGCGCACCAGAGTAGGCCAGGAAGACAATTCTCAGCCACGAGTCGCCCAAACCGTGGACCACCTCGCACACCGCGGACTTCACCAGCACCATCCCCGGTCAGCGCGGAACCACAGCATGCCGCTACACCTTCGCACACCAGCACGAAAAGGGCAGAAATCCCGTTTCTCTGACAACCCCGGCGCACCGTTCAGGGCGCACCACCCCACCCACCACCCCGCGGCCCCGGACACACCGTCCGAACGAGGTCCTAGAATCGGACATCGTGAACGCCGCCCTGACCCCGCCCCAACTGTTCGTCCGCACCGTCACCCTGCCCGACCACACCACCAGCCTGGTGCACCGCCTGCCCGCGGACTCCCCCCTGGCCTGGCTGACCGGCGACGAGGGCGTCGTGGGCTGGGGCCAGGCCGCACGGCTGGACCTGGACGGCGCACCCGCCACAGCCGAACCCACCGACACCACCCGCTTCACCGAGGCGGCCCGCTGGATGAACGCCCTGGTCGAACGCGCCCAGGTCCACGACGAGGTCGGCCGCCCCGGCACCGGCCCCGTCGCCTTCGGCACCTTCGCCTTCTCCCCCGCCTCCCCCGGATCGGCCCTGGTGGTACCGCGCGTACTCCTGGGACGGCGCGACGGCCGCACCTGGCTGACCACCGTCACCGACACCCCCGGAACCCATCCGCGCCCGAACCAGGCCCTCGCCCCCACGCCCGCACCGCGCCCCGTCGGCCCGCTGTCCTGGAACACCGGGTCACTGACCGGTCAACAGTGGACGGCCGCCGTGGCCGGCACCGTCGAACGCATCCGCGCCGGACACCTCGACAAAGCCGTGCTGGCTCGCGACACCCTCGCCCGGGCCGACTCCCCCATCGACGTGCGCACCCTGCTCGAACGCCTGCGCACGCGCTTTCCCAACTGCTTCACCTTCTCCGTGGACGGCATGGTCGGCGCCACCCCCGAACTGCTGCTGCGCCGCGAGGGCGACCAGCTCTCCTCACTGGTCCTGGCCGGAACCCGCCCCCGCGACGAGGATCCCGAACGCGACCGACTCCTGGCCGAGGAACTGATGGCCTCGGCCAAGGACGTGGACGAACACCGCCTGGCCGTGGACTCCCTGCGCACCGCGCTGAAACCGCTCACCGAGGAACTGGACGTACCCGAGCGACCCCGCCTGCTCGCGCTCGCCAACGTGCAGCACCTGGCCACCCCCGCGCACGCCCGCCCGGCCCCCGGGGTCTCGGCCCTGGACGCGGTGGCGGCCCTGCACCCCACCGCCGCCGTGGGCGGCACCCCCACCGCGGCGGCCATGCGGCTGATCGACGAGGTCGAGGGCATGGACCGCGGCGGCTACGCCGGTCCGGTGGGATGGATGGACGGCGCGGGCAACGCCGAGTGGGGCATCGCCCTGCGCTGCGCCCGCGTGGAGGGAGCGAGCGCCCGACTGTTCGCCGGGGGCGGCATCGTCTCCCGATCGGAGCCGCACGCGGAACTGGCCGAGACCGAGTCCAAGTTCCGGGTGATGCGCGAGGCCCTGACCGACCCCGCCTGAGCCCCCTCCGGGGAGAAGGCCCAGCGGGCACCCCTGCTCCGCGCGATCCACCCTCCGAACGGGCGTTCACGAGCACGAAACACGGCACCGCTAGCGTGACCGGCATGCGTATCGACGAGGTTTCCTGGGACGACCCGGACGCCACCGCCCTACGGGCCGCCCAACGCGCGGAGATCGCCGACAGGTACGGCACCCCCGACTCCGAACCCGGTGTGGCGCCCTCCGCGGACGACATCGCGGTGTTCGTCGTGGCCCGCGACGCGGCGGGCACGGCCGTGGGCTGCGGCGGCCTGCGCCCGCTGGACGAGGACACGGGCGAGATCAAACGGATGTACGTCGTGCCGGAACGGCGCGGCTCGGGCGCCGCCGCCCTGGTCCTGGGAGCCCTGGAGGAATGGGCTTCGGACCGGGGCTGGAGGTGCCTGCGCCTGGAGGCGGGCGACCGCCAGCCCGACGCCGTACGGTTCTACACCCGCTCCGGATACGAGCCCATCCCGGGCTTCGGCGCCTACGCCGACTCCCCCGCCTCCCTGTGCTTCGAGAAGCCGCTCTGAGGCACCCCGCAGGGGTCCGTGATGCGCGGGGCGCCCTCGTACCGCCCCGACCACGGCGCAACGACGGGTGGGAACAGGCGAAGGAACGAGGAACCGGCCCCGGCAGCCCCTACGATGGAAACCGGGACCGGTGGTCGCCGCCCTCCCCCGAAAGGGGGGAGGTGGCTGGTCTACCTACCCACCTCGCGACCCGCCTGGTGCCAGATGCACACCACGGACGGACGCGGGAAGTCACCGTCGGGCCAGGTGCTGGTGGGCTCCTCGAACGTGCCGCCGTCACCCGGGTGCTGGGGAGCCAGGAACACCGTCCCGCCGTCCTTGGTGACGAAGGGCCCGCACGCCTCCGCACCGACCGGAACGGTCGCGAAGGTCTTCAGCTCACCCCGGAAACGCCCCTCCACCGGCATGACGTGCAGACCGTCGTTGATCCCCAGCGCGCCGGGCTGGCCGTCGGTGGAGATCCACAGGTTGCCGTCCCTGTCGAAGGTCAGGTTGTCCGGGCAGGAGATCGGCATGACCTTGGACTTGTCGAAACCCGCGTAGTAGGTGTCCTCGTCCTCGGGGTCACCGCACACCAGCGGCAGGGTCCAGGCGAACGCGGTGGCCGCGGCGTCGTTGCCCTCCTCGGTGACCTCCAGGATGTGGCCGTGCTTGTTGGGGCCGCGCGGGTTGGGCTCGTCGACCTGGCCGGGCTCACGCGCGGAGTTGTTGGTCAGCGCGCAGTAGACCTTGCCGGTGACCGGGCTGCACTCGAAGTCCTCGGGCCGGTCCATCTTGGTCGCGCCCATGGCGTCGGCGGCCAGACGGGTGTGGACGAGCACCTCGGCGACGCCGAAGCCGGGGACGAAGCTCTCGGTGTCGGTGCACAGCGCGACCCACTCACCCGAGCCGTCGAACTCGCCGTCCTCGGGCAGGAAGTCCGGGCCACCGATCTGCTCGGCGGGGCTGTCACCGCTCAGACGCGCCACGTACAGGGTGCCCGAGTCCAGCAGGGTGAGGTTGTGGCGCCGCGACCCCTCGACGTACTTCTTGGCGCTGACGAACTTGTAGATGTAGTCGAAGCGCTCGTCGTCGCCCATGTAGATCACGACCCGGCCGTCATCGGCCAGACGGGAGTTGGCGCCCTCGTGCTTGAAACGGCCGAGCATGGTGCGCTTACGCGGCTCGGAGGCGGGGTCGAGCGGGTCGATCTCCACGATGTAGCCGAAGCGGTTGACCTCGTTGGGGTGCTTGGACAGGTCGAAGCGCTCCTCGACCCTCTCCCAGCGGCGTCCGCTGGCACCGGTCCCGATGCCGTAGCGGCGGGTCTCGACGGACCCCGAACCGTGGGCGAAGTACTGGTGGAAGTTCTCCTCCGTGGTCAGGAAGGTCCCCCACGGGGTCATCCCGCCCGCGCAGTTGTTGAGGATGCCCCTGACCAGGGTGCCGTCGGGGTCCTCCGCGGTCCTGAGCAGCTCGTGCCCGGCGGCGGGCCCGGTGATACGGACGGGAGTGTCGGCCGTGACGCGGCGGTTGAAGGCCCGCTCACCCCTGGACAGCACCCACTTGCCGGTACGCCCCTCACGCTCCAGCTCGACGAGGGAACCACCGTGGGCGGCCATGGCGGTACGCATCTGCTCCTCGGTGGCGGCGTCCCCGCCGGCGTAACCCGGGAACATCAGTTCCTCGTTGGTGTACTCGTGGTTGACCCACAGAAGACCGTGGTCGTCGTCGAGCTGGTGGAAACCGACGTAGTCGCAGTTGTAGCCGAACTGCTGGGCCTGGGCCTCGGCGCTCTGGTCGTACACGTCGAACTCGGGGGCGCCGGGCAGCACCGGCTCGCCCCAGCGGATGACGACGTGCTGTTCGTAGTTGCGCGGGATGGTGACCTGGTCGTCGGTGTTGGGCTGGACGCTGGTGAAGGTCGGTCTGGGCGCGGGGTGGGGCCGGTTGGGGCCGCGGCGGTCGGCGGCGGCGGGGCTGAGCGCGGAGATCCCCAGCGCCCCCGCCCCGGCGCTCACGGCACCGGCGCGCAGCGCGCTACGGCGGGAGAACGCCTTGGCGACGATGTCCCCGAAGTAGACGTTGTCACTGGTGTTGGGGGCGGGGTGGAAGCAGGCGTCGCCACAGCGCAGCCTGCATGTCGCACGGGAACGGCCACCCCCGACCTGACCGATCAACGGCAGCGGGCGGCGGCGGGGCGCGGATTCGGGCACACCTTCTCCTCGGGGATCGTGCTGCTTCCGCGCGCTCCGTCGGTGCGGGGTCGGACCAGGGCGCGCGGGCTCTCCTTGGTCGGTGGGGTACCCAGCCGACCGCTCTCGACCTTGGCCGAAGTTCCACACCTGCGGGTGAAACCGAGGTGAACGCCCCTACAACTCCCCCGCATTCCCTGGTAGGCCACGGTGGGGAGCGGTATGAACACACATCGTCGGCTCTGGTCGTGATGATGGCGTACCCCACCCCTCCGATCCACATGCCACGCCCGCCGGCGTTCCCACACGTGCGCAACCCTCACCGGATCTGTCACGTTTCCCGTGATTCGACGGTTTCCGGAGAGGAGGACACCGGGGAGGGGCCGCGGTCAGGGCAGCCGCGCGCCGCGCGCCGCGCCCCCACCGCTACGGCCCACCGGCACGACCATCGGCCCTCCGGTGACCGGATCCTCCACCACGACCGCCTCCAGGTCGAAGGCCTCACGCAACAGCTCGGGCGTGAGCACCTCCGCGGGGGTGCCACTGGCCACGACCCGCCCCGCGCGCATGGTGATGACGGTGTCGGCGTAGCGGGCGGCGAGGTTGAGGTCGTGCAGCACCATGACGATGGTGCGCCCGCCCTCACGGTGCAACTCACGCACCAGGTCCAAAACGTCGACCTGGTGGACCAGGTCCAGGAAGGTCGTGGGCTCGTCCAGCAGAAGGAGATCGGTGCCCTGGGCCAACACCATGGAGATCCACGCCCGCTGGCGCTGACCGCCCGACAGCTCCTGCAACGGGCTGTCGGCCAACTCCGACAGCCCGGTCCGCTCCAGGGCCTCCGACACCGCCCGGTGGTCCTCACCCGACCACTGCCGGTACCAGCGCTGGGAGGGGTGCCGCCCCCGGGAGACCAGGTCGGCGACGGTCAGCCCGTCCGGCGCCACCGGCTGCTGCGGCAACACACCCAGCACCTCGGCCACCTCACGCGTGGGCACACGGCGGATGTCACGGCCGTCGAGCTCCACCAGACCCGCCCGGGGCTTCATCAGCCTGCCCAGGGCACGCAGCATGGTGGACTTACCGCACCCGTTGGGACCGATGACGCAGGTGATGGTGCCCTCGACGACGTCGGCGTCCAACCCCCGGACGACGGTGTGGTCGTCATAGGCCAGGGTGAGACCGCGCGCGCTCAGCCGGACCGGCGCGCCGGGCTCGGCACCGGTGGCCTGGGTGGCGGGTTCCGAGGCGGTCGTGGAAGCGGAGGCGTTGCGCGTGCGGGTGGAGTGTGTGGTCACGCCTGGGCCTTTCGGTTGCCGCGGACGAGCAGGTGGATCAGGTAGAGGGCGCCCAGGCAACCGGTGACGACGCCGACCGGCAGCTGGACGCTGACCAGGTTGCGGGCGATCAGGTCGGCGGCACAGGTCAGCGCGGCACCGACGAGCGCGGAGAGCAGGACGGGCGGCCGGGAGGTACGGGCCAGGCGCAGCGCGATCTGCGGACAGGCCAACGACACGAACAGGATCGGCCCGGCCGCGGAGGTACCGAAGGCCGCCAGCAGCACGGCCAGCACCAACATGGCGGTACGGGCCCTCCCCAACCGCACCCCCAGGGCGCGGACCACGTCGTCACCGTAGGCCAGCACGTCCAGGGTGCGCGCCGCGGCCAACGCCAGGGGCAACAGCAGGGCCAGGGCCACCGCGACGGGAAGCGCGTCCTGCCAGGTGCGCATGGACAGGCTGCCCGAGATCCACACCATGGCGCGGCCGGTGTCGCTGACCTCCCCCAGGGTGAGCAGCCACAACGTCAGGTTCATCAGCACCGTGGACACACCCACACCCACCAGCAGCAGGCGGAACCCGTCGATACCGCCCCGCCATGCCAGCGCGTAACACAGGACCCCGGCGGCCAGACCCCCGGACAGGGCCAGGGCGGGAACGCCGATGGCGGCCAGGGGCCCGGTGACGATGCCGTAGCTGCCGCCGAAGGCCATCACCGCGACCACGCCCGTGCTGGCGCCGTGGGTGACGCCGAGCAGGTCGGGGCTGGCCAGGGGGTTGCGCATGATGGTCTGGGTGATGGCGCCCGCGGCGGCCAGGGCGGCACCCGCGAGCATGCCCACCACCACGCGCGGCATGCGCACCCGCCAGACGGTGAAGTAGTCCTCGTAGGTGGCCCCGATGACGTTGCCCCACACCCGGTCGAGCGGGATGTACACCTTGCCGACGGAGAGGTTGAGACCCACCAGCACGAGCAGGACCAGGGCCACCAGCGACCCCAGGACCACCAGGCGGGGCCGCAGCGGAATCGACACGGGCCCCAGGCGCACGGCCCGACCACGGCTGGCCAGGTGCGCGCGGGCCCGACCGCGGGAACGGACCGGGGCCCCGCCCCGTGCGTCGTCGGGGGCGGACGTGCGTGCGGGGGACGTGGAGGACGGGGGTGTGGGGTGGGTGGAGGTCATAGGGACAGCAGCCTCCGGCGGCGGACGACGTAGACGAAGAAGGGCGCCCCGACCAGGGCGAGCACCACACCGACCTGGAGTTCGCCGGGCCGCACCAGGAAACGGCCCAGGACGTCGGCGGTCAGGAGCAGGGTCGCGCCCATCACGGCGGAGTAGGGCAGCAGCCAGCGGTAGTCGGAGCCGACGATGCCGCGTGCCAGGTGGGGCACGATGAGCCCGACGAAGGCGATGGGGCCGCATGCGGCCACGGTCATCCCCGTGAGCAGGATGACGGCGGCGAGACCGACGACGCGGGCGCGACCGACCCGGAAGCCCAGCGAGCGGGCGGTGTCCTCGCCCAGGGCCAGGGCGTTGAGGGCGCGGGCGTTGCTCAGGGCCAGGAGGGCACCGACCACGACCACGGGTGCCATGGGCGCCAGGACCGAGGGGTCGCGGCCCACGAGGGAGCCCACCCGCCAGAACCGGAAGGTCTGCATGGTGGACTCGTCCAGCAGCACCAGACCGGAGACCAGCGAGTAGGACATCCAGCTCACGGCCGTTCCGGCCAGGGCCAGCGTGACGGGTGTGGGGCCGCGCCCGGGGACCGAACCGATCGCGTAGACCGCCACGGCGGCCACGGCGGCGCCCGCGAAGGCGAACCAGGCCTGGGTGTACAGGGTCGCGACGTCGAAGAACATGATGCCCAGCACCACGGCGAGGGCGGCGCCGAAGGTCACCCCCAGAACGCTCGGGTCACCCAGGGGATTGCGGGTGTGGCCCTGCATGAGGGCGCCGCCCAGACCCAGGCTGATCCCGGCGAGCAGCCCGAGCGCGGTGCGCGGCAGGCGGATGTCGTTGACGATGATGTCGGCCTCGGCACCCGCGGTGGAGGTCAGGGCCAGCCACACGGTGTGGGGGCTCAGGGCGCGGGCGCCGACGAGGACGCTGGCCAGGACGGCGAGCAGGAGCAGCAGGAGCAGCAGCCCCAGGCCCCGGATCCGACGCGTGCGACGGGCCGCGACCGCGGTGGCGGCGGGAGGCGTCGGCGACGCGGACGACGCCGCCAAGGTCGGCGGTGGCTCGGCGCTCTCACTCACCCGGTCTCCCCATCATGACGAAAGGCCAGGCCAACCCTGGTTAGGTTTGCCTAGCCACACCTGAGTACCCTAAGTTTGCCACGTTCTGGCCTGGGACGACACATCACCTACTGGTGTGTGCCGTTTCCGTACCCACACAACACCGCTGTCCCCTTTTCCCTGAAACACCGGAGTCCCACGATGACCACGCTCTCCCCCTTCCGCCGCGTGGGCCTGCCCCTGGCCCTCGCCGCCTCCCTGACCCTGGCGACCGCCTGCGGTGCGGGCGGACCCGAGGAGGAGACCTCCGCCGGCTCCGGGCAGGAGACGGCGGAGGGCTTCCCCGTCACCGTCGAGCACGCCATGGGCGAGACCGAGGTCCCCGACGCGCCCGAACGCGTGCTGCCGCTGGACTTCACCTACGTGGACGCCACCCTGGCCCTGGGCGGGAACGTCGTCGGCTTCACCCAGATCGCCGAGGGCGAGGACACCCTGCCCCAGTACCTGCTCGAAAGCGACTGGAACGCCGGCAGCGCCGAGGGAGCCGAGTCGGTGGGCCTGCTGTGGGAGATCAGCCCGGAGCTGGTCGCCCAGACCGAACCGGACCTGATCCTGTCCGCCGAGGTCCGCCACGGCGACGGCTACGAGCAGCTCACCGAGGTCGCCCCCACGGTGATGTCGGAGACCACCGGCGCCACCTGGAAGGAGAACCTGCTCCTGGCCGCGGAGGCGATGGGCGAGACCGAGGAGGCCGAACGGCTCCTGGCCGAGTACGAGGAGCGGGCCGCCGCCATCGGCGAGGAGATCGCCGCGTCGGCGGACGGGGAGACGCCCACGGTGTCGGTGGTGCGCTTCGCCGGCGACGCCGACGGAGTGCGCCTGTACACCCGTGACTCCTACATCGGCGTCATCATGGACGACCTGGGACTGCCCGCCAGCGAGGGCACCGCCACCGACTCCGACCAGATCGCGACCTACCACAGCCCCGAACGCCTGATGGACCTGGAGGCCGACCACATCCTGGTGGCCACCTACGACGACGGAGCCGGCGAGGTGGCCGAGGACAAGGAGCGCTACACCACCAACCCGCTGTGGGACGAACTGGAGGGCACCAAGACCCCGGTGGACGACGACTACTGGATGTCCGGCGTGGGCCTGATCTCCGCGCACGCGGTACTGGACGACGTCGCCGAGATCTTCGGGGTGGACCCGCAGCGCCAGCGGTGACGCTGACACCGGGCCGCACGGAGGGCGGCGCGGGGCCCTCCCGCGCGCTTCGAGCCCCGGGAACACGCGGGTCCGGGCGGCGCACCGCCCGGACCCGCGTTGGTGGAACCGTCAGCGACCCATCAGCGCGAAGACGCCCCAGCCGAGGTGTTCCCACTGGTACCGCGTGTAGCGGGCGGGACCGGTGGTGAGCCTCGCCCGCACCCGCGCGGCCAGCCCGTCCTCGGGGTTCCGGTCGAGCCAGCGGCGAAGGCCGAGCCACCGCGCCGCCTGGTAGCGGGGCCCCGTTCCCGGTCGACGGGAAAGCGGGGGGCCTCCCGGCCTCGCCAGCTTCGGCACGCCCCGGCCCCCAAGGACCCCACCCCCGGAGGACCGCGCCGCTAGACCACCCCGGCCACGGCCGCGTCCACCGCGGACTGCAACCGACGTCGCAACGCCGCACTGTCGGAGCGCCGCGTACACACCTCGATCAGACGCAACCCCTCACCCAACAGCGCCTTGGGCAGATCGGTCGCCCACTCCAGGCGCGTGTACGGCAGGTCCGAGACCGCCGCCACCCGCTCCATCGACACCCCGTGCGGAGTACCGAACACCCTCTCGAAGTCGGGGTGCCCCGCCTGCTCCAGACCGGAGAAGATCCCGCCACCGTCGTTGTTGACCACCACGATCGCCAGATCCGGACGCGGCTCCCCCGGGCCGATCACCAACCCGTTCTGGTCGTGCAACATCGCCAGATCACCCAACAGGGCGTAGGCGTGCCCCCCACCGCCGGCCTGGTGGGCCAGCGCCGCACCGATCGCCGTGGAGACCGACCCGTCGATCCCGCTCACCCCGCGGTTGCCCACCAGGCGCACACCACAGCGCGCCCGCATCGTCGCGTCCAGATCACGGATGGGCATGCTCGAACCGGCGAACAGCAGCGAGTTCGCGTTCATGTGCGCGGCCAGATCACGCGCCAGCCGCGGCTCGCTGAGCGCCTCCTCCCCGTCCAGCACCGCGTCCAGCGCGGCGCGGGCGGCCGCCTCCGCCCGCACCCAGACCCGCGACCACTCGCTGTCGGGGTCAACGGCGGCGGGAGGCGCGACCGCGGACACCACATCGGTGGCGGTGCGCACCGGATCGGAGAACGCGTTCACCTGCGGGCTGACCACGACGTGTCGCTCGGCCCTGCGCAGGAACGCCAGGACCTGCCGGGACAGGTTCGGACGCCCCACACTCACCACCAGTTCCGGCGCCCGCCACGTACCCAGCGGCGAGGCCAGCAACTGCCGGTAGGTCGACAGCGCGCCCGCCCGGCGCGCGTTGGAGGTCGGCTCGGCCAGGAGCGGCCACCCCGTCATCTCGGCCAACGCCAGGAACGGCACCGGGTCGTAGTCGCCGTCACCGCACACGATCACACCCCGCTCCACGGCGGGCAACACGAACGGCGCGGGCTCACCCGCGCTCCACGGACGGTCGATCCACGGCCCGC
>NZ_ANAX01000128.1 GCF_000341065.1 Nocardiopsis halotolerans DSM 44410 | reverse complement strand
CCCCTCCAACGGCTCGGGCCAGGGGCCCGTCTCCACGTCAGGGGTCAACGGGTCACGGAAGGCCACGTTGAGATGGACCGGCCCCGGCCGACCACCCTGGGCCGAGCACCACGCCCGACAGGCCAGCGACCGCCAGTAGGCCACCATCCCGGGAACCGGATCGGGCGTACCGACCTCGGCGAACATACGCACCGCGCTCCCGTACAGGCCGATCTGGTCCACCGTCTGGTTGGCGCCGGTACCGCGCAGCTCCGGAGGCCGGTCGGCGGTCAGCACCACCAGGGGCACCCCGCTCTCATCCGCCTCCATCACCGCCGGATGGAAGTTGGCGGCCGCCGTACCGGAGGTGCACACCACCGCCACCGGGCGCCGGGAGACCCGGGCCAGACCCAGAGCGGCGAAGGACGCCGAACGCTCGTCGATGCGCACGTGCACCCTGACATCGGGGTGGGCGACCAGGGCCAGGGCGAGCGGCGTCGAGCGCGACCCCGGCGCCACGACCGCCTCGGCCAGCCCGCAGCGGGCCAGCTCGTCGACCAGGACCCGCGCCAGGGCGGTAGACGGATTCATCAACTCTCTCGATCGTCTCAATGTGTACCAAGTATCACCATGTGGACTCGGCCCCTACAGTCAACCCCACTCAGAACGCGGGAGGGCCGAACACGGCTGTTACCCGCCA
>NZ_ANAX01000127.1 GCF_000341065.1 Nocardiopsis halotolerans DSM 44410 | reverse complement strand
CGCCCCGCCACGCGAGGGGATCGACCTCCACCGCGCGCAGGCTCTCCTCATCCACCACCACCGGCCGCACGGGCAGGAACCCGCCCTCGGGCAGCAGCGGATCGGCGGTGACGTCAGCGGTCAACATCTGCATGGTGGCCAGACCACACGCGTAGGGCAGCTCCGGCAACGCCGCCGCCAGGGCCACCCCCGCCGCCAGACCCACCGAGGTCTCCACCGCACTGGAGACCACCACCGGCAGACCACACGCCCGGGCCACCTCCAACGCGGCACGCACACCGCCCAACGGCTGGACCTTGAGCACCACGATGTCCGCGGCCCCGGCGGCACGCACCCGCAGCGGATCCTCGGCCCTGCGCACCGACTCGTCCGCGGCCACAGCGACGTCGACGCGACGGCGCACCGCGGCCAACTCCTCCAGCGTGGCACACGGCTGCTCGACGTACTCCAGACCGAACCGGTCCAGCTCACGCACCATCCGCACCGCGGTCTCCACGTCCCAGGCACCGTTGGCGTCCACCCGCACCCGACCCGAAGGCCCCAGGGCGTCACGGACCGCCTCGACCCGGGCCAGGTCCTCACCCGGATCCTGCCCCCGCTCGGCCACCTTGACCTTGGCCGTGGCGCACCCGCCCGCGGACACGATCGCGTGGGCCCGACCGGGATCCACCGCGGGCACGGTCACGTTGACCGGCACCCGGTCACGGACCGGCTCGGGCCAGCCCCGGTGGGCGGCCTCGACACAGGCCGCCCACCAGCGCGCGCACTCACGCGGACCGTACTCGGCGAAAGGGGAGAACTCCCCCCACCCGGCGGGCCCGCGCACCAGCATGCCCTCGCGCACGGTCACACCGCGGAACCGGTTACGCAGACCGATCGCGAAGGCACGCCCCCCGGCGGGCGACCCCGTCGGCCCCCCGTCCACACTCGTCACGGGCGGCGCGGGAACTTGTCGAACTCCGGACGACGCTTCTCCTTGAACGCGTCGCGACCCTCCTGGGCCTCCTCGCTCATGTAGTAGAGCATCGTGGCGTCACCGGCGAACTGCTGCATCCCCGCGGCACCGTCGCTGACGCTGTTGATGGCGCCCTTGAGCATGCGCAGCGCCAACGGAGACTTCTCCAGCATCTCGCGCGCCCAGGTAACGGTCTCCTTCTCCAGGTCCGCCAGCGGCACGACCGTGTTGACCAGACCCATGTCCTGCGCCTCCTGGGCGCTGTACTGACGGCACAGGTACCAGATCTCACGGGCCTTCTTCAGCCCCACGGTCTGCGCCAGCAGCCAGGAACCGTAACCGCCGTCGAAGGAACCGACCTTGGGCCCGGTCTGACCGAACCTGGCGTTGTCGGCGGCGATCGTCAGGTCACAGCACACGTGCAGCACGTGGCCACCGCCCACGCACCAGCCCGCGACCATCGCGATGACGGGCTTGGGCGTACGCCGGATCTGCACCTGGAGGTCGAGCACGTTGAGGCGGCCGATGCCCTGCCTGGCCACGGCGTCATCACCCAGATAACCGTCCTCACCACGGATCTTCTGGTCACCGCCGGAGCAGAACGCCTGGTCACCCGCACCGGTGAGGATGATCACGCCCACCTCGGAGTCGTCGCGGGCGATGTTGAAGGCCTCCTGGAGCTCGAACAGAGTCTGGGGCCGGAAGGCGTTGTGTCGCTCCGGGCGGTTGATCGTGATCTTGGCGATGCCCTCCGCGGTCTCGTAGATGATGTCGGAATACTCGCCCGACCGCTGCCAGTCGATCACGCTGCTCACGGCTACTACTTCTTCCTCACGGGGACAACTGGGACGGCGCGGACATGCGACCATGCCCAAGCGCCAACCCTACGCATTGTGCCAGGCAAGCCGGGACACACCAGCACAGCCGTACCCGTTCGCGCCCCGTCCCCCACACCTTCCGCACAGGCGTACGCTGTCGGTCGTGGCACGCGAAGAACAGGTCAGCACCCGTCCCGGTCCCCGCCGCCCCCTCCAGGCGGTGCGCGGCCTGCCCCCCGAACACCTGGCAGACCTGCTGGCCCGGGCCCTGGACGGACGCGGACCCGCCCTGCTGCCGATCCCCGACGGCACCCCCGAGCCGCGCGTGGCCGACCTGCTGACCGCGATGCGCCCGGCCTCACTGCGCACCCCCGACGGCACCACCGCGTTGGAGGGCTCCGCCCCCGCCCGCGAGGACACCGCCCTGGTCATCACCACCTCCGGATCCACCGGCACCCCCAAGGGCGTGGAACTGTCCTCCACCGCGCTGCGCTCCTCCGCACGCGCCTCGGTGCGGCGCATCGGCGCCACCGGAACCGACACCTGGCTGTGCGTCCTGCCCGCCGGACACATCTCCGGCATCCAGGTCATGACGCGCGCCCTGGCCATGGGCACCCGCGCACACCACGCGGCCTTCTCCACGGACACGGTCGCGCACATGGCCGAGGAACTGCACCCGCACGTGTCCCTGGTCCCCACCCAGCTGCGCAGACTGCTGGCCGCCGGAACCGACCTGTCCGCGCTGGGCACCATCCTGCTCGGCGGAGCCGCGGCCGACCCCGCCCTGCTCCAGGACGCCCGCGCGGCCGGAGGCCGGGTGGTGACCACCTACGGCATGAGCGAGACCTGCGGCGGCTGCGTCTACGACGGCGTCCCCCTGGACGGGGTCCGCGTCCGCGTGGACTCCCCCGACCCCGGCGAACCCGGACGGATCCTGCTGTCGGGACCGGTCCTGCTGAGCGGCTACCGACTCGCCCCCGGCACCCGGACCGACCCGAACGCCCTGGTCACCGATGACGACGGAACCCGGTGGCTGCGCACCAACGACCTGGGCCGCCTGTCCGGGGACGGCACGCTGAGCGTGCTCGGCCGCGTGGACGAGGTGGTCAACACCGGCGGCCACAAGGTGGTACCGGGCCAGGTCAACGACCTGCTGCTGCGGCACCCCGCCGTGGCCGAATCGGTGGTGGTGGGACGCCCCGACCCCGAGTGGGGCGAACGGGTCAGCGCCGTCGTGGTACCCGCCGACCCCGACGCGCCGCCGTCACTGGAACAGCTGCGCTCGTGGGTACGCGAACGCCTGCCCGCCTACGCGGCACCGCGCGAGGTGGAGGTACGCGCCTCCCTGCCGATGCTGGCCTCGGGCAAACCCGACCTGGTGGCGTTGCGCGGCCCGCGTCACTGAACACCCGGCGCCGCGTGGGCCCGATCACGGGGACCCGCCAGCGCTCCGCGTCCGCGGCCACCGACCCGGTGGTGCGCGTTCCACGGCCGAACACACGGGATCGCCCTCCGTCCACCACCCCCACCAGCGGTCCGCGTGTACCGGTGCGCTCCCCACCCGTGGGACCCTGGGGCGCGTCGGGTTGTCGAACCCCACCTTCGTCGACACCCGCGGACAACCGTCACGGCGCGGGGCCCGGCCGAGCCCCGCGTGTCCGCACGACGCGGCCGATCAGGCCATGTCCGACAAAAGGCGGGGAACTTCGCCAAGCCTCCCAGCGTCTACCTGAGTATCCGGTCCCTCGGCCCCTCTCCCAAGGAGGTCCGCAGTTGGCGACAGCCATCGGTCCACTCGTTCGTACCCCTGCGCCCTCCCCCCACCCGGGTCCACCTCCCTGCCCACACCGGTTCCGGGCACGCTCCCTTACCCGCTCCCGACCGCGTTTGGCCACTTCCGGCACAGTGATCCATGCCACTTTCGCCGATATCCAATCGAGACAGGGAACATTTGACTCTCCGACACGTTGGACATATTGGCGCGTCCAGTCGGCGGGAACCGTCCGCCGCGTGCCACACGCCCGGGAAGGGAGGGAGGTGCCCAGATGACGAGCACTGCCCCAGCCGCTTCGGCACCCGCCGAAGTCCCCGCTGACAACGCTCGCGACGACGGCGCGACCACGGACACGGTCCTGACCGACCTGCTCGCCCGGGGCCGCGCACAGGGACACCTGTCCCTCTCCGAACTGCGTACCGCTTTCTCCGCGGCCGGAGTCTCCTCTGGAGACGGCCGTTCCATCCTGCGTGAACTCACCGAGAACGGGGTCCGACTCGCCAACGGGGGCGACGACTCCGCACTGGTGGCCGATCCCGACGCCGAGGACGACGTGCTGGAAGACACTCTCATCGCCACGGTGCCCGACACCGACGAGGCCCCCAAGGCCGCACCCGGCAAGGTCACGACCCGCAAGGGTCCCTCCACCCGGAGGAAGACCCGCTCCACGCGGCGCACCAAGAAGACCGAGACCGCCCCGACCGCCACCGAACCGGACCCCGGCGAGGCCGACCTCGACGACCAGTCCCCCGCCATGGGCGACTCGGTCCACACCTACCTCAAGGCCATCGGCCGACGCCAACTGCTCACCGCCGAGCAGGAGGTCGACCTGGCCAAGCGGGTCGAGGCCGGACTCTACGCCGAATACCGGCTCGGCCAGCACGGCGACGTCGACGAGTCCGCCCCGCTGGCTCCGGCCGAGATCGACGAACTGGAGTGGGTCGCCGAGGACGGCCGCAAGGCCAAGTCCCACATGCTGGAGGCCAACCTGCGCCTGGTGGTGTCGGTGGCCAAGAAGTACAGCGACCGGGGGATGTCGCTGCTCGACGTGGTCCAGGAGGGCAACCTCGGCCTCATCCGCGCCGTGGAGAAGTTCGACTACACCAAGGGCTTCAAGTTCTCCACCTACGCCATGTGGTGGATCCGCCAGGCCATACAGCGCGGCTTCGCCGACTCAGCGCGCACCATCCGCCTGCCCGTGCACGTCCTGGAGCTGCTGAGCAAGGTCAGCCGCCTGGAGCGCGACATGCACCAGGCGCTGGGCCGCGAACCCACCCCGGAGGAACTCGCCCTGGAGCTGGACAAGACCCCGGCACAGATCGAGGAACTCCTACGCGTCACCCGCCAGCCCATCAGCCTGGACTCCACCATCGGCGAGGACGGCGAGACCCGCATCGGCGACCTGATCGAGGACGTGGACGCCTCGGAGGCCTCCGAGGTGGTCGACCGCCAGCTCATGGCCGACCAGCTGCGCAACGCACTCTCGGACCTGGAACCGCGCGAGGCCACCATCATGTCCCTGCGCTTCGGCCTCATGGACGGCCGCCCACGCACCCTGGACGAGATCGGCAAGCACCTGGGCCTGACCCGCGAGCGCATCCGCCAGCTGGAGAAGCAGTCCCTGTCCAAGCTGCGCCACCCCAGCCGCGCCCAGCAGCTGCTGGACTTCGCCAGCTAGGAACACAAGGACAAGGACACCGGGGCCGCTCCCACACAGGGGGCGGCCCTCGCCATACCCCCGTCTCCGGAACGGACCCGACGCACCCCCGGCGGTACGCCCGCACGACCCCGGCGACGTGACCCCCAACATATCGATTCCGCCACGGATCCCCCACGCCATACAACTCCCCATATGCACCGTGTGTCCGAAGCCCTACAGTCGTCCCGACCACGGACCACACCGGTCAACCGGGCACGGGGAGGACACGATGGCGGCCACCGAACAGCGCAGGGCCACGTGGAAACAGATCGGCCCCGGCATCGTCGTCGCCGCCACCGGCGTCGGCGCGGGCGACCTGGTCGCCACCCTCATCGCCGGCAACCGCTTCGGCTACGCCCTCCTGTGGGCCACCATCGTCGGCTGCCTCGTCAAGATCTCCCTCGCCGAAGCCACCGGACGCTGGCACCTGGCCACCGGACGCACCATCTTCGACGGCTGGAGCAGCCTCGGCAAGTGGACCACCGTCTACTTCGCCCCCTACATCATCCTCTGGGGCTTCGTCTACGGCGCCAGCGCCATGTCCGCCACCGCCCTCCCCCTGGCCGCGCTCATGCCCGCCGTACCCCTGGAGATCTGGGCGATCCTCGCCGGACTCTCCGGCCTGCTCCTCGTCTGGTTCAACCGCTACGCCGTCTTCGAGAAGATCATGACCGTCCTCGTCGGCGTCATGTTCGTCACCGTCGTCGGCCTGGCCATCTACGTCGTCCCCGACATCGGCCAGACCCTCCGGGGACTCATCCCCATGCTCCCGGACGACTCGGTCTTCTACACCATGGGACTCGTCGGCGGCGTCGGCGGCACCATCACCATGGCCGCCTACGGATACTGGGTCAACTCCAAGGGCTGGCGCGACTCCAGCTGGATGAGGATGATGCGGATGGACAACCGCGTCGCCTACATCACCACCGGCGTCTTCGTCGTCGCCATGCTCATCGTCGGCGCCGAACTCCTCCACGCCAGCGGCATCGCCCTGGAACAGAGCGACCAGGGCCTGCTCCAACTCGGCGACGTCCTCAGCGACCGCTTCGGCGGCTTCGTCTCCACGGTCTTCCTCGTCGGCTTCTTCTGCGCCGCCTACTCCTCCATCATCGGCGTCTGGCACGGCGTGAGCCTGCTGTTCGCCGACTTCGTCAACCACCTGCGGGGCAGGACCAACACCGACCCCCGACAGAACGAGAAGGGCTGGGCCTTCCGCGGCTACGTCCTCTGGCTGACCTTCCCGCCCATGCTGCTCCTGCTGCTCGGCAAACCGTTCCAGATCGTCATCGCCTACGGAGTCCTGGGCGCCTTCTTCCTGCCCTTCCTCGCCTTCACCCTGATGTGGCTGCTCAACTCCACGCGCACCCCACCCGAATGGCGCAACGGCTGGATCAGCAACACCGGCCTCACCGTGGCCGGATCCCTCTTCCTCATCCTGAGCGCCCACAAGATCCACGGCATCATCACCGGATCCTGACCAGGTCCCCGCGCGCGGCGCTCAGCCCCGCAGCGCCGCGCGCAGGATCTCCACCGCCTCGTCATGGTCCAGACCCACCCGCGAGATCACCTCGGCGTAGGCACGCGCCGCCGCCAACGCCTCGGCACGCTGGTCATCGCCCCCCGCCGCCACGAACGTCCCCGACCGGCCCCGCGTCTCCACCACACCGGCCTGTTCCAACTCGCGGTAGGCCCGCGCCACCGTGTTCACCGCCACCGACAACTGCTCCGCCAGCGCACGCACCGTGGGCAGCCGGTAACCGACCGGCAACTCACCATTGGCCGCCGCGATCGCCACGATCGACCTGATCTGCTCGTAGGGCGGTACCTTCGACGTCGGATCGATGCGGATGAAATCCGCCATCTGCCACTGCGCTCCCCACCGTTGCCGCGATGCCCGGCCCCGGGCCGGACCGGACACCAAACTACCGTGCGCGCAACGGCCCACGACTACGCACCGTGGCCGCCTACCTCACACCGCCTGACGCGGCACCCGCTGGATCCCGTGCAGACGGTGCGCCTCCCGGGCCGTGAGCAGGCGCTCCGCCACCCGCGTGGCCTCACGCACCTGCGGACGCGCCAACCGCTTACGCCGATAGATCCGGTCCCCGTACCCCTTCGACCCCACCAGCACACGCTCCCGCGCGTACGCCGCGCGCATCGCCTCGGTCAGCGCCGTGTCCAGTGCCACGCCCCGCTGGTGCAGCTCCTCCACCGGAGCACCCCAGGAGCGCGCCTCCTCCAACTCCTCCTCCGCACGGGCCACCGACCTCAGCAGCTCCGGCAGCGACTCCGCCCGCTCCCGATCAGCGGCCAGAGCCTCACGCGCCCCCGACGTGCCCTGTTTCGCAAGTCCCATGTGTGTGCTCCATACCACGCGTACCGTCAGACGGAGCCACTCTAGAGGTGACCAATATCATCTGGCGACCCGGGCCGCGCGTCGATGTGGCCACCCGCCGCCGAATCTGCCACCTTTACGGCGCACACCCCCGAAAGGACCACAGTGAGCAGGAACTACGCCGGACTCAGTCGCGAGCGCATCATCCTCGAAGCGCTCCACATCATCGCGGGCCGTGGGCTCGGCGGCCTGTCCATGCGCCGTCTGGGCGACGCCCTGGAGGTGGAGGCCATGGCCATCTACCACCACTTCCCCCTGGGCAAGGAACAGCTCTTCAACGCCATCGCCGCCTACGTCACCTCCACCGCCGCCACCAGCACCGCACCCGCCGACGAGGAGGTCGCGGACGAGAACGCCCCCGAGGAGGACGAACAGGACCCCCAGGCCCGGGAGGAAGAGGACACCCGCCCCTGGGACGTACGCCTCACCGACTGGGCCGACGCCTACCGCGCCCGCCTGCTGGAGTACTCCGGCGCGCTGTCCCTGCTGGTCCACCGCGCCCCGCGCACCCCCAGCAGCGACGCCACCCGCGCCCTGATCCACCGCGCCCTCACCGAGGCGGGCCTGACCGGCGAGGACGTGGAACGCGGCGCCGACGCCCTGCACTCCTACTGCGTAGGCGCGGTCGTACACCAGGTCCGCCACCAGGACGAGGAGGACGCGCCCGACGCCGCCGAGGCCGAGGCGCGCTTCCACCACGGGTGGCGCGCCCTGCTGCGCGGACTCGCCTGAGCTGAGGGAATCCGGGCCCGAGAACGGGAACCGAGCGCGCCCCCGCCGCGTCCCTCCCTGGAGACAGCGCCGGATCCCCCACAGCCACGACCGGTCCCACGTCCCGCTCCCCGGCGCTCGGGCAGAGGACCCAGGCAGGAAAGAGACCCGTGATCTTCAAACGCATGCTCGCCAGCGTCGGCATCGGCGGCGCCACCGTGGAGACCACCCTCGACGACGACACCGTCCAGCCCGGCGGTACCGTCACCGGCACCCTCAGGGTCACCGGAGGGAGCGTCGCCCAGACCCTGGAGGGCGTCAGTGTCGGCCTCCGCGCCACCGTGGAGAAGGAGTACGAGTACGAGGACGCCGAGGGCGAGACGCACTCGGGCGAGTACACCATCGACGTGGTCATCGCCGAGCAGGCGGTCACGGACGAGGAGACGGAGCTGGAACCCGGGCAGGAGTTCGAGCTCCCCTTCGAGATGACCATCCCCATGGAAGCGCCCATCACCTCCGTCGGTGGGACGCACGTCCTGGACGGCGTGGGACTCAACACCCGCCTGCACGTGGACAAGGCCCTGGACCACACGGACGTGGACCCGCTGCTCATCGAGCCGCTTCCGGCCCAGGCCGCGGTCCTGCGGGCACTGCACGCACTGGGCTTCGAGCTGAGGGGCGTCGACCTGGAGAAGGGCGAGATCGCCGACACCCGCCAGAAGCTGCCCTTCTACCAGGAGATCGAGTACTCCGCCGCCGAGGGGTACGAGGGCCTGGAGTCACTGGAACTGTCCTTCCTCACCGACGACGACGGTGTGGACGTCGTGCTGGAACTGGACAAGAGGCCCGGCGTTCTCTTCGGCGAGGGCGGGGACACCCTCCTGCGCCTGAGCATGGGGCATGAGGACACCGACCCCGAGGAGGTCGCGGCCAGGCTCCACGAGTGGATCCACGCCGTCGCGGGCGAGCGCAGCCTGTTCTAGGACGACCGCCCGGGCGCCACCGGACCCGGGTATCCGTCCCGGTGCGGTCGGGGCCGCGGCCCCGACCGCACCACAGCCGCCCGCGGGCCGGCCCCGCCTCCGCCACGGACGCGCGCCCTGCTGCGCGGACTCGCCTGAGCTGAGGGAACCCGGGCCCGAAAACGGGAACCGAGCGCGTCCCCGCCGCGTCCCTCCCTAGAGACAACCCCCGATCCCCGCCGCCCGGACGCGACACCGCCGGGTGCGGCACAGAAAGGTCATCCATGGTTCTCAAGCGCCTGCTCGCCGGTATGGGATTCGGCGGAGCCTCGGTGGAAACCGTCCTCCAGTCGTCCGTGACCGCCCCCGGAGGCGTCCTGCGGGGCACCGTCCTCATCGAGGGCGGCAACGTGGAGCAGCAGGTCGAGCAGCTCACCGTCGGCCTCCAGGCCCGCGTCGAGACCGAGTCCGGCGACCACGAGACCAGCAGCGACATGGAGTTCCAGCGCGTCCGCGTGGGCGGCGGGGTGACCCTGCTCCCCGAACAGCGCCACGAGCTGCCCTTCGAGATCGCCGTGCCCTGGGAGACCCCCGTCACCAGCCACAGGGGCCGCCACCTGCACCGCATGAACCTCGGCGTGAACACGCGCCTGCACGTGGCCTCCGCGGTCGACCCCGGCGACCTGGACCCGGTGAGCGTAGAACCGCTCCCCGCGCAGGCCGCCGTCATCGACTCGCTGTTCAACCTCGGCTTCACCTTCAAGCACGCCGACCTGGAGCGGGGCCGCATCGTCCGCACCCGCCAGCAGCTGCCCTTCTACCAGGAGATCGAGTTCTACGCGCCCCGCCGGTACCAGGGCCTGAACGAACTGGAGCTGTCCCTGGTCACCGACGAGCGCGGTATCGACGTGGTCCTGGAGCTGGACAAGAAGCCGGGCCTGCTCTTCTCCGAGGGCCGCGACACCTTCCACCGCTTCAGCGTCGACCACCACGAGGGCGCCGGACGCGACTGGACGGGTCACCTGCACCAGTGGATCGACTCCCTCGCGGGGCGCAGGGACTTCTTCTGACCCTCCGCCCGTCCCGGAGGGTGTGATCCCCGGGACGGGCTCCTCGTCTTTCTCCCCCTTCCAGGAAGCGTGGGAAAGGTTAGCTCCTTTACGCCGTAGATTCCTGAATGGTGGGTGTGGCGCGCCTACGACGGCGCGGGCCCGCTCCGCCCGACGTCCTCGCCGTCGGCCAGCCGCAGCTCCGACCAGGCCCAGTTACGGCGCAGCCACCGGTCGTGCGAGGCCACCACCACCGCGCCCGGTGCCGTTCCCAGCGCCTCCTCCAGTTCCTCGGCCAACGCCAGGGACAGGTGGTTGGTCGGCTCGTCCAGCAGCAGCACGTCCGGAGCGTGCCCCACCAGCATCGCCAGTGCCAGACGGCGCCGCTGCCCCACGCTCAGGTTCCCCACCGGCCGGTCCAGGTCGCGCGGGGCGACCAGACCCAACTCGGTCAGGCGCGGCACCCCCGGCCGGGCGCCGTTCAACGCCTCGTAGAGCGAACGCGGGGTGCGCTCCGGGTCGGTGAAGACCACGTCCTGCTCCAACAGGGCGACCGAGACCCCGCGCCGCCACAGCACCTGCCCCGACGCGGGCCGCAGGCGGTGCCCCAGGGCGTACAGCAGCGTGGACTTGCCCGCCCCGTTGGGACCGGTGACCAGCAGACGCCCGTCCGAGGGCACGTCCAGGTGCCCCAACCGCAACCGGCCCGGCACGACCAGCTCCCGCAGGGTGATCGCCTGACCGTCGGCCGCGCCCGGATCCCGGGTCAGCGACGCGGTGAACTCCAGCCGCCTGGGCGGTTTGCGCACCTGGTCGCGCTCCAGCTCCTCCAGTCTCGCCCTGGCGTTGCGCACCCGGCGCGAGACCTGCTTGTCCACACGACTGC
The DNA here is from genome assembly GCF_000341065.1 of Nocardiopsis halotolerans DSM 44410. Lineage (GTDB taxonomy): Bacteria > Actinomycetota > Actinomycetes > Streptosporangiales > Streptosporangiaceae > Nocardiopsis > Nocardiopsis halotolerans. The sequence continues at coordinate 6,310 of NZ_ANAX01000127.1, read as the reverse complement.
CCAGGAAGTCGTAACCCATCTTGTCGTTGTCCCTGCGCGGAGCGTTGTGCGCGACCTGCCGCGCGGTGGTGCGCACCGACTCGCGCAGGCCCCTGATCGTGTCCTGCTCACGCTGGTGGCGCTGCTCCCAGCGCTCGCGCTCCAACCGCTTCTCCCGCAGGTAGAAGGAGTAGGCGCCGCCGTAGTACGTGGGGCCGTCCACGGCCGGGTCCAGGTCGAGCAGGCCGGTGCACACCGCGTCCAGGAACACCCGGTCGTGGCTGGCCAGCACCACCAGCCCGGACAGACCGCGCAGGTACCCCTCCAGGAACTCCAGCGCCTGGTCGTCCAGGTGGTTGGTGGGCTCGTCCAGCAGCAGGGCGCGCGGGCGGCGGATGAGCAGGGCGGCCAGCCCCAGACGGCCGCGCTGGCCGCCCGACATCCGTCCCACGGGCCGTTCCGGACCGATCCCGTCCAGGCCCAGACCCGTCACCACCAGTTCGGCCCGGCGCTCGGCGTCCCACACCTCCAGCAGTTCGGCCTCGGCCAGGGCCTCGGAGTACTCCCGGAGAGCTCCCGCGTCCTCGGACGCGCCGTCCAGCGCCGCCGCGCTCGCGGTCAGCCGCCGTTCCACCCGCCGGGCCGGTTCGAGCGCCTCGTCGACCACCGCGGCCAGGGGAGTCTCCGGCGCGTGTGGCAGCTCCTGGTACAGGAAACCGGTGTCGTCGGGGCGCCACACCCGCCCGGCGTCGGGTTCCTCCTCACCGGCGAGCATCCGCAGGAGGGTGGACTTGCCGGTGCCGTTCTCCCCGACCAGACCGAGCCGTTGTCCGGGGGCGACGTCCAAACCCACGCCGTCGAACACCACGTGTGTTCCGTAGGTCTTGGCGAGGTCGCGGGCGCGCAGCAGTGGCGGGCCGGTCGGGGTCGTGCTCGGCGTGGTTCCGGCGGCGACGCCGGTCGTGTTCTCCCATGGCATGAAGCGGACCACCCTTCGTCTTCTGGGTGGGCCTCGATGCGCGTGGACCGGTCACCGCCGTGCGCGGTGCGGTCCGGGGACGACGGAAGGTCGTCGACATCGAGACCGCACCGGGGATACGGGACGCGCCGAGCGGGGGTGTGGCTCCAGCCCCGTGGGCGAGCCCCGCGCGCTCGGCGTTTCGGTCTCGATGTCAGTGACGCATGTTGACCTCAGGCTAACCGGACCGCCCCGACACGCGCAAAGGGTTTACGCGTGCGTCGGGCGCCGGGCCTCTGGGGCTTCCCCGCAGGAGACCGCCCTGCGCGGTCAGCGGTACCGGAACCACCACGCCCGCGCACCGCCGTGGCCCCGGAAACGTTCCCTCTCCAGCGGTGGGTACCACCGCCCGCCCGCGGGCGGGCGGGCGGAACACGGTGCGCCCGTGGCGCCGTGGCCCGCGACCATGGGCCGCCCCGACCGTCCCGCGAAGGCACGGAGGCTCCCCCGGACGGTCGGGGCGGCGGGGTCAGGCCGCGACGCGGGCTCCGCCGGGGAGGAGCCCGACCAGGGTGGCGGCGGAGGTGTCCGGACCCGGCACGGCAGCGCCGTCGCCCTCGGTGTACTGACGGTCCGCACGCGGGAGGCGCCCTCCGCGAACGGCACTCCCCGCACCCGCCGGGCGTCCCCTGGGTGCGGGAACCGCGGTGGCTCCGCGCGGCCCGTCAGGGCCTGCCCAGCGTGGGGAGGAACAGATCGGTGACGGCGGTGGTGTGGAACGCGACGGGCTTTTTGTGCACTCCGGAAACGGGAAAATCCCTTTCCCGGAACACGCCTCGGAAGGCCGCGTTGAGGGGACCGGCCACGACTGACGGCTTCGGGCACTCCGAGCATCCGAACATCACCTGAAACAGTGGTAACTTTAACCTCTCCCACTCCCTGAACAACGCGTCGACACACACTTTCCGGCCGATACCGCGCCCAGCAGACAACGGGGATATTATTCCCCTTTCCTCAGGAACCTCGGCTTTCTGACTTCTCCCCCTTCTGCACTTTCTTCTTTTTGTGGGAAATAACGGCGACCCGAAATCCGTGACGCCATGCCCCTCGCCCTGGCCATTGTCGGGGTGAAGGGATCAGCATGGTCGTGACTGGTCCGCGGCACAGGAAAAGGAGAGCCATGTCTTTCAAGAACATCTTCGGGATCGGCGGAAACGAAGCCCGGGACGCCGAGGAGGCCTCCCGGAACGTGTACGGGAAAATCCCCGGGGTGCGACCCGAGAGGGAGGGGGTCGACCCGGAGCTCTACGACGGCATTCCTCCGGCTGAGCCCGACCCGAAGATCATACGGGAGACGTCGCCCGAGGCGCTCGCCATCATGAACACCTTCGTCACCCCCCTGTTCGGAAACACCCGGACCGTGGCCGCCGAGCAGCGAAAAACCAGCGAGGACCCCGGATCGACCTCCGGAATGGCCTCCTCTGCCAAGGACAGGGCTTTCACGACGGTGAGGGTGGGGATCCGGGACGAGGACCGCCCGGAGATCCGCGAGGAGGACCGGCCGGGAAGCAGCGACGAGGAGCGGGAGGCGATGATGAGGGAGAACCAGGATGCGTACAGGAAGTTCAAAACGACCAGTGGCTGGTCGACCGAGCCGTGAGGGCCGGTGGAAAATCCGGCCCCGCCCCCGGGGGCTGTTCGCACCCGCCACTTTCGTGGCCCGGGACCTGGGCGGTGGCGACGATACGAACCGGAGTTCCGACGCCCCCCGTCGGACGCGTCAGGCCGGGAACAGCACACGAAGAAGCCACGGAAACCACTGACACATCGTTGGGTTCCGCCACACAAGGAGGTTGAAGGGCATGGGTGGCCCCACCAAGAACAACGTGAGTACGGCCTATCTCGGCGAACGATTCGTGCGTCACCCGCTGACGGGGCGGAACCTGAAGGAGCTCGACATCGCCGGAAAGGCCTCCGCGATCCTGGAGCGGGACAGGGAGAAACTGAAGCGGAAGGCCGAGAGGAAGGCACCGGACGGAACGGACCGGTACGTCCACCCCACCGGGTTCTCCCTGAACAAGGAACGGTTCGGCGACTTCCCCGGGAACGAGGAGACGGCGCACCAGCGCGGGTGGCGCGCCTACATGACGGTGGGTGTACCGCTGATCGAGGAGCGGGCCGACATCGTGCAGCCGCCCCCTGACGTCATCTCCAAGCAGACGTACGTCAACCGGACCGACCCCGTCCCCACGGACTGGTCGCACACCGTCGAGTTCTCGATCTCGAACACCATCAGCTGGTCGCTCCAGGGGCAGGTGCAGCTCACCTTCGGGGCCAAGACCACCGCGTCACTGCAACAGCAACTGCAGAAGAGCATGGCGGTGAACCAGTCCCAGAAGACGACCCTGAAGAACAGCAAGGACAACCAGGGCGTCGACATGGAGTCCCAGTCGCAGGCGACGAGCACGACGACGGCCACGGGTACCGCCACGGGCACCGGGGAGCTGTCGGCGCAGCTGATGCTGGGGATCACCGGTTCCGTGAGCGGTTCGTTGACCACCGCGTTCAAGACCTCGTCCACGCTGAGCGGGCAGGTCGGCAGCCGGGTGGACGTCCTGGCCACGCAGCGGCGCCAGGTGCGGAGGTTCGACTACGAGTTCCCCGTCTCCTTCGGCGGGTGGGTCGCCCTGCACTACCCGGAGCCGGTGGAGGTCAAGGAGACCCGGCCGGAGGGCCCGCAGGCCAAGGAGCCGAAGTACTCCGAGGTGATCGCGTGGAAACTCGGTGAGACCGGTCAGGCGGCGCAGACCTTCGACCTGACCGACGAGGGCAGGCCGTTCCTCCAGAAGGGGGAGGCCGAGGTCGTCTCCACCCTCGCCGGGGTACACGAGGTCTTCGAGCTCGAGAACCTTGACTTCGACAAGAAACGTCACCCCCTCCACAAGAGCGGCAGCGAGGACCAGCAGTCCCCCGAGAATCCCCCCGTCACTCTCGTCACCGGGCTGGGCAGGGCCGAAGGCCTCGCGCTGGACCCGGCGAACCAGAAGGCGTACGTCACCGACCGGTCCGGTCGCAAGCTGCACGGGGTGGATCTCGCCGGTCACGGCACGGACTGGTCCCTGGACGGGCTGGGAGAGGTCAACGACGTGGCGCTGGCCCCGTCGGGCGACAGGGCCTACCTCGCCGACTACAGCGGCAAGCGCCTGGTCGCGGTGGACCTGTCCAACCGCTCCGCCTCCACGGTCGCGGGCACAGAGCGGATCGGCGCGTACGGCGTCGCGCTGGATCCGACGGGCGGCAGGGCCTACGTCGGCGACTTCGACCACGGGGAGCTGGTCGAGTTCGACCTGAACGGCACCCAGGCGGAGAGGCGGCGCAGCTGGAAGGTGCCGCAGGCCGCCGGGGTGGCGCTGCACGGAAGCAAGGCGTACGTCGGCCAGTACGCCCTCGGCGGACTGTACGAGGTCGACCTGGAGGCGGACGGCGGCGCCCCGCAGGCCGTGGCCACCAACCTCGGGCACAGCGTCCGCGTGGCGCTGGACGGCGCGGGCAACGCCTACGTCTGCGACCCGAGCAGCGGCAGGCTGCGTGAGGTCGTCGTGGCCCACGGCGAGGAGCGGGGCCTCCGGCGTGTGGTGGCCGAGGGTCTCGGCGCGGTCTGCGGCGTCGGACTGGACCACGGCAACGGATGGATCTACGTCAGCAACCGGGAGGGGAAGCTGTCGCGGGTCTCCGGCGTGCTGTCCGACACCCCGGCGCGGTCGTAGCGCGGGGAGCTCGTCAGCGGATGGACGGGCACGGGCACCCTGCCCGCGTGGAGCGCCGAGGCCCACGTGGTCGAAGGGCCGTCCGCGCCCTCCTGTGCGACACCGTCGCGGGGCGACCCGATCGGCGTCCCCGCCGGTCGTGGTCGCCATGGCCGGGACCCGCCACGGGCTGAACATCGGCCACGGATTCGCGGCACCGCCCCGCCGGTGGTGTGCGCTGACGGGCGTGGCGGCGGGATCGGACCGCGACGCGAGCATCGTCGGGAAGGAGCCTGACCGGGGTGGTCGCGACCCGGTCGGGCTCATCCAGCGTGCCCGGGCCCGTGTGGACCCGCCGTCGGACGGCGGGGCTTCTTCGTGGGGGCGGTGCGGCCGACGCGAGCCGCCGGCCACACCGCCTTCATCCGCTCAGCCCCTGCCGCGCATGGAGCGGTACCGCTCCACCAGGGAGGCGGTGGAGGCGTCCAGGCCCGGCACGTCGGCGCCCTCGGTGAGGGCGGGCTCGACCCGCTTGGCCAGGACCTTGCCCAGCTGCACGCCCCACTGGTCGAAGGAGTTGATGTTCCACACCGCGCCCTGAACGAACACCTTGTGCTCGTAGAGGGCGACCAGCTGTCCGAGCACCGACGGGCTGAGCCGGTCGGCGAGGATCGTCGTCGTGGGCCGGTTGCCCTCGAAGGTCCGGTGCGGAACCAGGTCGGCGGACACGCCCTCGGCGGCGACCTCCTCGGCGCTCTTGCCGAAGGCCAACGCCTGCCCCTGCGCGAACAGGTTGGCCATGAGCAGGTCGTGCTGGGGCACCAGCCCCTCCGGCAGGTCGGGGGCGGGGTTGGCGAAGCCGATGAGGTCGGCGGGCACGAACCGGGTGCCCTGGTGCAGCAGCTGGAAGTAGGCGTGCTGGCCGTTGGTGCCCGGGGTGCCCCACACCACCGGCCCGGTCTTCCAGCTGACGGGGCGCCCGTCGCGCTGCACCGACTTGCCGTTGGACTCCATGTCCAGCTGCTGGAGGTAGTCGGGGAACCTCGCCATGTGCTGGCTGTAGGGCAGCACCGCGTGGCTCTCGGCACCCATGAAGTTGCCGTACCAGACCCCCAGCAGGCCCAGCAGGAACGGCAGGTTGCGTTCGACGGGGGCCGTCGCGAAGTGGGTGTCCATGAGGTGGAACCCGGCGAGCATCTCCCGGAAGTTCTCGGGGCCCACCGCCACCATCAGGGACAGGCCGATGGCGGAGTCGTAGGAGTAGCGGCCGCCCACCCAGTCCCAGAACTCGAACATGTTCCGGGTGTCGATGCCGAACCGGGAGACCTCCTCTCCGTTGGTGGACACCGCGACGAAGTGCCTGGCGATGGCGCCGCCGTCATCGTCGCCCTTGACGCCCAGTCCGTCCAGCAGCCAGGAGCGGGCCTCGGTGGCGTTGGTGATGGTCTCGATGGTGGTGAAGGTCTTGGAGGCGACCACGAACAGCGTCGTGGCCGGGTCGGCGTCCACCAGCGCCTCGTGCAGGTCCGTGCCGTCCACGTTGGAGACGAACCGGAACTCCAGTCCGCGGTCGGTGTAGGGGCGCAGCGCCTCGTAGGCCATGGCGGGCCCCAGGTCGGAGCCGCCG